>CAZFAL010000033.1:17544-20924 GCA_964516945.1 uncultured Ignavibacteriales bacterium
ATCCACGTGGCAAATCAGCGTCTCGCGTAGCGCCAGCGCATTGTCCGGTAGTCCATAGCGCAGTGAATTCTGCATGGCGGTAATTTTCAGGGCCATCTCCGATTCGGCGTTCAACGCCTCAGTGGTTGCAGCAATCTCTGTGAGTCCCTGCAATAGCCAGCGGGCATGCCGCGCCAGACGGGCCACCTGCGCCAGTGACATTTGATGGCGCGTTTCAATAACACGCGCGGATTTACCGTCCCGCCAGTCCTCAAGTGTCAGCAAAGCATGGATATGTCCGGCTACCTGTCGGATTTGCATGGCCCCTGCGCCGTTTGCGACAGAACGCCCCCCTGCGAGACAGGCCAGTATTCGCTCGACAGAATCCGGCATACGCGCGAACAGTCGTCGCATCGCAGAAGAGCCCGAAGCGCCATAGGCGCTGTATGGCATGGTGACACCCGCCGCCGCAAAGTCAGGCGCGCTCAGCGCCAACGCCAGCCATTCGCGCGGACTCGTCGGCTGGATACGTTTGAGACTGGCGACAATATGTGTTACACCGGCCAGAGACAACCCACTGGTGGCGGCGGCCCGACCGAGCGCTGTGGCTGTCAGTCCGCCGGAGTCAGAGCCAACGGCGGCATCGGTGTTGGTGGCGGTGTCGATGTCGGTGTTGGTGTCGGCAACAAGCAGACCAAGCCCACAGAGACGCTTAACTGTCCCGGCAAGCGCTTTCACGGGCGTGTCTTTGCGTTTAGACTGAGCGTGTTTGGGCCCGGCGTGACTAAACTCAGCGGAGGCCAAACATATCTCATTGAGGCGCGTCATTGTCGGCGCCAGCCCGCAGACAACCAGCTCCAGGGCCAACATGGCCAGCGTGACCAGCGGGGCCAACGCATCACCGCTGTACACGCTATCAACGGTGAGCGTCAATTGTGATTGAGGACTCTCTGACGGCTCAATGTAATTCTCCCAGAGGACATCCCGTTCGAATTCGCTGCGCGCCAGCAGGACTGCCCGCGCTACCTGTGAAGTTGACGCTGATCGGGAGCCAGTTTTTTGTTCGGACCTGTCGGACGCAATCCGGCAATGATAGCGCCCCGCGCGACCGGCTATATTTTCGAATTCGGCGCGCCCCAGAGGCGCCGGACCGGCGCATACTCGCGTCCGTGTATTGCATCCGCTCTGAGTCCCTTTCCCGGAACTTCCTTTAGCCACCACACCGGTGGTGTATTTGACCGGCTCGATATACACCGTTTCGGCGGGCAGATTCACTCCGAGACCAAGCGTTGTTGTGCAAAAGATGACAGGGATTTCACCGGAACGAAACCCGCGCTCCACGGCGCGACGTTGCCGGGCTGTTAAGTCCGAGCTGTGGAACGCCACACCACAGGTGAGCGCCCGGCACAATGCGCGCACCACTGATGACGGCTCCTCGCCGGACAGGTCCGCCAGCGCCGCCTGTGCGGCCGGCCAGCTTCCGCAGGCGGCCAGAGTCAACGCCGCATCAATGACCTGCCGCCGCCCGCTGAGAAACACCAGCTTCGGATGTTTGTCAGCGCGTAAGCGCTCCAATAATTCTTCAGCGAGAGTCGGTGTGGACTCACCGGAGAGACCGAATTGGCCGGATCGGCCGGACGAACCGGATGAGCCAAACGGGTCGCCACTCTTTTCAGTACCGATTTCACCGGTGTCACGATTGAAATAGCGATAGGTCCCGTCGAACAGAATCCCCTGCCTCAGTTCAACCGGGCGCCGCGTTTCGCGAATGAGGCGGGCGTCAAGCCGTGATGCGAGGGCTGTGTCGGAGGCCAATGACGCAGTTAACGCAATCAAACGCGGAACGTCGGCGCGTTGACCGACTGTAGCCCCTGCCTGCCGGTACCCGGTCAGTTTCAACAGAATACTTTCCAGCGCCGGACCGCGCTCCGGGTCGGTGAGCAGTTGCGCCTCGTCGATAATCAATGAGCCGAGACGCCCCAGCAGGTCGATATTGTTCAGAAGCGCGCGATTAAACTTCTCGTAGACACAAACAGCAATAGAGAAATCGCCGCGCTCAAGCGCGGTATTGTATTCAGGATGATCTGCGGTCGCGACGATGCATTTGAGATTCAAACGCCGGTACAGTGGTTCAAACTCCGCGAACTTTTCTTCGGCAATTGATTTTAACGGGACCAGCAGGACACCTTTGCGGCGCCGGACAATCGCCCCGGCCAGCGCCAGTTCGGCGCAAAAGGTTTTTCCTGTCGAGGTCGGCGCAGAGATAAGCAATGACCGGTTGTCGTCAGTTTCGGCGGACAACAATCCCTGTCGCAAAGCTTCAGATTGTAGCGGCAAAAGCATATCACCCTGCCGGTTGCGCCAGCCGTCAATCAGTGACGACGGAATATGGTATCTGCTCAGTTCCTGTAGTCGCATTGCCGCTCATCATGTCTGCGCCCGTTGACACGGCGCAGTGGCATTTCCCGTCTCAGTGTTGCTTCAGCGCTGTCTCAACCGCCAGAGCGGCCGAATCATCCGAGACATCTATCGTTGCGACTATATACTGCACATTCGTGCAGGTGTCAAGAGGTTTCCCCAAAAATCCCAAAAAATTGCGGCGCAAGAGCCGAAACAGCCAGAGAAGCTGTCAACGAGAGAGAACAAAGCGGTAGGGGACAGAAATCCAGACGGCGATTGGGAGTCCGTTCTGGATAGCCGGTGAGAATCTGGTTCTGCGCGCCGCTTCGAGAGTCACCCGCTCAAATCCGGCGCTGACTCCGGATGCCTTCGCTATTCGCACATCGCGCACATGGCCATCCTGATCCACCAACATGTTGACCCAGACTGTCCCCTCCAGCCCGGACCGCCGCGCCAGATGCGGGTACTCCGGAATGACCCACTCGAGCGCTCGTGGGGCGACCTCGCAGGGCACAAAGGCCGCAGGACCAGACGGAAGTCCGCCGGATTCAGCTCCTTGTGCGCCTGAAACCCCATCGGCTCTACCGCCGGGAACGCCCCCAAAGAGCATGTCACCCGGAACGACAGTGGCAACGACTGCGGAATCCACATCGAGCGTCGAATCAAGGATGTCATCAATAGAAACCGGCACAGGGATGCCAATCGGATGACTGCGCGCTCCTGACGGAGGCGGAGCGCCCGGCAACCGCCGACCCGGGCCGACAGGTGGCGGCAAAATATGAATAACCAGACTATCAAGCGGGCCGGGAGGCAAAACAATGACCGCCGGGTCGGTCCGGCCGGTATAAACAAACAATGCACCGATAAGTGAAGCGGCGAGCGTAAAGGTAATCAGCGCCGCACGTAAGAGATTGTATTGATAGGTGATTTTGAGGTCGAATGCGCCGTATGGCGCCTGACACGTGATTTCCGGCTTCAACAACATGATAAGTCCCTCCTCC
>CAZFAL010000034.1:0-20569 GCA_964516945.1 uncultured Ignavibacteriales bacterium
ATTAAACTCCCTGCGTTTCGGCTCGCTCGACAACCCGCATGTGCGCCATCTGTTTGACGGTGTCGTGCGCGGTATTGGTGACTATGGCAACTGTTTCGGTGTTCCGACTGTGGGCGGGGAAGTGTTTTTTGACGAGTGCTACACCGGCAATCCGCTGGTGAATGCCATGTCTGTCGGTGTGGTCAAAACTGACGGCATGATTTCGGCGACGATGGAGGGCGTCGGCAATCCGGTGATGATTGTCGGCTCCAAAACCGGCCGTGATGGTATTCATGGCGCCACTTTCGCTTCCGTCGAACTCAGTGAAGAATCCGAATCACAACGCAGTTCGGTGCAGGTCGGGGATCCATTCACCGAAAAACTCCTGCTTGAGGCCTCGTTAGAAATCATCAAAGAAGACCTTGCAGTCGGGATGCAGGACATGGGCGCCGCCGGCATCACCTGCTCCTGCGCTGAAATGTCCGCCAAAGGCGAAGTCGGCGTCGAAATTGATATCGACAAGGTCCCCACCCGCGAGCCGGGGATGTCGCCTTACGAAATCCTGCTCTCGGAATCACAGGAGCGGATGTTGCTCTGTGTCAAGAAAGGCAATGAAGACAAGGTTAAAGCAATTTTCGATAAATGGGGATTGGACTCGACAATCATCGGGGCCGTGACAGACACCGGGAGATTCGTTGTCACAAGCAACGGGCAGGTAGTCTCGGATATCCCGTCAGTGACACTGGCGCTTGGCGGTGAGACCCCGGTGTATATTCGCAAAACCAAACGTCCTGAATACCTCGACTCAGCGCACGCGCTTGATATCGCTACCTTGTCTCAGGACTTTGACTGGAATCAAACACTATTGAAAATGCTCGCCTCACCGAATATCGCCGACAAGGGCTGGGTGTATCATCAATATGACAGCTCGGTACGCAGTAATACCGCCGTCGGCCCCGGCTCTGACGCCGCCGTGATTCGTCTGAAGAAAACACGCAAAGCGCTGGCGATGGCAACTGACTGCAATGCCCGCTATTGCTATCTTGACCCCTACGAAGGGACCCGCATTGCAGTCGCCGAGGCCGCGCGCAATATCGTCTGCTCCGGTGGCAAACCACTGGCGGTCACTAACTGTTTGAATTTCGGCAATCCCTACAAGCCGGAAGTCTATTACACATTCAAGGCCGCGATTGAAGGCATGGGCGACGCCTGCAAGGCGCTGGACACACCGGTGACTGGTGGCAATGTTTCCTTCTACAATGAAGACCCCGAGCGCAAAGTGTTCCCGACACCGGTGATTGGGATGGTAGGGTTGATTGAGGATGTTTCCTGTGTCACCACCAGTTGGTTCAAACATGAAGGCGATATCATCTATTTGCTAGGTAGCGCCAAAAACGAACTCGGTGGGACAGAATATCTACGGGTTGTTCACGGTAAAACCGAAGGCCTGCCACCCCGTCTGAATATGGAAGAAGAACTGCGCCTGCAGAAGACATTGCTCTCAGCGATAGAAAAACGTCTTGTCCGCTCAGCGCATGACATCAGCGACGGCGGCTTTGCGGTGGCGCTGGCCGAATGTTGTATCGGTGATAGAGAGCGCCCGCTGGGAGCCGAGGTTGAACTGGAAACCACCGACGGCATCCGCGCAGATGCATTATTATTCGGCGAAAGCCAGTCGCGGGTGATTGTTTCTGTCTCCCCGGAAAACCACGGTGATTTCAATCGCCTGCTGACAGACAACAAACAGGAGTTCCGTCGCATTGGAACAGTCGGGGGCGAGCGCCTGATTATCAAAGACCTGGCAGACCTGCCTCTTTCTGAAATCAGCGACACCTTCTACAATACACTACCAAAACTCGCCGAGCGGGTAGTGTAGTATTACCATGTTCTCGTAGGTCAAGTCCCCGCTTTTGGGACTTGACACGCCGGATGTTACGACAATACTTGCCATTATAGTGACATTGTAGTGGTGGGGTTTCCCCGCCTTTTTTCTATTCAAGCATTCTGCCTAACTCGACAAAGGCGCCGGGACAGACGCCCCTACGGTTGCTACGCTCGCTACTTACATGTAAACAACGCCGACCAGTACCAATGTCCCATGGTGACATCAATCACAGAGCCATAAGCTGACAGCAGTTTGCGCAACTCGTCAACAGTAAAATAATTCTTCACAATCACATGTTCGGAACCATCACCGACACTGCGTTTTTTGAATGTGTCAGCGCTACCGTCGAATTGCACTAATTCACCGCCCAGTCCCGCAACAAGGTTATTATCAAAGAACAACACCAGCGAACCGGGTTGTAATTTTTCTTGCAGGCCGGAGAGAAAGTCCTTCCTGCGTCGTTTGGGAACATGTGACAGCCAAAACCCCGCCAGCGCCGCGTTAAACTCTCCTGCTACAGCGCTGATATTGTACGCATCACAGATTGCAAAATGGACATTGTCTTGCGGATAGTTCCGTGCGCTGGCAATTTCCAGCATCGGTTTGGAGGTGTCAACGGCTGTGACACTTGTTGCCACACTTGATAACAATTCTGTCCAATAGCCGGAGCCACATGCGATTTCCAGAACAGCTTTGTTATTGAATGTTTTGCGAACCAGCGCTTCTATGGCGTCAAGCTCGGCCCGACGCCTCGGATTGTCGAAGCCATACATCTCTTCGTACTTAGGCGCGCGCAAATCATAGTAGTGTTGCATCCGACTGATGTCGTCATCGTCCGGCGAGCTCATCATGGCTCCAGATGATTGAGTATCCGGTTGCGGATAGCGCAGACAATTTTGTTGCCGGGGTCAATTTCATGCGCGCGTTGAATATATTCCAACGCCTCACGCGGATAGCCCTGAGAAAGGTGGAGCTGGGCCTTCATCGCCAGCCCGATGACACTGACCGAGTCCATTTCCAGAGCCCTGTCTATCAACTTCCGGGCGTCATCGTATTTGCCGAGCATCGCCAGATTGCCGCCACGATAAGCCAGCGCCAGCAAAAGCGCTTCGCGGAACGGCTTGTTTTCGAGGCGCTCAATCAATTCGGCATACATCTCCGCCGATTTTTCATATTGTTCAGTATTGTGATAGGCGGCGGCGACTTTGAACAGGTATCTGTCATTCTCCGGATCAAGGCGATATGCGGCTTTGAATTCCCGCAGGGCGTCAACAAAGCGCCGGTTGCTATGGTGCAATTCACCCTTGTCGAATGCCGCGCGAGCTTCCTGCGAGCTATGTTGATGGGATTCTAATACCATATTGAACTAAAAGCATGTCTGTCGTGAAAAGCTGTTGGGCTCAAAAGTAAGGAGCTTGCCGAATGCAATGCGGTCCTCATCTCACAATCTCCAATATAGGGCTTGCGCGGGCGCGCCGCTATCAATAGTTTTTAATCACTCTCTGAAAATTCGGTTATATGGGAGTAATCACACAAAATACAAAGGTTGAAAACAGATTCAACATGTTTATAGACTATGTAGAAATCGAAGTTGTCGCCGGCAAGGGCGGAGATGGATGCGTCTCTTTCATGCGCGAAAAGTTTCGTCCCAAAGGCGGCCCCGACGGCGGTGATGGCGGTCATGGCGGCAATGTGGTGATGGTGGCCGATGAAAACCTCGGGACCCTGCTGGACTTGCGCTATTCGAATGTTTATCGCGCAGACAAAGGGCGGCCGGGATCCGGTGGGAACAAGAAAGGCAAAGCCGGCAAAGATATTGTTCTGCGCGCCCCGGTCGGTGTGACTGTCACGGACATGAGCTCAGGCAACCCCATTGGTGATTTGGACAGTCATGGCAAACGAATTGTCTTGGCGCGTGGTGGCCGTGGCGGCAAAGGCAACACACATTTCAAAACCGCCACCAACCAAACTCCCCGTATCGCCCGCCCCGGGCTGGAAGGCGATGCATTCCGGGTCGCGTTGGAGCTGAAGCTATTCGCCGATGTCGGGCTGGTCGGCCTGCCGAACGCCGGAAAATCCACCCTGCTCTCGCGACTCTCAGCGGCGCGGCCCAAGATTGCCGACTATCCCTTTACTACGCTACAACCCCATCTTGGTATCGTGCGTCTCGGAGAGTTTCGCTCGTTTGTCATGGCTGATATTCCGGGCATCATCGAAGGCGCCTCTGACGGCAAAGGGCTCGGCCACCAATTCCTGCGTCATATTCAACGGACAAAGATATTATTGTACCTGATAGACATTTCCACCGATGTTGACGCTACTCTCGCGGTTTTACGTAAAGAGGTCGGGGACTTTGACCCGGATCTGCTACGGCGACCGAGTATCGTGGCCCTCAGCAAAGCGGATATCTTAGGCGATGAATCCCGGAATGTGATATGCGAGTCTGCAAAAACAGATGTAGTGTACATGTCGGCAGTCAGCGGTCAGGGGCTGGACACACTATTACAGAGAATTGGCAATGAATTGGAACGACTCAAAGCGCATTGATGAACTAACCGGCTATCTGGCTTTGATGGCTGTCTCCGGTGTCGGTCCGGTGGCGCTAAGTAAACTCATCCGCGCCTTCGGCTCTGCGAGCGCCGCTTGCGGCGAATCTCTGACGGCACAGGTTGAAGTCGCCGGAATCTCCCGCTCGCTGGCCTCGGCCATCGCCGAAGGCATAGATATTGAACACGCCAAACGCGCAGTTGAGATTGTCCGTGAACACAATTGGGGAGTGATGTTGGACACCGATGCTGATTACCCCGGCTCATTGCTGGAAATCAGCGCCCGGCCACCGGTGTTGTTCTATCTTGGTTCGTATATCGAAGATGACCTTTCCGCCATCGCGATTGTCGGTTCCCGATTGGCAAGCGAGACCGGGCGCAATTTTGCCCACAGAATTTCCGCCGACCTGGCAAGTGACGGAATCACAGTCGTTTCCGGTCTGGCGCGTGGGATTGACCGGGCGGCGCACAAAGGAGCTCTATCGGTCAAAGGCAGGACAATCGCGGTGCTTGGCAGCGGGTTGGATTATAAGTTCTCACCTTTGGACAGGCGTGAAGTCGAAGCGATTGCCGAATCCGGGGTCGTGTTTTCGGAGTTTATGCCCGGCACTCCGACTTTGCCGGAGAATTTCCCACGTCGTAATCGAATCATCTCCGGACTTTCACAGGGCGTGGTGGTTGTGGAGGCCGCGCGACGCTCCGGGGCGCTATTGACCGCGAACAATGCGCTTGACCAGAATCGAGAGCTGTTCGCTGTCCCCGGATTTCCCGGACGTAAGCAAAGTCAGGGTTGTAATGAGCTCATCAAGCAGGGAGCGGCTCTTTTTACCGGAGTTGAGGATATTTACCGTCAATTACCCCGTCTGAAGCGCGGCGTCAGCGCCCGTCAGGTGCGTCAATTCGCGGACTTGACTCCTCTCGAAGAAAAGATAGTCGAAAAAGTCACTGAGGGTCCACAGCAAATCGATTCTCTTTCAGCCGATTTGGGATTAAGTGTCTCCGAAACACTACCTGCCCTGCTGGCGCTTGAATTGCGAGGTGTGGTTTGTGAATTATCCGGCAAACGTTTCTCGCTCAATGAGTGACTCGCCGGACAATTCCGCCCGATACTCCATCTCCGCCATCCCATCTTCGCCATCCCATCTCCGACATAGACTTATCAAGTATAGACTTATTAAGAATACTTTCGTATGTTCACCCGCCGATGAAGACCGGTTCCGCTACCATAACCAATCGCCTTGGACTCCATGCCCGTCCCTCAGCTATGGTTGTCGAGCAGGCCACGAGATTCGCTTCAGAAGTCTGGCTGGAAAAGGACGGGCTCAAGATAAACGCCAAGTCGATCATGGGAGTCATGATGCTGGCCGCCGAACAGGGCTCAACATTGATTGTGACCACCGAGGGTCCGGATGAGGAAGCGGCGCTGGCGGCGATGGAGGAAGTTCTGGTCTCCGGATTCGGCGAAACCAAGCCGGGTTCATAGATGCAGAGACACAAAGGCCGCTCTCCGGGGTTCACTCAGCGGTTTCTTATTTTTCCCGGTCTTCTCACTTTTCTCTCGATTTTATCCCGGCCTATCTCCAAAACAAACTTTCTCGCAAATCAGCTTTCTATCAAAAGAATTGTCCCTCTCCGATGAATAGTGTACAATAATAACAGAGAGACAGGAAGGTCTCTCTGCAGACCCCGCCTGTTTACAGGTAACTCTCTTGGTGAAAACAACGCACATACAAGGTATTCCGGCCTCCGCCGGTGTTGCATTAGGTGAGGCGCGCGTAGTATTTACGCTGGATTCGATGGCTCCCGAACGGCCAATATCTCCTGATGAAGTTCAGCGCGAATGCCAACGTCTCGATACGGCTATCGAGAAAACGATTGCAGAACTGACCGAAATCCGTGAACGCGCCGGTAAACGCGCCGGTGGACCGGTGGTCAAGATTTTCGATGCGCAGTTGATGATTGCCAGCGACGCCGCATTCCTGAAAACGGTCAAAGAGCAAATCGCCGCGCGCTTGCAATGCGCTGAAGGGGTCTACAGTTCGCTGGTCGCGGAGAACACCCGTTCATTACGCAAATCCAAAGACTCCTATATGCGGCAGATGCTGACTGACATAGAATCTGTCAGCAAAAAGGCGCTGGCGCATCTGACTGGTAACGGGGATAGAACAGATCATCCCTTCCCGCCGAATACTATCATTGTCGCCAGAAAAATCACTCCCGCTGAAACATTGAATTTCTACGAACGTGGCGCAGTTGGTGTGGTCAGCGCCGAAGGCAGCGCGCATGCGCATATGGCGCTGATTGCCCGCGCGCTCTATCTGCCGGCTGTTGTGGGAGCCGAACGTGTGCAGAACAAAATCCGCAACGGCGACCGGCTGATTGTTGACGGCGGCCTCGGCAAAGTCTTTCTCAAGCCCGATGATGCGTTGTGGGAAAGCTACAAGAGTAAGCAAGGCGGAGATTCACTTGAGTCAATTAAACGTCTCTCCGGTCTGGACAGGTTTCCGCCGGTTACGACCGACGGACATGAAGTTGAACTGGCGGCCAATATCGAATTACCCGGGCCGCGTGACTCAGAGCTGGCTGAGCGCCATGTTGGTGTCGGACTGTATCGCACCGAGTTTATTTACCTGCAATCGAATCACTTCCCCGAAGAAAATGAGCAATTTGAATACTATGATTCGATTGCCGAACAATATGCGCCACAGAAAGTTGTGATGCGCACGTTTGATCTTGGCTCGGATAAATATGTCGAGGAATTACAGCCACTGCCCGAAAGTAATCCGGCGCTCGGCTGGCGGGGCATCCGAACCTCACTTGGCTCACCGGCTCTATTCAAGACACAACTCCGCGCCCTGTTGCGCGCCTCGACCCGCAAGAATGTCAAATTGATGTTGCCTCTGCTTTCTGACATCAGCGAGTTCACCCGCGCCAGGCGGATTATCAAGCGGGTGATGGTTGAATTACGCAAAGAAAAAGTCGAATTCGATGCGGACATTGAAATCGGCGCGATGATTGAAACACCGTCGGCGGCGCTGACTGCGGATAGTTTTGCGCGCAATGTTTCGTTTTTTTCAATCGGCACAAATGATTTGCTGCAATACACAATGGCGGTTGACAGAGATAACAACCGTGTTGCGGACTTGTACCGTATGTTTCATCCGGCGCAATTGAAATTGATACAAATGACAATCGACGCCGCACGCAAACGCGATATACCGGTGACTGTGTGCGGAGAAATGGCCGGAGATATGCGCGCAGTTCCCTTACTTATCGGCATGGGCGCCACCGGATTATCGATGAGTCCGGCCAAACTCTATGAAGCCGCATCGATGATTTCGGCGCTCTCATCCAATGAGGCTAAAGCGCTGGCCAATGCCGTTCTGACGGTCGAAACACTCAAAGAGACAGAGCAATTAATAGAAACGTTTTACAATCAATTGAAATCACGCCTGACAGGAGTATTCAGTGAGCGCACTCGATGATCTGCAACAAATGACAACACTGGACCCGCATGACATGTATGGCTGCATACATGATTTCCCCGAGCAAATGAAAGCCGCGCGTGATATCAGCGACGGCTGGAAAGTCGACAAAGACGAGTTCGTTGATGTCCGCAATATCGTTTTGGCCGGGATGGGCGGCTCGGCGATTGGCGGCGATTTGCTCGGCAGTTTCCTGCGCGACAAGTTGCAGATTCCGTTTCATGTCTGCCGGAGCTATGAACTACCGGACTATGTGGATGATGAATCGCTGGTGATAGTCTCCAGTTATTCCGGCAATACCGAAGAAACGCTCTCGATGTTCAATGACGCGCTGGAGCGCTCGGCGATGATTATCTGCCTGACTACCGGCGGTAAGGTTGCAGAAATTGCAGAGGCGGAAGACATTGTTTGCGGCAATATCCCCGCTGGACTGCAACCCCGCGCAGCGCTGGCCTATTCGTTTATCCCGTTGCTCGGCCTCTTTGAAACTCTGGGATTTGTCAGCTCAACGGCGCCGGAACTCTCCGAAACAATTCTGAGTCTGCAGGACACGCGCAAACTACTGACACGTGAAAGTGCATCGGATTCGAATCCAGCCAAGGCGCTGGCGGGTATCTGTGAAGGAAAAATTCCGCTTGTGTATGCCGGCGCCGGCTTACTTGAGCCGGTGGCAGTCCGCTGGCGGGGCCAATTCTCCGAAAACGGCAAATCATTAGCGTATTCCAACACGTTTCCGGAAATGAACCACAATGAGCTTGTCGGCTGGTCACATGCGGCGTCGGCGCAAAAGGACAGTCTTTGCGTGTTTCTGCTTCAGGACGAAGACGACAATCCGCGAGTGAAATTACGTATGGAGCATTTTGCGAAATTGCTCGCTGAAAACGGCGTGACAGTCAAAGAGGTCGCCAGCACAGGAGCCAATCGACTGGCGCGGTTGTTTTCGCTGGTGCAACTCGGAGACTTTGTGTCGTATTATCTCTCAGTTCTCAATAATGTGGACCCCACACCCGTCGAAGCTATTGAGAATCTCAAACTGGAACTCGCTCAATCATAGCGATTTGGCAGTGTTTTTCGCCCTGCCGGAGTATTTGACTACCGGCTTGTTATGTTGTTCATTGCCTGCGGCATGAAAGTGTTCAAGACCAAACATCCTGTGACTGGCGTAACAGTCGGCGCCTTCGTCTCGACTTGTATTGTAGCGGCGCTTGTTTGCTCTGTATTGTCTTTGGCTACGATGTTCTTGACTTCGACTCCTGTTTATTCTCAGGAAGTTTCCTCGAAGACAGTTGCCAATACTGTAGCGAACGATTCAACAACCCGGGATTCTGTTAGTTCAGATAGCTCTGCTGGTTCAGATAGTGGCGCCGCTGATACCGGTCTGATTGCGGCTGCAAATATTTCTTCTGACAAAAAGCCGAAACAGACCGGCTTGTTCGCGACCCGCAAATGGAATGCGTTTCTGCTGATTTTCCTGTTTTCTGCGGCAATCGTCTTTTACACAAGCCGCGCGAAAGGTGGCGCCAAACTCTTCATTCGCAAAATTCCCGGCCTCGAGGCGGTGGAAGAAGCAGTCGGGCGCGCTACCGAAATGGGTCGCACGGTGCTGTTTATTCCCGGTATTCAGGAGTTGGATGACATTCAGACAATAGCCGGTTTGAGTATCCTCGGCCGAATAGCCCGAATTACAGCCGAATATGAGACGCCGCTGATGGTCCCCGTGCGTTATCCGCTGGTGTTTGCCGGAGCGCAGGAAACAGTGAAACAATCCTATGCCGAAGTCGGTCGCAGTGATTCCTATCAGCAGGACACCGTGCGTTATGTCGCCGGTGAACAGTTTGCGTTTGCGGCGAATGTCAACGGCTGGATGATGCGCGAGAGACCTGCGGCAAATATCTATATGGGCGCCTTCTTTGCCGAATCATTATTGCTGGCCGAAAACGGTTTTGCCTCCGGCGCAATCCAAATCGCCGGCACCGCCGAGCCGGCGCAGTTGCCGTTTTTTATCGCCGCCTGTGACTACACGCTCATCGGCGAAGAACTGTATGCCGCCTCGGCCTACTTGTCTCATGAGCCGTTGTTGCTTGGTGGTCTGAAAGGTCAGGATTTGTTCAAGGCCATGTTGATAGTGATTATTCTGCTCGGTGTTATCGGGGTCCTGTTTTTCCCGGATACGCTTGGCGCTGCGCTTCTGGAATTACTGAATGGACAATTCAATTAGTCAGAGTGGAAGCAATATTCGCGTAAGTCGATATTGAAGCTCGAAAAGCTGAAGAAAATGAAACGAACTGTTCCCATAATTCTGGCGATTGTCACCGGCGCAATACTGGCGCTTGTTTTTTTCCTGAATGCAGATTACAAGCTGTTTTTCGATGTGACATCCGATGATATCAAACAGAAAGTCCTGATGTGGGTCACGATTATCAGCGGCTTCACACTAATACTCGGTGTTGTCTCAATTTTGCGCGTAAACATGCGCACATTCCAACAGAAGAAAAGCGGCCGCTGGTACAGCATGGTGACAATCATCTCTCTGCTGGTGATGGCGATTCCGGGAATCTTCCCCGGGCCGCAAACAGAAATCGGCAAAGCGTTGTACACGGTTCTGCCTCCCTGGATAGGCAAATACGGCAGTCAGAACGGGATTATTGTGACATGGCTGTTTGATCATGTCGATGCGCCGATGATGGCGACGATGTTTGCGACGTTGGCCTTTTACATTGCCTCGGCGGCCTATCGAGCGTTTCGCGCGCGCACCTTGGAAGCTACGTTACTACTCGCGGCGGCTCTGTTGGTGATGTTCTGGCGCGTGCCGATGGGTGAAGCCGTGTTGAATCTGATTTCGCCGGATTTGCCTGAGTGGGTAAATACAATTCTGATGCGCGGTGTGAACGCGTCTGTCCAACGTGGAATTATTATCGGCGCGGCGCTGGGAGCCGCCTCGATGTCATTGCGCATTATTCTCGGCATTGAACGTATCTATCTCGGGAAAACCTGATGAATATGACCAACAACTTACCTCCCTCCGGTTTCTGGGAAAAAGTTTCGCGACTTGACAGACGTTGGGTCTATGCGGCAGTAGCTGTCACGGTTATTATTCCGCTCATTTGGCAAATTGAGTTTCCGATAGGTATTACACCTGAAGCCAAAGAACTATATGACGCCATAGACGCGCTTCCTGACAGTTCAACAGTCATGCTGACGTTTGACTACTATGCCTCCGCGACACCGGAAACCGAGCCGGCGAGTAAAGCGGCGCTCCATCATTTGTTTCAAAAAGACTGCAAAGTTGTGACGATGACAACAATTCCGCTCGGTGGCCCTGCGATTTCCGAACGTGTGACTCGCAGTATTGCAAAGATATACAACAAGAAATACGGCATTGATTATGTGAACCTCGGCTACAAAGCCAACTATACCGCTGTGCTTGCGGGGATGGGGTCATCAATAGAAGATATCTACCCGACTGACAATTCGGGCACAAAGCTGTCTGAGATACCGATGATGAAGAACATCAAGGATTACTCGAACATAGACTTTATCTTTGTGGTGGCGGATAATGCGATTGTCGACAGTTGGATTTCCATTGTCAATGCGCAATACGGCATCCCTGTCGGCGCGTCAGTAACCGCCGTGTCTGCCCCGCGCTACTATCCGCTGGTGACTTCCGGACAGTTGACAGGTTTGCTCGGTGGGATGAAGGGCGCCGCTGAATATGAAATTATGGTCAAGGAGAAGGGGTCGGCGGTCAAAGGGATGAGCGTGCAATCGCTTGTTCACTTTTTGATAATCGCGCTGGTTATCCTCGGTAACATTGGCTACTTCGTTTCACGCCGGAAGCGTCAACTAACCACATGATAGCTGTGATAGATTGAATATGACTGAATCACTGACATTCGGAGCGCATCTGACAATCTGGCTTGAAGCGTTTGTGACACTGGCGCTGTTTTCTTTCCTGTATAAGGACAATCCGGTCTATAAATTCGCCGAGCATGTCTTTGCCGGTTTGTCCGCCGGATATTACGCAGGGCTGATTGGCCAGTCGGTGATTTACACACAATTGGTAGACCCGCTCTACACAGACTTCAGTCAAAACTATTTGCTGTTGGTTCCATTCGCCATTGGTCTGATGATGCTCACCCGGCTGACACCTATCGGGCCGGTTCCGGATTTATCATGGATGAGCCGCTGGGGTCTGGCGATAACCGTCGGTTCCACCGCCGGGATTTTTCTCGTTTCACAGATACATGGTCTGGTGATGCCACAGGCGCAGGATACATTCGCGCAGTTCAGCTCCGCCACCGGATTTCTCGGTTACTTCATGGCCTTCCTGACACTCGCCGGTGTGATTTCGACTCTCGTGTATTTCTACTTTTCGAAAGAACATAAGGGCGTGATTGGTGGAGTCGCCAAGGTTGGCATCTGGTTCATCATGGTCGCTTTCGGCGCGCAATTCGGTTACACGGTCATGGGTCGTGTGTCATTGCTCATCGGCCGGATGACATTCCTGATAGATGACTGGATAGTCGGCTCAATCGGTTCATTGTTCAATTAACGGGTAGCAAAACGTAACAAGACATAGTAGGCATGAAAATTATCATCCCCGCCGCAGGTGAAGGCGTTCGTCTGCGACCACATACCCTGACCCGTCCCAAACCGCTCTTGCGCATCGCCGGCAAGACGGTCATCGACTATCTTCTTGAGCCGCTGGTTGAACTGGAGCCGTCGGAGGTCTCACTGGTTGTCGGTTATCGCGGTCAGCAAATGGCTGACTATGTCCGGCAGCAGTATGATTTCAAGCTAACGACGGTAGAACAGGACCAATTGCTTGGATTGGGATACGCCGTCCAATTGGCGTTGGAGAGAATGCCGCTGGATGAGGATGTATTGATCATATTGGCTGATACAATTATTCAGGCTGATTTCGCCTCATTTGTCAAGGCCGGTGATAATGTGCTGGCATTGAAAGAGGTTGCCGATCCACGGCGTTTCGGAGTGGCTGAAACGTCCGGTACCCGGATTACAAAGCTGGTAGAGAAGCCCGGAGAGCCGAAATCAAATCTGGCTGTGGTGGGGTTGTATTATTTCCGCAGACCTCGTACACTATTGCAGGCGCTTGAAGCGCTGTCCGAATCCGGACGCAAAACTGCCGGAGAGATTCAATTGACAGACGCATTGGCCGATATGCTGGCTACAGGAGAGCAGTTTACGCCGTTTTCAGTTGACGGCTGGCTGGATTGCGGCAAGCGCGAGACGATGCTGGCAACGAATGGAGCGCTTCTGCAGGAGCATGCGCGAGTCCCGAAATATGTGAAACAGGCCCATGAAGTTCAGATTGAGGGTTCGGTCTGGCTGGGCGATAGTATACAGGTGGAGAATTCAACCATCGGTCCGAATGTTACCATGTATAACAACTGCATAATCAGCAATTCACAATTGCAGAATTGTATTGTCGGACCGTGGTGTACAATAACAAATAGCGTTCTTGATGATTCAATTCTCGGTGAAAACGTCAGTGTGCATAGTCAAAGTGGTGTCTTTGATGTCGGTGACGATGGCGAGGCGAAGCCGATAGAAGTCTCGGCGGGCGCCTGAGCGCGATTTTTCAGGAAAGCTGTTTTTTTAAGAAAGTCATTTTTCAGGAAAGCTAGTTAAGAAAAGGTAAAGAATTGTGAGTGATTCCAATACAGAGACACGGCTGTTTACCTCTGAGTCTGTCACCGAGGGGCATCCGGACAAGGTCTCTGATCAAATATCAGATGCGGTGCTCGATGCTGTTCTCACAGAAGACAAGAACAGCAGAGTGGCCTGCGAGACATTTGTGACAACAGGGTTAGTGATTGTCGGTGGCGAAATAACGACCAACGCCTATATCGACTTACAGGCGATTGTGCGTGAGGTTGTCAAAGACATCGGCTACACCAATCAGCGCTATGGCTTCTCTTGCGAGAACTGTGCAGTTCTCAATGTCCTCGACTCACAATCACCGGATATCGCTCAGGGTGTAGACACCGGCGGCGCCGGGGACCAGGGAATGATGTTCGGTTACGCTTGCGATGAAACCGAGGAGCTGATGCCCCTGCCGATTACACTGGCTCACAAGCTGACACAACGTCTGGCTGAGTCACGCAAAAGCGGTGAACTTTCCTATCTCGGTCCCGACGGTAAATCACAGGTGTCTGTTGAATATGACGGTGACAAACCGAAACGCGTCACAGCAGTCGTCATTTCTACCCAACATTCTGAAGATATCCTCGGCCCCGACGGCCACCATATTACTGAAGCGGCCCGTAACGAAATCAAAGAAAAGATTATTATGCCCATCATTCCGGCGGATATGCTTGACGCAGACACGGCATTCCACATCAATCCTACCGGCAAGTTTGTTGTCGGTGGTCCGCATGGTGACGCCGGTCTGACCGGACGCAAGATAATTGTCGACACCTACGGCGGTTATGCCCCGCATGGTGGCGGCGCCTTCTCCGGTAAAGACCCGACGAAAGTTGACCGCAGCGCGCACTATATGGCGCGCTACATCGCCAAGAATATCGTTGCCTCCAAACTCGCAAGACGTTGCACTGTGCAACTGGCGTATGCTATCGGTGTCGCTGAGCCGGTTTCGATTATGATTGAGACTCATGGCACATCGGCGCTGTCTGAAGGACAACTGGTCAAACTGGTGCGCAACAATTTCGCCCTGACACCTAAAGGTATCATTGACTTCCTTGATTTGCGGCGACCGATTTATCGCAAGACCTCCAATTACGGCCACTTTGGTAGACCCGAGCCGGAGTTCAAGTGGGAAGAAACTGATAAGGCCGAAACACTGGCGCAATCAGGGAAAAGCGCCGCCGCGGTCGGATGAGCCCGGAGCCATATTCAGAACCTATTCCTGGAACCCATTTCTTAGAATCGTTCCTCAGAACAAGTTATCTATCAGAATCTCCAATAGTAATTTCTAACTCTATTTCATAATCAAGATGTAAGGGAACAAGTACGTCATTATGGCTACCAAGAACTACGATATCGCAAATATCAAGCTTGCTAAAGACGGCAAGGACCGCATTGAATGGGCCGAGCGCAATATGCCAGTCACACGGCTTATCCGTGAGCGTTTCGCCAAGGACAAACCGCTCAAGGGTATGAACATCGCCGCGTGTCTGCATGTGACATCCGAAACCGCGAACCTGATGCGCACACTCAAAGCAGGCGGCGCCAACACAGCCCTGTGCGCTTCAAATCCGCTTTCCACGCAGGATGATGTTGCCGCATCGTTGGTGAAGGATTACGGGATTGCGGTGTATGCCATCACCGGTGAGGACAACAAGACATATTATAAGCATCTCAATCAGGCGCTGGATATCAAGCCGCATGTCACGATGGACGACGGCGCTGATATGGTTTCGACTATCCACGGCAAGCGCAGTGACTTGCTGGAAAATATCCTCGCCGGCACCGAGGAGACCACAACAGGTGTGATTCGCCTCAAGGCAATGGAAAAAGACAACGCGCTCAAGTTTGCGGTGATTGCGGTCAATGACTCCAAGACCAAGCATTTCTTTGACAATCGCTATGGCACCGGACAGTCAACTATCGACGGTATTATTCGCGCTACGAATCATCTGATTGCCGGTTCGACCTTTGTAGTTGTCGGCTATGGCTGGTGCGGACGCGGTCTGGCGATGCGCGCGGCGGGCATGGGCGCGCAGGTGATTGTCACTGAAGTTGATCCGGTTAAGGGTATTGAGGCGGCGATGGATGGATTCCGGGTGATGCCGATTGCGCAGGCCGCCAAGGTCGGTGATATCTTTGGCACGGTCACCGGTAATTTCCATGTGATTCGTCCGGAGCATTTCAAAGCGATGAAAGACGGCGCGATTGTCTGCAACTCCGGTCACTTCAATGTCGAACTGGACCTTGATGGTCTGGCAAAGATTTCCAGCAAAAAACGCAAAGTGCGAGAGTTTGTTGACGAGTACACGCTGAAGGGCTCGAAGAAGAAAGTGCATATTCTTGGTGACGGCCGTCTGATAAATCTGGCCGCCGCTGAGGGACACCCGGCGATGGTGATGGATATGTCATTCGCCAATCAGGCGCTTTCGGCTGAGTATGTGGTCAAGAATCACAAGAAACTTGAGCGTAAAGTGTATGTTGTCCCTGAGAAGATTGATGACAATATCGCCGCGCTGAAGTTGAAGTCGATGGGTGTCAAAATCGACAAGCTCACCAAAGAGCAGGTCAAGTACCTGGCCTCATGGACGATTGGCACTTGATGTAGCGGCGTGTGAACCCGCACTCTTTCGTGATATGAATCACGCGCTACAGTGTAAACTGTGTTTATGCAAAACAGAAGCTCTCTGTCAGATGTACTGACAGAGAGTTTTTTGATACGGGCATTTGTAACTATGCCAATGCATAGTTTGCAATCATCGAGGTGTCAAAAATGGTAGAACACCGACAACGCGGTTTGAAAATCAAATTCGTCTGCAGTGGAGACAGGAAAACTTGTCCCGATACCCACTTTCAAATGCGGATTTGACAGCGGGCGGAACTTGATGCCCGGTCCGATATTGAGCACGGTTCGTCCGCTTTCAGGGCCGCTTGTGACAGTGGAGCCATCATATTCGGCCAGAAATGCAACTCTCTCCGACGCATGGTACAGCGCGGAGCCATTGAACTCCATTTCTGTCTCAACCTCGTCAGTTGAATCCTGATTGATAGGAATGCCAAAGACGGCGAATGAGACAAACTCCCACTGTCCGGCTTGGTAACCAATATTTAGAAATGGAGCCAGCTCAACAAGATGGTCGCTGGCGATACCCTTGTTTTCACTGCCGGTCGGCAATCCAAACTCGATGCCATACCCAAGGAGTAGATTGTGTTCTGCGAACGCGAAGTTCGCGAATTTCAGCGCCACAGACAGCATGTCGGTATGTGTCAAGGTTGCGGCGCCATCCGGCGTGCGAATAGTAAATGGCGCATCGATTTCGATACTGAACGCCTTGTCGAACGCATATTCCATCTCCAAACGCGCCGTGTGCTCATTGGCCGTGTCCTCCTCATTCTCAATTCTGCGGTAGAAATGGTCAATGCGCACCTTTGTGTCCGGAGTCGGTGACTCTGCGTTGATAGGGTGCGAGAAATGTAGATTGCTCTCGTGATCATGGTCGTCTCCATGGTGGCCTTCATGAGCGAGCGGAGTCACTACGCCACCGAGAATAACCGCAGTCATCACAAGCGCATGCACCGCACATATGTATAACAACCGTTTTGTAATGTTCATGTATCTTCAAGTCCTACTTATTTTGTGATTCAGACAAACGCATAGCAATAGCGCCAGACGCACAAGAGGGCGTACGCGCACATGTGGCACACAGATGCACCAATGAGTGTTATCTTAGCGTGTCACTATGCCTTCAGGCGCAGTTGCGCTGTCTATACATTGTTGATTACAGTCAGATGTGATTGTACAACAACGCCGGACCTGGGGATTTTACCCGGTACAGGCGCAAAACCGGGGTGTGGGCTCAGGTGAATTCCGCCCGGTTCATTCGCCTGCGGTGGAAGCGCTATCAATTGAAATCGAGGTGATGAAACATGTGATCGCAGAGACCTTGGAGTAAATGTTGACGGCATATCCGGCAACCCGCAGGCAGTGACACAGGTGTAGGCAATGTGTTTATCAGAAGCAAGCTGATGTGATTTTGGGAAACAACAGCAATGGTTGCGACAGTCCTCGGCATTGGCGCAACCGCAGTGATGTCCCGCGCAGGGGAAGTCTGCTTGTTGCGCTGATCTGGCGCTCGGTTCTGTCTTTGGATTACCGTTTCTTTCAGCCAGCAACAATTCGAGATTGACAGAGGCGCCTGCATACATTGTGAAAAGTAAGGCGATGAATAACGTTTTTATTGGGTTTGTTGCAATCATGTCCACTCAGGGCCTTTTGGCGCCGGTAACACATATCCGGGCGCACAGAGTATACTGATGGCAATACAAAATGTCAAAAATGGATAGATATGGTCGCGCTTTTATAATTAAGACGCAATCTGCGGAAGCGAATTGATATGTTTTCTCAATTCGAATTAGCTGGGCACGTTGGCGGGAAGCCGCCGCGGAATATCCAGGCGATCATGAAAGTTACGTCTGTAATGTTGAAGCCACCGTGTCCATTGGCGTCGGCTTCATTAACACAAACCGGAGGAGGGGCTCCTCCAAATATACGCGCGAGCATTGAAGTCACGTCTGCAATGTTCACCATGCCGTTGTGATCTGCATCACCGGCAGTATAACAACATCCACCCGGACCTACAGTGATACAGAATGCACCAGGCCGGCTTCCTCCCACTGTCGCATCACCTTTGCCTCCCAACCATGCGGGCGCCGGGCTGTTGTCATTCCCAATCATGAGCCATTCACCGGCAGGAGGGAAAAAGGCGCTATCAATGCAGATTATACCCGGTTGCGGGTAAGTGATGTCGACAGTTAAGATATCTACGAAACTGTTAGATTGAAATTCATCACCGGGAAGCGTTACACCACCAGTCAGGTATTGTTCAGGCAGGACTCCGTCGACTCTGTCAGTGTTGTTCAGGATTGACCCTGTTTGTGTCCAGAGACTTGCCCAAAACGGGGTCATTGCCATTGAAACATCCGTCGCAGATACAAAGGAATTGTCCGGGCTGTAGATGATAAATCCGAGAGTGGCTCCATTTTTTGGAGCGGTTGTTTTGGCGCTGATGACCAGTTGAAATGTGTCAGTTCGTTGAACCATTCCGTCGAGATCGTTTAGTGTATCCACTTTAATGTCACCCACTGCGCGCACACTGATTTCCGCCTGCGAGAAAGCGACGTTGATTTGAGCCCCCCAAAATAATGCGACGACAATAACGATTCCTGCGATTTGTTTGGTGCGTTTCATAGTGTATCCAATTAATTCGAGTTAGCCGGGCATGTCGGCGGGAATCCGCCACGGAATATCCATTTGGTCATAAAGGACACATCAGTGATATTGAATCCACCGTTGCCATTGGCGTCGGCTTCATTAATACACAATGGAGCCGGGCCGCCGCTGAAAATACGCGCTATCATAAATGTCACATCAGCGATATTAGCCGAACCGCTGTGGTTTGCGTCGCCTGGGACGAGACAACAGGTCGCCTGTGGAACGACCGTAATGCAGAAGGCGTTTGGGTGTGTTCCACCGACAGAGAGATCTCCCATTCCGCCTAACCACAGAGGGCCAACGCTGTCGGCTGACATGAACCAGCCGGTGACTGGCGGAACAAACGGGCTGTCAATACAAATGGTTCCGGCTTCGGTAAGAGACATGTCGATGTTCAGGATGTCCACAAAGGTATTGGACTGAAACCCACCGAGGGGCAATGCGGTTCCGGCGGTATTCACCCAGGCAGGGAGCGGACCTTGTAGATAATTCAACGCTCCGCCTCCCAAAGTCCACCACAAGGTTGCTGAACCCCAATCTGCTGTCATTCGCGCCAGGAGTATTGAGTCATTCACCGTTGAACCGTCTGGACTATAAATTGTAAGACCAAGCAGTGAGGCGTCTTGCAAGATGGGAGATCGAGCGCTAATGACAAAGCGTAGCTCAGTGTTCTGCACAACCATGCCGTCAAGGTGGTTGATGATGTCGGGTCTGACATCGCCTTCTGCGCGTACACTGATTTCCGATTGCGCGAAAGCGACACTGAGTTGAGCGCCCCATACTAATGCGCCGAGCGCTACGATTCTTGAGAATTGTTTGGTACGCTTCATAGTAAAGCCCATCGCAGGATAGATGTTATCAATTCACGATATTCCCGCATACCGGCGCCGGACCACCTGAGAAAATCCGCGCAATGAGAAATGAGACATCGGCGATATTGAATGCGCCGTCACCATCGGCGTCGGCCTCATTGATGCAAACCGGCGCCTGTCCACCTGCAAAGATGCGCGAGATCATGAAGGTGACATCACCGATATTGGTTGAGCCGCTGTGGTCAGCGTCGCCGGGGACTTGACAGCAATCCTCCGGTATGATGGTGATACAGAAGGCGCTAGGGCGGGCGCCACCCACCGTTAGATCACCTCCTCCACCTAGCCAGTCCGGTTTTTGACCGTCGCCAGTCATTAACCATTCACCGGCCGGAGGGAAAAAGGCGCTGTCGAGACAAATGGTACCGGCAGTAGGAATAGCCATATCTATGACGAGCATATCCTGAAATGTTTCTGTCAGCAAGCCGCCGCCAGGTAATGCGGCGGAGCCACCAGTGAGGAACTGTTCCGGAAAGCTCCCGTTAGTGTCTAGCGACAGCCCTGCGGAGAGTGTCCACACGTTAAGCCACCATGAAGTCATGACAATATTAAGTAGCGAATAGTCTGAGATAGAATTATCCGGACTGTACAACATAAATCCCAGTGTCCCTCCGTCTTGTCGTATCAACGAACGAATCGTTGTGACGATTTGGAACGTATCTGTCCTGGCCACCATGCCATCGAGATTATTCAGCGCATCCGGTTGTATGACCCCGACGGTGCGTAAACTGACTTCAGTTTGCGCCGGTGCGATTTGCGCCTGCGCAAACCACGATAATACTATAGCAAGAGAGGTTGTGGTTATTAGTCTAAGACTCTTCATTCGTCATCCAACTAATTCACGACATTCCCGCATACAGGCGCCG
>CAZFAL010000035.1:0-3723 GCA_964516945.1 uncultured Ignavibacteriales bacterium
TCAGATCCAACTAAATCAAATAATCAACCGCACGCCGCCCAGTTCGGCGAGGCCGTAGGGGAAACTCTTGCCGGGTGAGCCGATGAACATCAGGTTCGTCGGGATATTCCATTCTTTGGACAGTCGTTGGATGAGTCCAGGATTGAACTTGTCTTCAAGGACAAGGAAGTCTATGTCAATTGACGGGTAGGCCTCATCGAGGAACTCAAGGTCTTTCTCCAGTTTCGGTGGGACTTCGGAGCGGTCATTGACGACAGTGACAATCTTGACCCGGTTCGAATGTTCATTGCGCAGAATATAGAGCATGGCGGTATTCAGATTTGCGACATTGTCGCCGCGTGTAAAGAAGACCACCTGCTGGGAATTGATTTGCTCAATCTTACTGCGAATGGACTCAGTCATGGCTCCCATCGGCCGGACAAACGAAGCGATAGCGGTGCGTATCAAATACAATGTGGCTTTCAGCAAATCAATACGCGTGAGCATGATAGTCACAAACAGGAATGTCGGGATGAAGTACTGGAAGAAGACTTTCAGATACGGCGGATTCATGATGGCATTGCCGATGAGTCCGGCAATCACTGCTGTCATGCCCAGCAGAATTGCCGGCCAGCTTGCGCGTGTCGGACGCGGCAGGCGGGCGCGCTTGACTTTCAAGAGGATATTACCGAGGGCAAAGAGCGCCATCACACCGAGAAATGAAATCGTGTAGACCCCGGCCAGCGCCTTGAGGTCACCCTGAGTTATCAGCAGGATAGACACAGCGAGCAGGAAAAAGCCGATTATGATACGGTGTGTTGTGCCGCGTTTTGTTGTTTTCAGCAGAAACTGTGGCAGGCATCTGTCGAGCGTCATTCTACGCACCAATCCATTGACACCAACGAAGCTCGTGAGCACCGCGCCACTGAGCACCAGAGCCGCGTCAATGCTGATAATCCACATCAGGGTTGAACCGCCGGAGAGGAATCCCATGTGAGACAGCAACGCCTCCTGATGCTCACTGACCTCCGGTATTGGTAACAACGCCAGCGCGAGAAACGCCATTAGCGGATTAAACACCGACACCGCAACCCACATATTGCGCAATGTCTTCGGAAAGACACCGCGCTTTTGTTCTTCCACAAAGTTTGCTGAGCTTTCAAAACCCGATATGCCCAGCATCGCCGCTGAAAAACCGAAGAAAATTGCCAGGATGAATCCGCCCTCAGCCGGTGTAGAAAGGTTCAACGAGAGTGTGTCAATTCCATGAAACGTCACATAGATACCACCGGCGACAAGCAGGACGGTAAGTGAGACAAGATGGAAAATAAATATTCCTGTTGCGACTATCGATGATTCGGTGATACCAATAATGGTCAGTATCATAAATATCGCCAGCAGACCTATTGTCGCCTCTACTACAGGCAGTCCGTCCCAGAGCGAATTGACATAGTGCATGCCCTCGCTGGCAGAGATAACCGCCGTCGCCATATAGGACAGTATTGTCAGACAGGCGGCAATTGAGGCGCGGAACTTGCTGGTGGTATTCAACAGCGCATTGTAGGCCCCACCATTGAGCGGCAAGGCGCCGACAACCTCGGCGTAGATTGAGCGGAAGAAATACAGGACTGCGGCGACGAGTAGTAGTGACAATGGCGCCCAGCGTCCGGCATAGACAATCGACAACGCCGAGACATAGAGGCAGGATGAAGTAATGTCATTGCCGCAAATTGACGTTGCCGCCAGTTCACCGAGTTTGTTTTCTTCGCGCTTTTCATCGAGCGCTTTGCGCGGGTCTATTGTCGCAGTGTCCGCGCTATGTATTACTGATTTATCCATTTATTGCTTCTATTCGTCGGCGTAGTGTTCACGTAATTCATTCACCACCGCCGGGTCCGCCAGCGTGGTCACATCGCCGAGCGCCTTGCCGCTGGCGACATCGCGCAACAGTCTGCGCATAATCTTCCCTGAACGGGTTTTCGGTAAATCCGCGGCAAACATCACTTTTTCCGGTTTGGCGAAGGCGCCGATTTTTTCGCCAATCCAGTTGCGCAATTCTGCGGCCAGTTCATCGGAGGGTTCGAATCCGTCGCGTAGTGTCACAAAGCCGACCAGACCCTGGCCTTTGATTTCATGCGGCACACCAATCACCGCTGCTTCGGTCACTGTCTCATGCTCGACAAACGCGCTTTCCAGTTCCGCTGTGCCGATACGGTGGCCGGAGATATTCACGACATCATCCACACGCCCGACAATCCAGAAATAGCCATCTTTGTCCCGGAATGCGCCGTCGCCGGGGAAATAGTATTTGCCGTCCCATTTTGACCAATAAGTTCGTTTGTAGCGCTCTTCATCACCCCAGATACCGCGCATCATCGCCGGCCAGGGTTTGCGAATCGCCAGTAATCCCTGGCCCTCAGTGATTACGTTGCCGTCAGGGTCGAGAATTGCCGCGTCGATGCCGTAAAACGGAAATGTCGCCGAGCCGGGTTTGGTTGCCGTGGCTCCCGGCAGGGGAGTCAGTGAGATTGTGCCGGTTTCGGTCTGCCACCAGGTGTCGACAATCGGGCAGCGTTCGGCGCCGATGGTTTTATGATACCAACGCCAGGCCTCGGGGTTGATTGGCTCACCGACTGTGCCAAGCAGGCGCAATGATGACAAGTCATGTTTGCTGACCCATTCGTCACCCCATTTCATAAACGCCCGAATCGCCGTCGGGGCGGTATAAAAAATCGTCACTTTCTCCTGTTCGACTATTTCCCAGAACCGGTCCGGGTTGGGGAAATTCGGTGCGCCTTCATACATCACCTGTGTGGCGCCGTTCTGCAGTGGGCCATAGATGATATAACTGTGCCCGGTAATCCAGCCGATATCCGCCGTGCACCAGAAGACATCATTGTCTTTGAGGTCGAACACCTCGCGGGTGGAAATCATTGTTCCGAGCAGGTAACCTGCGTGTGTGTGGAAGATGCCTTTTGGCTTACCGGTTGTGCCTGAGGTGTAGAGGATAAACAGCGGGTCTTCAGAGTCCATTGACTCAGGCGCGCAGGTCCCATCACCGAGTTCCAGCGCTTCGCTGTAGTATTTATCTCTGTCGGCGGACATTGTGTGTTCAAATGTGTTTGTATTGATAGTGTCGCGTTGGACAACAACCACGTTGCTGACACTGTTGTCGTCCGTTAGCGCTTCATCGACGATGTTCTTCAGCAGTATCTTGTTCCCGCGTCGCCAGGCGCCGTCTGATGTGATAACCATCTTCGCGCCTGAATCCGCCACTCTGTCACGAATTGAATCTGCGGAAAACCCGGCGAAGATTACGGTATGAATCGCCCCGAGTCGGGCGCAGGCCAGACAAGCGACAACCAGCTCCGGTATCATCGGCAAATATATCGCCACCCGATCACCTTTTTTCAGGCCCAGCGTTTTCAGGCCGGAAGCGAATCTGTTGACTTCTTCAGAGAGTTCGCGATAGGTCAACTCGCGTTTGTCGCCCGGCTCGCCAATCCAGATGATTGCTTTTTTATCGAAGACCGGTGTGTCCTTGTGTTTGTCGAGACATTGCACTGAGGCGTTCAGTTTGCCACCGGCAAACCATTTTGCAAAAGGGCGGTTCCACTCGAGAACAGAATCAAACTTCTTATCCCAGACCATCTCCTCAGCGAGTTTGCCCCAGAATGCTTCGGGATCGTCAACAGACTGGCGCCAGCGTTTCCGATACTCGTCAAATGACGGTGTATGCGCCTC
>CAZFAL010000035.1:3823-20427 GCA_964516945.1 uncultured Ignavibacteriales bacterium
CATAGAATACAGATAGCTCTCAGGGGGTATCGTCACCAATTTCGCAGAAAAACAACGCAATGACAACGCAAAAGCAAGATTTTTCATAACAAGTTGTCCAGCAAAAGGTTATGTGGCTGTGGCGTATGGTGTCGATACGCTTTTCAGGGAGTTGGCTCCTCAAGCAGGAGCGGCGCCACAAATATCCCTTGTCAGATTCGGAAATTGTAGTATTTTATACGACTGGGAAGTCTACTATTCCGGAATGCGGGGGTGTTAGCCCTTTGCTTTGTAATAGGATCATCGTGGTAGTAAGAGCATCGTGAACGTATAGTAACAGGTGGCAGGACTCATGAATCAGATATGTAAAAAAACTCTCCGTGCGAACTTCTTTTTGCCAAAAGCGCAAATACCGGCGAAATTAATACTGCGACTGACTGTCATAAGTGCGCTGTTGGCGACAATAGTTTTGGCGCCAACGGCTTTAGCGACTACACGCACTGTGCCGACAGATTTCTTGACCATTCAAGAAGCGCTTGACGCCTCCACAACCGGTGATACGGTTCTTGTTTTGCAGGGGTTCTATTCTGGTTCCGGCAATGTTGAGCTTGATTTCCACGGCAAGTCAATGACGCTCCGTGGTGACACCGCCGGATTTGGAGCGATTATCGGGTGTAACCGCACGGCTCGCGCTTTTGTGATGCAATCCGGGGAGAACTCAGCGACGGTAATTGAAAACCTTGACATACAAGACGGTTTTGCGACTGGTATCGACTTCGCAGGTGACACACTGTTTGTCGGTGGCGCTGTTCTCTGTGTCTTTAATTCGTCGCCGACATTCCGGAATTGTGTATTTGAGAACTGCACCGCTGACAATGGTGGGGCAGTGTTTTGTGCGTTTAACTCCAATCCTCGCTTTGAACATTGCGAATTTCTTGGCAATGCCGCCATTGATCCGACGGATCTTTCCACTGAGATTGGTTATGGGGGAGCGCTTCTGAGCTTTGATTCCGGTCCGACATTTGTCGACTGCGACTTTTCTTTGAATTCCGCTACGTATGACGGAGGCGCAATCTATTGTGATTCATTAGCGGATGTTACAGTCGAAAACTCTGTCTTTGATGGCAATCAGGTTGGCGATGGCGGCGCGGGAATTGCCTGCTTCCATGGAAGCGCCACAGTAACCGGTTGTGATTTCCTCAATAATGAAACATACGCTACACCGGGCGCCGGAAGCGCGGTGTACCTTGATGAGGGCGGTTCGCTGACGCTGGACGCCTCAATTCTGGCCTACAATA
This sequence comes from uncultured Ignavibacteriales bacterium, assembly GCA_964516945.1. GTDB lineage: Bacteria > Zixibacteria > MSB-5A5 > GN15 > JACZUZ01 > JAJRPJ01. The sequence continues at coordinate 5,101 of CAZFAL010000035.1, forward strand.
TCAATAGCGCCCCGGTCTTCTTCGAACCAACTTCATCCGGAATAGCTGTGACCTGCACCGATATTTTCGGCAACCCCGTAGGAGATTGGACAGATTGCCTCGACAGTCTATTGGGTGTATCAGGAAATATCTCAGCCGATCCACTGTTTTGTGACACCTCCACAAGTCAATACACTTTATCAGCCGGGTCGCCGTGTGCGCCGACAGGTAATGCCTGCAATCAATTGTTCGGAGCCCTGCCAGTCGAATGTGGCAGTTGCTGTCAGGTTCCGGGTGATGTAACAGGTGACGGAAAGATGAACCTCATCGATATCACATTCCTGATTGATCGTGTTTTCCGTGGTGGACCGGCGCCTGCCTGTTGTGAAGCCAGTGATGTTAACGCGAGTGGCACATTCAATCTGGAAGACGTAGTCTATCTTATCGACCGTGTCTTCCGTGGCGGCCCCGCGCCGGCATGCGGCCAGCCGGGTTGCTGATTGATTCCGGCGCAGTCACGTTATATTTCTCAATTCCCGGTAGTTCCGCAAATCGGCGCCGGACCACCGCCGAAAATTCGCGCTATGCCGTAGGTCACATCTGCGATATTGTAGCTGTTGTCACCATTGGCGTCGGCCTCATCCTGACAGGCCGGGGCCGGGCCTGATGCAAAGATGCGCGCGATGCCGAATGTGACATCGGCGATGTTAAACATACCGTCATGGTCGGCGTCACCGGGTGTCACACAACATGCCGGATGGAATGTCACAGAGAATGTTGTCGTCACCGACTCATTGCCGACAGCGTCAGATGTACGCACGCGCCAGAATGTCGGCACGTCTCCAGCGAGCGAATCAGTCGGCGTGAAATCCGAAAATGTGATTCCGGTCACTGTCGTGGTCGACGGACCTGCCGGGAATCCTGCGTCTGTCGACAAGTCAATGGCATACGTCACTGACGACACCGCATCTGTCGCATCGGTCCAGTCGAAGGCCGGTTTGGGATTCATCGTCACCAGTCCGTCAGTAGGGGTCAACAGTGTCGGAATTGACGGAGCAGCGCCGTCAACTAAGAAACTGCGCACACCTGAATACTCTGAACTATCGCTATTTGAGAGGTTGAACGCTTTGACACGCCAGAAATATTCACCGTCAGTTAATGCGAAATCAAGGTCATTGAAATTGGTGTCAACTACGCGGGTGGCCACGATACTTGCAAATCCTGCGTCTGAGGCTACTTCCAGCCGATATTCGTCGGCGTCGTTTCTCCATGACGTTGACCAGCGGAATGAAGGTGACGGCAGGGTCGCGACGCCGCTGTCCGGCGCAATCAGTCGCGGTTCCAGCAATGGCAGATACCATGAGGAGCTGTAGACTTCGGAGTTGCCGTCACGACTGTCAGTCCATGTGGCGCTGATTTTGTCATGATTGGCGCTCAGGCCGATATACTCGCCTATTTTTCCGCCGAGCGGCGTTTGCAACGGCGCTTCCCGCGGATCGAAGACGCCTTTGTAGTCGAATCGCGGCGCCTGGCGACCTAACGCGCTGGCGAACAGCGCCCCGGGGCTGGAGGAAACGTCCGTGATGCGATGATTAGAGGTAAATGTCTGTCCGCCGTCAAATGAGTAGGCGGCAACCAGGTCAAAATTCTGATAGAACGGCGCGTCGAAACGATTGTCATAGAAAACGACAATTACGACGCCTTCCTCATTGACCACCAGCCAGGGATGAAAACTGTCGTTGGAGCCGCTGTTGGTATCATCGTTTATTTGCATGCGACTTGTCCAGCTGAGCGCATTGTCAGTTGACATCATAAAGTCTACATCAGTGCGCCCGACATCTTCCGGGCCTTCATTGGTGAAACACAAATACATTCTATCAGCAAACGGACCTGCCGTGCGGTCGACATCGACTACCGGTTGTGAGTACGTGTCAATCCCACCGGCCGCGGAGGTATAGCCGGAGACTGACAGCACATTGTCTTCAGGGGTAAATGTCAGACCGCCATCGTTGGAGACGACGTGCTTGATAGACTGAGAGCCGGAACAAACTCCTGAGGAGTCCAGGCGGAATCCAATCCAGAATACATGCACATCACCGTTTGGTCCGACAACCGGAAGCGAAAACTGACCGGCGTCAAAAATAGAGCCACCGCAGCCGGTTGATGACTGCGTGGGGCCGACAATCACTGTGTCTTCAAAGGAGGCGATGCCATCGGTGGAGCGGACAAACATGATTCTGTCCGGATTCGGGAAACGAGTCCAGGACATATAGACATTCCCGTCAGTTGGCCCGGCCGTGTTATCGACGGTGATGAATTGTTTGTCCTCAAAGGCCGGAGGGAAAATCGGACTGATCGGAGTCGGGCCTGTCCAGGAAACTCCACCGTCGGTCGATTTGTAGAACGCGGCCGTCGAGGAGTCATTAATACTCGTCGCGGCCGGCACAAAATCCAGTACCGAGATATAGAAATTCCCGAGCCTGTCGGCGACAAGTGTCGGGTCCGACTGCCAGTTATTACTCACCGGGTCTGAAAAGGCTGTGATGAGGTTGATATACTGCATTTCGGGGGCTATCAGCGAATCAGTCCAGGTTTGACCGCCGTCGGTGGAGCGTCCGATACCCACCTGCCGATATCCCAGCCTGAAATCCCGCCAGACGGAGATGATGATATTTGAATCTGTCGGCGAAATCGCGGTTTGCTCTTCATTGTTCAATTGCGGGATATTCGTTATGCGCACATTGACCGGCGGCGGATAAGAGCTTGTCGCCGAAACAAGCGCCGGAAGAAACAGGAAGATGAAAAGCGCCTGTGTAGCCAGTAGTCTGACAGAAAGCGGAGGATGTATTCTCCCGTTGGAATTCGTCTTAGCGTTCATGGATTCGTGTTCCTTTCAGGTTTTTCTTGCATCGGTAATGCAAAGCGGAAAGTATGATAGATTTCTGTAGGTTCTGAGATGAGCATTAAATCTCACAGTTCAAACTAGCGCTACCCTGACAGTGAGGGACTTACATAAAGCGCGGGGAACGGATAATTGAGGCTCGCCTGGCAATCTCGAAAAGCGGGGGGAAGCTTTCAAAGAATCGCTATCAATCAGCGCCCCGGTGAGGACTCTTCTAATATAGTGAAAATTCTCCAGTTTACAAGAGGGAAGTTTACAGGGACGGGCTCAAAGAGAGCCGACGAAGGGCTCATTGATAGAGATTGCGCAGGCCGTTGAAGTTAGCTATGTTCGCGGCTGGTTTGATAGGATGGACTAAGAGGAGCCACTAGTTATGTCAGAAGCGCCACACACTCTTGCAGGAAAAGACCCGTTAGCCACATTGGACAGAAACAAGGCCTTTCCGTATCTGTTTTTTGTCGTTGTTGGTATTGGTGTCTTGATCCTTTTCCGCAAGTTCATTTTCTCAGACCTGATGCTCTATGGCTCAGATACGCTCAATGCCGGTGTCTTTTTCCGTGAATTACTCGTCGAGCATGTCAAAAGCAATGGCGGGCCACCGCATTGGAACCCATTCATCTTTGGGGGCATGCCCTATGTAGACGCCTTCCACGGCGACATTTTCTATCCACTTTCTTCGCTGAAGTATTTCGGCAACCTGTTCCGCATGTTGGGTTGGAATCTGGTTGTCCATATTTTTCTGGCGGGCGTGTTTATGTACTGGACAGCCCGGGAGTTTGCGCTGTCACGTGTCGCTTCAGCCGTCGCAGCAGTCTGCTATGGTTTTTCCGGTTATTTGATAAGTCTTGTCGCGCCCGGGCATGATGGTAAGATTTTTGTCACGACCTTGTTTCCGTTAACGATTCTGTTTCTTGACCGGGCCTTTCAACGTCGCGCCTTGTTGAATTTCACTCTGCTCGGAGTCGTCATCGGTGTCATCATCCTGACACCGCATCCACAAATGTCCTATTTCACGCTCTGGGCGCTTGGCTTTTATGCCGTCTATTTACTTTACCAGAAATTCAAAAAACTACGCACCGAAGGCGTCAGCCCGGTTGTTCCGCTGGCCACGCACAGCGCCGGTTTTGCGCTGGCTGTGGTTCTCGGTCTGGGAATCTCGGCAATCCAGTTCTATCCCGGTGTGAAATATACCGGAGAGTTCTCACCACGCACCGACACCAAGAGCGGCTGGAACTGGGCGACAAGTTGGTCGTTGCATACTGAAGGCGTAGTCGGTTTACTTGACCCTGAATTTGTTGGCACACAGGTCAACCAGACTAACTATCCGGATGTGCATTACTGGGGCAAGAACGCGTTCAAGGACAACTCAGAATACGCCGGAGTTGTGGCGCTGTTTCTGGGAATAATCGGTGTCTTTTTCTACCGTCGCAAAGGAATCTTTTTTGGTGGGCTGGCGCTCTTTGCGCTTTCGTATGCGCTTGGCGGAACCACGCCCCTTTTCCGGCTCTATTTCTATCTGATACCCAATGTGAAATCGTTGCGGGCGCCGTCGATGATTATGTTCATGTTCTGTTTTTCGACTTCATTGCTCGCGGCGATGGGTGTGCAATGGATTCTGACTGAATATCGTAGCGCTTCAACGAAGACCAAAGAGCGCTTCACCAAATATCTGCTAATTTTCGGTGGTTCGCTCGGCGCTCTGGCGCTTCTCTGGGGAATTGCCGGTGAGAGTATGCTCAGCGCCTATACGGATATTTTCTACGGCGGCATCAAGACGCAGATGGTTGCGCGGAATGTTACCAAATGGAATATCGCTGTCGCCAATCTGCCGGCGTTGCAGAAGGGATTCTGGGTCAGTTTTTTCCTTGTCGCGGCGGCTATTGGTGTTATCTGGAGTGTGATTCGCGGAATGTTGCCACGGATGGTATTGCTGGCGTTACCATTGTTGGTGATGGTTGATGGTATCCGATTTGGTGACAGGTTTGTTCAGACAGTCGATCCGCAACGGATGCGACAACTGTTCGACCCGAATCCAATCACTGAATACATCAAGAAACAACCGGATTACTATCGCACGCTCCAATGGGGAATCTTCCAGGGCGATGTGCTTCCATATCACGGTATTGAGGTTGTCTCCGGTTATCATGGCAATCAGCTCAAATGGTATGATGATTTACTTGGTGGACCGGGTATGTACAACAACCGGATTCTCAAGGGCGCCGCTCTCAAAAATATCACCAATGCCAGATTTCTCAATCTTGTCGGCGCCAAATATCTTGTGCTTCCCAAGCGTAGCGCCTTTCCGACAGACTATTTTGGCCCACTGCCGGTTCGTACCGCGCTTGATTTGGGAAATGTGGCGGTCTATGAAAACCCGAACGCCTTCCCACGCGCATTTCTGCCGGATACGATTATTACCATCCCCGACAGAAAGGCAATTTATCCGCATATTCTCACCGGCAGTGAGAACCTTCGCAAAGTAGCGTTTGTAGAAGATGCGCCGACGGAATGGCAGACCGCGCTTGCGAATCTGTATCAATCGGCGAATGTGGCGGGTGACACTGTCCGGGTGGTTTCGAGTGATATGGACAGCATCGTTGTCCGCTATAGTGTTCAGGTCGACAGGCCGATTGTTGTAACGACGGCCTTCTACGACGGTTGGCATCCGTTCCTCAATGGCGAGCCGGTCGCTTGTGTGCGCACTGACGGCGCATTCCTGGGGGCGCTCGTCAAACAGGGGCAGGGGACATTGACATTCCGTTATGATTCCCCATTGTATGAAACCGGCAGAACTGTGACGTTTGCCTCACTGATTCTGGCGGTGGTTTTGCTTGGCGTGGGTTGGCGTCGTCGTGAGAATGAGATACCTGAACCTCAAGAAGACAAACGGAGAGAGAGTAGTGAGTAGCTCAGGTAAAGCCCTGATAATTTTCCCAACCTATGACGAACGGGAGAATATAGAGCAGATTATCCATGCTGTGTTGCCGCTGGATCCGCGTATCAATGTGCTGGTTGTTGATGACAATTCCCCTGACGGCACCGGTGAGATTGTTGACAAACTCGCGGCGCAGGAGCCGCGCGTGAACATCCTGCATCGTGAACACAAAGCCGGTCTCGGACGCGCCTATATCGCCGGGTTCAAATGGGCGTTGGAGCGTGATTTTTCATATATCTTTGAAATGGACGCGGATTTTTCACATAGCCCGCAGTATATCAAAGATTTCCTCCATGAGATTCAGGAAAATGACCTCGTCATCGGTTCGCGCTATATCTGCGGTGTCAATGTCGTTAATTGGCCGATGAGCCGTCTGTTGCTCAGTTATTTTGCCAATGTCTACACGCGTATCGTAACCGGTTTGCCTCTTCGCGACGGCACTGGCGGATTCAAATGTTTCCGCCGGGAAGCGCTTGAGGCAATCGACCTTGACGCTGTTCGTTCCAACGGCTATTCGTTTCAAATAGAGCTCTCGATGCGTGTCTGGAAAAAAGGGATGCGCATCAAGGAAATTCCGATTGTCTTTGTCGACAGAGTACAGGGTGTCTCAAAGATGTCCAAGAAAATTGTCCGCGAGGCGATTCGTATGGTCTGGTATCTGCGCTGGCTGGCAATGATAGGCAAGCTCGATTGAGCGCCGGGTTTCTGACCGCCAATTACAAACGCCAATTGCAAACGCTAAATACAAATCAGGGCGGGGTTTCCCTGTTGTAATCTCCAACCAACCCATACATTCCTGTCATGAGCGTCCCCGAGAAGACAGCAGGAGATGATGATGTGCGCGTCTCTGTAATAACTGTCTTGTACAATAGCGAAGAAGCGCTTGTCCACTCTATCCCGCCCCTCGCCGGAGAATTGTCACGTCTTGAATCTTCTCTGAAGTCTGAAGCGCTGTTTGTGGATAACGCCAGCGACAATGACCCGACAGAAGCGCTTCGGAAACAGCTACCGCAGGCGTGTGTCATTCGTCTCTCTCAAAATGTCGGTTTTGCGGCAGGTTGTAATCTTGGGGCGCAGTCAGCCGTCGGGGAGTATCTGTTTTTCGTCAACCCGGATGTTGTTCTCGATGAAGGAACTATCGAAGAGTTAATCAAGGCGCTCAATACACAAACTGACGCCTGGGCGACAACCGGCCGGATGCGCAACACTGACGGTAGTTTTCAACCCACTTGCCGCAGGTTGCCCACAAAATCCAATATCTTTGGCTCACGGGGCTCAGCGCTGGCGAAGATGTTTAATCGCGGCGCTTCCAACAGAGCTTCCAACAGTGACGCAACCTATACGTTGCCGGATTTCCCTGAGGTGACAGCAGTCCCGGCCGCGGCGGCTACGGCGCTGATGATTCGTAAGGAGACATTTGACAAACTGGGCGGGTTTGACGAGCGTTTTTTCATGTACCTTGAAGACACAGATTTGTCGGCAGAGATTCACGAACGGGGCGGGAAGATATATTTCTGCCCACAAGCCGGGGCGGTGCATTATTGGGGCGCGGGCTCACGCGCTTCGTCGTTCAAACGTCTTCGTTGGCATCATCTTTCCGTCTGGCGTTATTATCGCAAGCGCCTGCCGGGATTCTTTTCATCAGTTATATTGCCCGTGGCGCTGCTGACCAATTTCCTTATTTCCGTATGTGTTTCCATGTTCCGGGACCGTTGAAACTGCAGATAACTATGACAACCGGCGCAACTTACAACATCATTCCCATTCTGCTCACAGTTTCTGTGGCGCTCATGATTTCGCTTGCTCTGAATCGGGCGCTGATTGCTTTCTGTCTGAAGCACGGAATTGTCGATAAACCGGGACGCCGCAAGCGGCATACTGAGCCGGTTCCCAATATTGGCGGGATAAGTGTCCTGTTGTCGATAGTTATCGCACTGGCGACAACATGGTTGTTGTTCCCGGACTGGTTTGGCTCCGGTCTGCCGTGGTTTCATATTGCGCTTGGTGGTCTGTTGATCTTTGGTGTCGGTCTCTATGATGATTTACAACCGGTGTCCGCCTGGGTGAAACTACTCTCGCAGGCGGCGGCCGGTTTACTGCTCTATTTTGGCGGGATTGTAATTGACCCGCTGTATATCCCCTTTGTCGGCGAGATACACCCGGGATACTGGTCTGCGCTGGTGACTGTTGTGTGGGTGATAGCGTTGTCTAATGCAATCAATCTTATTGACGGTCTTGACGGTCTGGCCTCCGGTGTGGGACTGATTGGCGCCATCGCAGTCGGCGCGATTGCGCTGGCGTTGAAAATCCCCGGTGGCGTCGCGCTCTCTCTGGCGCTTTCGGGCGCGTTGATTGGCATGCTCTACTACAATCTCTATCCGGCCCGTCTGTTTCTTGGTGATTCCGGCGCGTTACTTGTGGGCTATATCTTTGCCGTACTCTCATTGCTGGCGCCGATTAAATCCTTCACAGCCACTGCGCTGTTTCCACCTCTTGTCGCTCTTGCCGTGCCGTTGATTGAAACTATCTCCTCTTTTCTGCGGAGGTTGCTGGCCGGGAAGAATATTATGAAAGCCGACAGAAGGCATATCTTTCACTATTTAGGGTATCTGGGGCTGAGTTATCGGGCAACTGTGCGGATATTCTGGGCGTTCAGCGCGCTATCCGGCGCCCTCTCAATTCTTATGTTGTTCTGGGACAAGTCATTAGTGGCAAAAGCGTTGCTACTGATTATGGTTGCGGTTCTGGTTCTATTCCTTATCTTAGGTGGCCGTTTGCGGAGGCGGGGTGTCTCAGCGAAAGAGGCATTAGTGAAAGAGAATCATGATTGAGGCCTCGCAATGTACTCGCACGCGTGTGATTGATCGGAGATATTGAGACTATGGCGAGTGAACCGTTTTTGGAATTCGAAAAGCCAATTGTTGAGCTGGAGAAAAAAATCTCCGATATGAGAGATTTCGCCATCGGCGAGAATATCGAGCTGACCAAAGAGATTACCTCTCTTGAAGACAAGCTCGTCAAGTTGCGCAATGACATCTTTGCCAAACTCAGCCGCTGGCAGAGAGTGCAACTGGCTCGTCATCCCCGACGGCCCTACACGCTTGATTATATTCGCATGATGACCACCGACTTTATCGAATTGCACGGCGACCGGCGCTTCGGCGATGATAACGCCCTTGTCGGCGGGCTGGCGCGGATTGACGGTCAGCAGGTCATGATTCTTGGTCAGCAAAAGGGTCGTGATACAAAGCAGAAGATTTTCCGCAATTTTGGTATGGCGAATCCTGAGGGCTATCGCAAAGCGGAGCGGTTTTTCCGGCTGGCCGAAAAATTCCATTTACCGGTTGTCTGTTTGATAGACACACCCGGCGCGTTTCCGGGAATTGGCGCCGAAGAGCGCGGGCAGGCGGAGGCGATTGCGCGTAATATTTTCGTGATGTCCCGTCTGCGGACACAAATCGTCTGTGTTATCATCGGCGAGGGCGCATCGGGTGGCGCGCTGGGAATTGGAATTGGTGACAGGATTTTGATGATGGAGAATAGCTGGTATTCGGTGATTTCGCCGGAGGGTTGCGCGGCGATTCTCTGGCGTGATGCGGCGATGGGACCGGAGGCCGCCGAGGCGTTGAAAGTCACGTCGGATGATTGCATGCGCCTGAAAGTGATAGATGCAATTATCCGGGAACCGGTCGGCGGCGCGCACACCGAACCCGAGCAGGCCGCCAGAATACTCAAGGAGAATATCCTCAAAGTGATAGAAGACTTGAAAAAGCAGCCGATAGATGAGCTGATAGAGTCACGTGTGCAGAAGTTCCGTGTTATGGGCATGTGTCGTGAAGGATGATGTTTGCAGCGCTTCTTCCCGGAAGACTACGCCGTTTTGAAAAATCTATTTCTAAGAAACTCAGCGCCTGTCCGGCGCCGCATAGATGTTAGCGCAAGTAAAGTGAAATTACTCTCCAATGTTTTAGAAGGAATGTTACTACAATGAAGCTCTCCAAATTCTGTGATGAAAATCTGATTGAATTTGAACTAACCGCAGAGACAAAAGACGACGCCATCAAGGAATTAGTCGAACTTGCCTCCGGCTCAACTCTGGTCAAAGACGCTGAATTACTTCAGCGAGATGTCAGCGAACGCGAAAGTCTGGTCACCACGGGTGTTGGCTATGGTGTTGCGTTTCCGCACGCAAAAACCAAAGCGGCCAAAGGCATAGTCATTGCATTCGGCAGAAAAGAAGAAGGTATTGATTTCGACGCCATCGACGGCAAGCCGGTCAAGCTCTTCTTTCTGATCGCGGCTCCGGAGGACGCTATCGGCGCGCATTTGAACGTCATGGCGCGACTTTCATATATGATGAAGGTTGAAGACAAGCGGAACAAGCTGATGGCGGTCAACTCCCCGGCGGAACTGTTCGCTGTGCTCGATTCTGTTGATTGAGAATCACTCTCCGTTGTGACCCCTCTTGTCCGGCAAGCAGATGAAGGCGGCCGGACGTCCTTTTTAGCGTTCCCTCAGTATTTTTGAGTGGTAAATAGCATGGCTTGGTGTATATGTTACAGCCATGAAGTTCTACCGGACACTCTTTGAACGCAAAGCGCCAGTCACCCATTTGCTCCTCGTAGCTCTGACTGCGGCAGTTATGCTTGGCGGCAAAGCGTTTATTTACAATCCACTGAGTGAGGCCGCGAACTTCGTCTTCAAGAAGCCCTTCTTCGATTTGAAACTGGCGCTCTCGGATATTTACAAAGTCCGTCAGCGCAACAGCGAACTTGAGGAAGCTCTCTTGCAGGCGATGGTAGAAATCAACGAGCTCAAGAACCAGAAAGCCGAGAACCAGCGTTTGCGCGCCCAGCTTGGCTATTCGCCGACCGGTGACTTTCGCCTGATTCCGATGGAGGCCTATTCGGTCACATATCGTGGTGTCCCGGTGGCCATCCAGGTCAACAAAGGATCAGCGCAGGGGCTGTCTTTGGGACAGCCGGTTATCAGCGGCAGAGGACTGGTCGGAAGAGTCGACGAGCTCAGCGCCAGATTCGCGACTATCCAGCTTTTAAGTGACCCGGGGTGTCGTGTCGCGGCGCGTGACGCCGAAAGCCGCGAACAGGGCATTGTGCGTTTTACTCCCTCATCCGGTTTGATTCTCGATAACGTCCCGATAGACGGGCAAATCAAAACCGGTGATTTGATTGTCTCATCGGGGTTGGGTGGCTCGTTTCCCGAAGGGTTGCCGGTGGGAATTGTCGAGGCGGTGAGTCGTGATGACAATGCTATCTTCGCCGCAGTCTCATTGAAACCCGCGGTAAACCTCAATGCCATCGATGAACTCTATGCGCTTGTTACGGTTTCTGACAGCGCCAACTCCGTCAATGGCGCGGGAGTTGTAGAACAAGACACAAAAGCCGGGCAGGATGGTGAACAATGAAGACACCGCTTATGAAAGTTGTTCCATACCTTGTCTACTTGTTTGTCCTCTCATTCTTCCAGGTAATTCTCTCGGAGCCATTGTCAATTGGCGCGGCGCATATTGCCATTGCCCCGTTGATCATCTCATTGGTGGCGATTTACAAGTCACAAACAGAGGCAATCTGGTTTGGCGCCGCCGCGGCTTTCGTGGTCAACACCGGCGCGCCGGACGCCGCCGCAGCCGGGATGATTGTCGCCGCGTTGATAGCGCTTGGCGCTAACTACTTCAAGAGCCGCCTGAATCTTGAATCCCTGCCGGCCAAAATCGCCGTAGTCAGCGCCGGTTGTCTCCTGTTTGAGTTAACCCGCGTGACGTTTTTGTCCACCGCTGATGTGTTCTACATCTATGCGGTTGACTCACTGCCATCGACTGTCTACACGAGTGTAGTCGCTTACATGTTCTTCCTGTTCAAGGACGGATACATCAGCTATGCGAGAATTCGTGAAGTGTTCTGAGCGCCATAGTCGAGTCAGAAGGAAGATGCGCCGATGAGTCCACGTCCCGCAGACAGAAACACGCAGGGTCTTCTGGCCTACATTGGCGTGGGGGTCGTCATTGCTATCCTGCTTGTCGGCATTGTTCGATTGCAAGTAGTGCGTCATACTGAGTTATTGAACCAATCAGAGCATAATCGCATCCGTGTCCAGCCGATAGTCCCCAAACGTGGTGTCATCTACGACCGCTACAAAGATATTCTCGTCGATAACCGTCCAAGTTATTCGGTGTCACTGGTGCGTTCAGAGTTGACCAAAGGCAAAACAATCCCGCAGTTGAGCAAGCTGATTGGCTTTGATTCCTCATTGATCTTGAAACGTCTGAAAAACAATCGCGAGCCACTGTATTTACCTGCGGTTATCAAACGCGATGTCGGCTTTGATAAAGTCGCGATACTTGAAGAGCAATATGATAAATATCCTGGTATCACCTATGAACTCGACCGGGTGCGGCGCTACAGTAACGGCATCGGCGCCGAGTGTTTCACCGGCTATGTCGGCGAGGTGAGTGACGCTGAAACGTATTCGGGGCCTTTGCGCCTGCGAACCGGAAGTCTGATTGGTAAGCAGGGAGTCGAGAAACAATACGACCGTGAGCTCCGCGGACAGGAGGGGACACGCTATCTCGAAATTTCAGCGCGCGGTGTTGTCCTCGGAGATTTAGCGGACAGACCGCATGATCCGGGAGTCGCCGGTGCGGATTTGGTCCTGACTATCGACAAAGCGCTCCAGCGTGAGGCGGCCTCGATGTTTGACACATTTTGTTGCGGCTCAATCGTGGCGCTTGACCCGCGTAATGGTGAGGTGCTGGCGATGGTCTCGGAGCCGAGCTATGACGCGAATATTTTCTCCGGCGCGATTCCGACTGCGCTCTGGGATTCGATTATCACCGACAAGGCGAAACCGTTGTTGAATCGTCCGCTTGACGGGACATATCCGCCCGGCTCACCGTTCAAGCTGGTTACCGCCGGGGCGCTATTGGAAGAGAAGATTGTCACGCGCAATTCGACATACAGTCCCTGCCTCGGTGGCTGGCAATATGGCCGCTGGTTTCGCTGCTGGAAAATAGCCGGTCATGGAACGCTTAACGTCGTTGATGCAATTGCGCAATCATGTGATGTGTATTTTTATCAAACCGGTTTGAAATTGGGCATAGATAAACTTGCCGATTACGCTGTTCGCTGTGGGTTTGGTATTCCGACTGGTATTGATTTGCCACATGAAAAATCCGGCCTGGTCCCGAATTCCGATACGCTCAATGCGATGTACCCAGACGGCTGGACACGCGCGCTGACACTCAACCTGTCAATCGGGCAGGGAGAGTTATTGGTAACACCTCTGCAAATGGCGAAGTTCTTCACCGGGCTGGCGAATGTAGGAAGTAACAGTGGTCTGGTCTACACGCCGCATGTCTTGAAGAGCGCTGAGTACCCAAATGGTGTTGTCATTTCTCCGTCACCTGAATTGTCACTGCGTCTGCCGTTTTCGCAGTCAACCTTGAAGATTCTGCGTGAGGGACTATTGAAAGTCGTGCATTCAGAACATGGCACAGCGAAGGGAATTGCAACGGACGAGTATCACACCGGCGGTAAAACCGGCACTGCGCAAAATCCGCATGGAGAGAATCATTCATGGTTTGCGGGTTTCGCTCCCTTTGAAGATCCGAAAATCGTAGTAGCGGTGATTGTTGAAAACGGCGGTCATGGCTCCGCAGTCGCGGCGCCGATTGGCGGGAAACTGATGCATTTCTATTTGGAGCGTCTCAAGGCGCTGGCCGACAAAAACACCAACAAAAACGCTGAGACTGTGGAAGTGAACTGAGAGCTATGAGAGTGGAGCGCTGATGCCGGTTTCATATTACTCATTGGATTGGAAGCTGATTTTCGCAGCATTGGCGCTGACGCTGATAGGTGTGGCGCTGATTTTTTCGGCGCAGTACTATTCCGGCTCTGAAGCGTTGCGCGGCTATTATCTCAAACAACTCATCTGGCTGGCTGTCAGCGCTGTTGTCTTTGCTGTAGTCATACACATCCCTCTCAAGCTCTTCGATGCGGCGGCGTATGTGTTCTACGGTTTCGCATTAGTATTACTCGTCGCAATTTTTTTCGTTGGTTCAACCCGGCTGGGCGCCACCCGCTGGTTTGCGCTCGGGCCTGTGAACATTGCGCCGTCAGATATTGCCAAACTGGCGATGCTGATTGCGTTGGCGCGCTATTTTGCCTATTTGCGCGGTAATCCTGTGTCCCCGAAGAATCTCATTGGCTCCATTGTCCTGACAATTATCCCAATGGCGCTGGTGCTTAAACAGCCGGACCTCGGCACCTCGCTCGTGTTTATTGCGTTGTTAATTGGTATCTGGTTCTGGGCGGGGTTGTCTCCGGGGTATCTGGCGCTGACACTCTCGCCGGGGATTTCAATGATTGCCAGCGCCAACACTGTCGCCTGGGCGTTGTTTTTTGTCGCCCTGCTCGGACTGATTTTCTATTTGCGCCCCGGTTTGTTTTATGGCGCTTCGACTGTTCTGCTGAACCTGGCCTGTGGTGTTATCACGCCATTTGTCTGGAATGGATTGCATGACTATCAGAAGTTGCGTATTCTGACCTTTCTTGACCCGGGACGTGACCCGCGCGGGGCGGGGTATCAGATTATCCAGTCACGTATTTCTGTCGGTTCCGGTGGTCTGACCGGGAAGGGGTTTCTGCATTCCACCCAAAGTCGGCTGGAGTTTTTACCTGAACGACACACTGACTTTATCTTTTCTGTGCTCGGTGAGGAATTCGGCTTGATTGGCGCTATCATTGTGCTGGGATTGTTCTTGTTTTTGCTGTATCGCATGATCCGTATTGCGCTGAAATGCCGCTCGAAGTTTTCTTCATATCTGGTGTTTGGCGCTGCAACAATTATTCTCTTTCAGATGTTCATTAATATCGGCATGACAATCGGTGTGACTCCGGTGACCGGTTTGCCGCTTCCGTTTCTGAGTTATGGCGGCACCTCGCTGGTGTTCAGCTGGACACTGATAGCGCTAGCTGTCTCCGCCGGCTCCACCTGGCAGGAGTATTAGCGTCACAAGCGGATAAAACGACGGACAAAAGTAGGTCAAGTCCCCGCTTTTGGGACTTGACATGGTTGGGTGTAAGTGGGACACAACGCTCGGTAGGGGCGGGGTTTCCCCGCCTTTTTTAATTCATAGGTTCTGCCAGACCCAACAAAGGCGCCGAAACGACGCCCCTACGACGGCAAACATTCAGGATGAATCGGGAGCAGATACTTCGCTCCGTTCAGTATGACATGCAGGCAGAGAGAGAGCCACAAATTAGAAACGTCCGCATAAGAAACATCCGCGGGTTACGTCAGAGCAGTAGGTCAAGTCCCCGCTTTTGGGACTTGACATGTTAAACGAAGTGATACAGGTCAGATGTTTAGTGATAGATTGTTAAGTAGTCGTAGTGGCGTCCCTTGGGGCGCCTTGGTTGGTTGAATGAGACAGGTGACATATGCAGACAAGGCGGGGCAAGCCCCGCCACTACGGTTGGAACCGCGACGGCGT
>CAZFAL010000036.1:0-20259 GCA_964516945.1 uncultured Ignavibacteriales bacterium
AGACAATGCGGCGCCGGAGTAACAATAACAATGCGTAAGAGCGCAACAAGAACCGGGCGAAGCAGAAAATCACTGCAGGCATCGGCAGTATCAAGCGACACCGTGAAAGCTTCAGAATGAAGGTCGGATTATGAAAACTGTGCAAAAGGAAATGCCAACAAGCGCATCGAATCCTGATGAGCGCCAAAAACGATGCCACATTAGCTATCACTCTGTGTCCTCGCAGCTAATGCAACCGGAGATTCGCAGATATGTGACCGGCGTCAGCGCTGATATGACGCCGACTGGCGGCAATGATAGTGATACAGAGAAATTGTTGCGGGCGCTTTCCCGTTACACTAAATCTAATGAACGCTCTATCGCTTTTGGCGAGGATGTGGCCACCTTGGTCAACGCAGTGATTGAAACCAATATCAGCGATGGTGTGACCCGCCGGAGAGGGCGAGTCACGTATGTGAGTCCATCTCAACCAATCACGGGAATCGGCGACAATAACACTGATAATGACAGTGATACTGCCATACCGTCATTGCTGAATTGTAAAGACAAAGAAATTGCTCAAAGCATTCCACAGGAAACAGAGATATTATATCTCTCCAACCCCAATCCAATCAACGGTGAAGTGTATAGTGTTTCGCAAATAAGACGGATACTTGACAATGTCGGCGCCGTGCGGGTTATCGTCGACGAATCACTGTTTGAATACTGTGGATCGAGCGCTGTATCGTTATTGAGAGATTACAGCAATCTGTTGATACTTCGTTCACTTTCGGAAGCTTTCGGCCTGGCGGAGACACCCTTTTACTACCTGCTCGGGGACGCATCGTTGATTAGCGCTATCAAAAAGATTATACCGGTGGACGCTGTTCCCTCAGTCACGAAAACGACAGCGCTGGCGGCGCTAAATCGTCCTGACGTGATGCGTCGCAGTGTTGAAACAGTCTGTGAGAATAGAGTGTACCTGACAACCCTGTTGCGCAGATTGGGCGTCAAATCGCTGACAAGCCCGCTGCATTTTATTCTCGCAGAGGTTGAGCAGACAGACCTGGCTCTGGATGCTCTCAGACGATTCGGTGTGACAGATTGTATTGTGACGCAAGCCGAAAAAGTAACACGCTATCTCAGAATTCCAATCGGCAATGAAAGCTATTGTCGCAGTGTAATTGCGGCATTTACGCGCTTTCCGCGAGAATACTATGTACGAACCAAGCGTGAAACGCATGCAGCGCAAAAACAGTTTACACTCACATCCAGACGAAATAGTAATGCGCCTCACATAGGTGTCAATTGAAACAAGAAACACGCTACAGTCCATACTAATACAAAGGAATTACGAATAACATGAAACAGGTCTTACAATATCCCAAACGTGGTGAACTTCGCATAGAAGATGTCCCGGCTCCGGCGCTGAAAGCCGGTGGTATAGTCATCGATAACAGGGCCTCGCTACTCTCAGCGGGCACAGAGAAGATGATTATCGAGATGGCGGAGAAGTCGATAATCGGCAAAGCCAAAGAACGCCCGGACCTGGTGCGGCAGGTCATACAAAAGGTCAAGACCGAGGGGATGCTCAATACGTATCGCAAAGTGAAGAGTCGTCTCGATGCCCCGGCGCCGCTCGGATATAGTTGCGCCGGTGTGGTAGCGGAAGTTTCTCCTGAAATAAATGACATCGCAGTCGGTCAGCGAGTGGCTTCAGCCGGTTTCGGCTATGCCTCACACGCCGATGTGGTTTTTGTGCCCCGAAATCTCACCGCGACTATTCCGGACAATGTCACAATGGAGGAAGCTGCATTTGTCACACTCGGAGCAATTGCTCTGCAGGGTGTTCGTCAGATTAATCCGACACTCGGCGAAACGATTGCCGTCATTGGCATGGGTCTGCTGGGTCAACTGGCCGCGCAAATGCTTAAAGCTAACGGCTGTAATGTCATTGGCATGGACATCGATGAGGCAAAACTGACGCTCGCCACAAAACTCGGCTGCAAACACGTTATCAACAACGGATCGGGTGATACAACCGGCGTCGTACAGGAGTTGACGGCCGGAAGAGGCGTCGACAGAGTTCTCATCACTGCGGCCAGCGCTTCTCCGGCGCTGATGAATCTGGCGGCTGAAATCTGTCGCGAACGCGGACACATCACCGTTGTCGGCGCAGTCAAAATGGATCTCGACCGGCGCCCGTTCTACAATAAAGAGTTGTCGCTGAACTTGTCACGCTCCTATGGTCCCGGCCGGTATGACACAAAGTACGAAGAGCAGGGGCATGACTACCCGCTTTCGTATGTGCGCTGGACAGAGCAACGCAACATGGAGTGCTTCCTGAATATGATTGCCAATGGCGCGGTCAATGTTCGGGATCTCATCACACATCGTTTCCCGATCGCCGAAGCCGCAACCGGCTACGATATGATTCTCGGACGGTCAGATGAGAAAGACTTCCTTGGTGTGATAATCAACTATGCTGAACATGACACACAGACTTTGTCAAAGGAATCTCACAAGCGGACGATGAAAGTCAATCCCGGCGGCGCCACAGCGTCTTCGCATATGAAACTCGGAGCGATCGGCTCCGGTGGTTTCTCCACGGGCGTCCTCTATCCAATCCTGCAGAATCTCAAGACCGTTAACTTGCACACTGTCGTTTCTTCAAACGGTGTCAACGCGGTCAACACAGCGCGTCAATTCGGTTTTGCCAATGCCGGAACGTCGTTTGCAGATCTGCTGGAAAACCATGAGGTTAGCGCAACGCTGATTGCCACACCACATCATTTGCACACTGCTCAGGTCGTCGCCTCGCTTGAAGCCGGCAAAGATGTCTTCGTTGAAAAGCCATTAGCGACAACAACTGAGGAATTGAATGAGGTAATCACCGCCTACGAGAAAAACCCCGGCAACCTGATGGTCGGGTTCAATCGCCGCTTTTCACCGGCCGCGCTGAACATCAGGAAACATCTCGTTCAGTCTGAAACACCGGCAATGTATGTCTATCGCATTAATGCCGGCTTTATTCCTAAAGAGAGTCCTCTGCAGGACGATACAATCGGCAAGGGACGGATAATCGGCGAGGCCTGTCATTTTATTGACTTGATTAGTTTTCTCTCCGGAGCCACACCGCAAACCGTCTTTGCTGAGGGAGTCAAATTCACGACAAGCAAATTCCTCACACAGGACAATGTCAACATGACTATGAAACTCTCTGACGGTTCAACTGCCGTAATCGTCTATACCGCCTCAGGCGGAGCGGGACTTCCCAAGGAATTACTGGAAGTTCACTGTGCAGACAGTTCATACGTCATTGATGACTTCAAAACGGCCATGAAATATCACAACAGCAAGATGACAAAACTCTGGTCGGGCGCGCAGGATAAAGGCCACAAGGCGGAGTTGGCGGCATTTGCAACTCTGCAACGTGGCTCAGAAGACGCACGTGAAATTGCTGAGGCGGGCTTTAATGCGACACAAGTGACATTGGCTGTCGTTGAATCTCTGCGCACAAACCAAATCGTGAAACTGAATGTGTAACGGAAATAGTAGTTCCGACACAATAACGTATAGCCCGAGATGAGCGGATAGACGCAATGAGCGCCACGATAGTAGAACAACCGACGGTAGAACATTCGTCGGTAGAAAAAAATCTGACGGATAGCCAAACGGGTGATACGACAACGGTGGAACAGATTCTTGGAGAAGAACCTTCTTCTGCAGGAACTCCTTCATTGAATATCCACTATGTGTCACACTATTTCCCGCCAGAGGTGAATGCGCCGGCTATCAGAGTGTCGGAGATGGCAAAACGCTGGAAACAGCTCGGACATTCAGTCACCGTCCTGACCGGTTTCCCCAATCATCCGACAGGGATTATTCCGGAGCAGTATAAAGGGAAACTACATCAACAGGAGCAGTTTGAAGGCATTGATGTCCATAGAAGCTATCTCTATGCGGCGCCGAATAAGGGGTTTGTCAAACGTATTGCGAACTATCTGTCATTCATGTTCTCAAGTCTGATCTGTTCAAGCTGGCGGAGTGGCCCCGCTGATGTTGTGATTGGCACATCACCGCAATTTTTCGTTGCAGTCAGCGCCTGGATAATCTCCCTGCTGAAACGCGCTCCATTTATCTTTGAAGTGCGTGACTTATGGCCGGAAGAAATTGTCGCAGTCGGGGCTATCAAGAACCGGCTCATCATCGGGGCGCTCGAAGCATTGGAAATGTTTCTCTATCGCCGCGCAAGCATGATTGTCGCTGTTGCGCAAGGAACAGTAGACACATTGGTTAAACGCGGCATTCCGGCGGAGAAAATCATTCTGATTCCCAACGGTGTTTCACTTGAGCGGTTTGATGATACCGATGGCAAGAAGGTGCGCAAGCGCTTCAAACTCAATGGTGAGTTCTTGGTCAGCTATATCGGTACGCACGGGATGGCGCATCGACTGGAAACAGTTATCGACGCCGCAGAACAATTAAAAGACAACCCCAGGATTCGTTTCATGCTGGTTGGTGATGGCGCAGAAAAGGCGAAACTGATAGAGCGCGCCAGAGAGAAAAAGCTGACGAATTTGACGTTCGCAGACCAGGCCCCCGCCGATGATGTGCCGCATTATTATGCGGCCTCCGATGTTTGTCTGGCTCCTTTGAAAAAAACGAATCTCTTCGAGCGCAATATCCCGTCGAAGCTCTATGAAATCATGGCTTCTGAATGTCCGATTCTACTCGGAGCCAATGGTGAATCCAAACGTCTCGTGAATAAAGCGCAGGCCGGTGAAACGTTTGAACCGGAGAATGTCGCCTCGCTCGTCGAACGGATTGAACGGCTCTTTGGAGACAGAGAGTACTCAAAGCAATTAGGCCGACAGGGACGAGAGTATGTTGCGCAAAACAATCGCAGGGAAAAACTGGCTGATACATATAGCGCGGCGCTTATCCGGCTCACCGAAAACAAACGACAAAAGATTCGTAATCTTCTGAAGTGACCTGTCGGATAGCCGTGGAACAGACTTGATGGAACAGTGTCAATGATACATAACACCAGACATCTCAAAGCGCGTAGAATTGTAAAAGCGCTCAGCGGTTATCCACTAAAACTGGCGACAACAGCGCTGGCGGTGTTTGTGGCGGGCTCTCTTTGGAATACATCATTGACTCCGGGAGCTTTCGCGGAAATCATCCTTGTGACGGCTGTGATACATACGCTCATCTATCTGCAATGTGGCCTCCGTGACCGTGTGAAACCATCCGCCGATGTGACTGTTCTCATAAATAATTTCAAGTCCGAGATTAAATACACACTGGCGTTTGTCGCTTTTGTGTATGTCTTGAATGTTCAATTGGCAAAACCGTTCGTGATAACGTTTTTGGCGTTTAACACAATACTGCAGGCGATTCCTGTGATAATTCAACAATGGATTGCCCGGATTGTCAGTCAGCGCCGCGAGCGGGAGTTTTTCGGGCACGGCAGGGGTAGCTCTGACGTGCTAAATGTCACCTCAGCGTCAAGAGACACAAGACGCAAAGCGTTAATTTACGGCGCCGGTGAAAATGGGAAACGTGTCGTTGAAATGCTGACAGAAAATCCGCAGTCCGATATTACACCAATCGGCTTTATAGATTGTCGCAAAAGAGGATTGTGGAGTTTTCGCGATGTGGCGTTGATTGGCGGGATTGAAAGTTTGCAACGCACCGCGCTGGAAGGACAAGTCGATCTCCTTTTTATGGCTGCCGAACCGGAGGACTTGCAGGATAGCCAGCGTGTCTTTGAACTGGCCGAGCAAATGGGCATACCGGTTTGTGTCCTGCCACACATTTATCGCACACGAATATCCGCATGTCATCTCGAGCGTTTCAACGGTCAGCCGGCCCTGGTCTATAGTTCCGCCCGGCCGAAGAGTGTCTCTACACTGGCCAAAGAAACTGTAGACCGTCTTGTTGCCGGAATCGGTTTGATTGCTATTTCTCCGCTGCTGGCGCTGACAGCAATCGCAGTGAAAATGACATCGAAAGGACCGGCCCTGTTCAAACAGACCCGTCTTGGACAAAACGGAGCGCCATTCGGAGTTTATAAGTTCAGAACAATGTGTGTTGACGCCGAGAGCAAGAAAAAGACCTTACAGCAGAAAAATGAAATGTCCGGCCCGATGTTCAAAATCAAGGCTGACCCGCGTATCACACCGCTGGGGAAAATTCTGCGCAAATATTCGGTCGATGAATTACCGCAATTGATAAATGTGCTCAAAGGCGAAATGTCACTTGTCGGGCCACGACCGGCGCTGCCCAAAGAAGTCGCGAAGTTTTCACCCTGGCAGAGACGTAAACTGGCTGTCAAACCGGGCCTGACATGTATCTGGCAGGTCAGTGGACGCAACAATATCGATTTCGAAGACTGGATGAAACTGGATCTCGAATATATTGACAATTGGTCACTCTGGTTGGACGCCAAAATCATTGCCCGCACTGCGCCGACTGTGCTGAAAGGAACAGGCTGTTGATTCTGTTTACTTTCTTATTCTGCCACAGATAACGCTTGTCTGCGGACATACGGCATAGGATAGCCGTCATGAAAACAATAACACGTATATCTGCGCTGCTTGTGCTTTCAATAGTGACAGCAGCGCCATCTTCTCCCTCCGCGCAAATTCTCCCGGTCGGAGAACCCGGCACAGAATTGTTCTATCAGTGGTTGCTCCATGCCAGAGCCGCAGGAGACAGCGCAGCGCTTGACTATCAAGTAGCGCCGTACGTTTCACGTGGGACTTCCCCGGGCGCATTTTCATACTGGCCACAATCACAAACCGCATCATCTGCAAATTCACAAATCAAATCACCATCGACTCTTCGGGTGTACCTTGCGCCGTCAGAGGAAATTGCCGGAGAACGTCAACTCCAGACCGCCACCACAGCGCGAGTGCGAGCCGGGATGACTGCCAGACTCTCAGAGCATGTCTCTGCAATGAGCTCATTCATCCTTGATGAGGGGCTGGCAGGCGATCCCACATACACAGGCAAAGTCTGGCGTGGGCTCGCCGGTGATGTTGAAACGGCAGTCGTGAGCTATCAGAACGAAAAGCTGACTGTTCTCGCCGGACGCTATCGCACAAGCTGGGGACCGCAATACACAAATTTATTGCTCAGTCAAACCGCCGCTCCGCTCGATGGCGCTTCATTTCGCTACCGTTTCGGGAGAAAACTTACTTTCAGCTATCAATTGGCGCGGCTCGATCCGATATCCCCGGACCCGGTTTCCGCAGACACTATCAACGTTTTCATCAATCGCTATCTCGCCGCGCATCGCATTGATTTTCGCTTCTCCAACGCCGTGCGTATCGGACTCTTTGAATCGGTCCTTTTCGCGGGACCCGGGCGGAGTGTTGAATTGCAGTTTCTGAATCCGCTTATCTTTTTCCATGGCAACCAGCTCAATGAAGACAACAACGACAACACATTTCTCGGTTTTGATTATGACATCAGGATTAAACATAAGCTGAACCTCTTCGGTCAGGTGTTGGTGGATGATTTCCAAATTGACAACAAAACGCAGGGCGATCAGGAGCCGAATGAAATCGGTTATCTCATCGGGGGGCGTCTCAATGACGCGCTTCCCTCGTTTGACATTAAGATGCAATGGAATCGAGTCACGAATCGAACCTACAATCAAAAACTGCCGCGCAACAGATACTTGAATCAAAACCGACCGCTTGGCCATCCCCTCGGCAACGATTTCGAAACATACCGGCTTGATATACTGCGCTGGTTTGGTCGAGAACAATTGCTACGTCTTTCGGGTATAATTCAGCGTCGCGGACAAGGGCGGATTACTGACCCCTGGAGCGAGCCCTGGCTGGCAACCAGTGGTCCATACTCAGAGCCGTATCTTACCGGAACGGTCGAGCGAACTTCAACCCTTGAACTTGGATATCAAACGCTATTCTCAGGATTCTTCTCCGGGAGCTCCGGAAGCTCCGGAACAAATAGGCAAGGGCTCCTGCGAGCTACGCTGGGATGGAAAACTGTGAAAAACGAGGCGAATCTTGCCGGAGTGGACAGAAATTCATTCTATATCCGCCTCAATTTTTCTCTTTTTCTCGCCGCTGATATCAAGCCAAACTGATTTGTTCATTGTATATTCTTTAATGCGGCGCTACTCGTTCCTTCCTGCAGGCAAAAACTCCGGGATTGAACACGGTTCCGTACACTGTCGAAGTTAAATCCGGGAAACTGCAAGGATTCCGGTCCGCACACAAAGTAGCGTCAAGTAGCGCTAAGCAACACAGAACATTTGCGGACACTTCCTTAGCGCTCAAGAAAGAGATTGATTGAATATGGCGAGACACGCGCGTCACAACTCCTCCAACAAAAAAAAACGAATCACAACGTTGACATGTACTACGCTCGGTGCATTTGTGTTGCTTAGTATCGGCTCCTGTTCGTCAAGCTCCTCCACAAAAAATGGCTCCGGAAAGACATATGCGATGGATGAAAACGTGTTGAACGAAGAAACCACACAAAAAGAAATCGCGGCACAACAGTGGTATGATCCCGCCAAAAAACTGAATCATCTCGCCGGAGAGAGTTCACCGTATTTGCTGATGCACGCCGACAACCCGGTTAACTGGTATCCCTGGGGTGAAGAAGCGTTACAGCGCGCCCGCGAGGAGAATAAACCGATTTTTCTCTCTGTTGGTTATGCCTCATGTCACTGGTGTCATGTAATGGAGCATGAGTCATTTACTGATGATAGTGTCGCGAATTTCCTCAATGAGCATTTTATCTCAATCAAAGTTGACCGTGAGCAACGACCGGACATTGATCAAATCTACATGACTGCTGTGCAGGTGTTCACTCGCGGTGGAGGCGGCTGGCCGATGTCGGTGTTTATGACACCGGACCTGAAACCGTTTTTTGCCGGGACATATTTCCCGCGCCATGACGGCTATGGCCGTCCCGGCTTTTTGACACTTTTGCAGAATCTCAACAAAGTCTATGAGCAAAACCGTGACGAAGTGAACAAACAGGCCGACCGCATGGCGTCAATCGTCAAGCAACAACTGCAACCCGTCCTGACAAAAGTGAATCAGGGCAAGAACACGTTTAACGAGGCGATTGACCAGTCTCTCAGCAGGGTAGACTTCACCTTCGGTGGCTTTGGCAATGACAAAAAATTCCCTCACGCCTCCGAACTGACCGGGCTGCTTCGTTACTATGTTCTCAACAAAGATTCAATTCCCGCAAAGACAGACGACAGCAAGAAACCATCGAAGGTGGAAAAAGTCTCAACAGCAATCACGATGACACTGGATGCCATGATGTCCCACGGAATGTATGATCAGGTCGGCGGCGGATTTCATCGTTATACGGTCGATAGAAAATGGTCTGTCCCGCACTTTGAAAAAATGTTGTATGATAATTCGCTCCTCGTACCGGTCTATCTTGACGCCTCCCTTGTCTATCATTCCGCTGACTATCTCGAAGCGGCGACCGAGACACTTGATTTCATGCGCCGTGAGCTTTCCGATCCGGCAGGTGGCTATTACTCTGCGCTGGACGCCGATAGTGACGGCGAAGAGGGGAAGTTCTATGTCTGGACCAAAAAAGAAACTGATGAAGTTCTCGGCCCTGACGCAGAGTTCTACTATCAATACTATGTTGTCTCTGACAACGGTAATTTCGAAAACGGCACAAATGTCATGGCGCGCAATGAAAGCGCCTTCCGGGGACTTGTCGGAGCCGCTGATGAACAGAGCGTCCGTCAAAGATTGCAGGCGCTAAACAAGAAACTGTATGCAGCCCGCTCACCGCGTGTGCGGCCGATGACTGATGATAAAGTTGTCACCGGCTGGAATGGGATGGCGCTGACTGCCTTTGCGCGGGGCTATGAAGTCAGCGGCGAAAAACGTTTTCTGCAATCTGCGCAGAAGCTGGGACATTTTCTCAAAGAAACCATGTATGATGGCAAGATGCTGCGACATACATATCGCAAAGGCGTCTTTTCTGACGGACAATTCCTTGAAGATTACGGCTATGTCGCCAATGGCATGGTAGACCTCTACGAGGCAGATCATGATTACCAATGGCTTGAGTTTGCGACGGCGTTGGTCAAAAGCGGGTTTGACCTGTTTTCCGACACCTCCGGTTCGTTGTATTTGTCGCCCGACGGAGACAGTGAGCATTTTGTACGTCCGAGTGATGTCTATGATGGCTCCTACCCGGCGCCCGGTAGCGCCCTGTTGAGCGCAGCGCAACGAGTCGCGGCCTTCACTGACGACAAAGCGATTGCTTCAAAAGTGAAACGCTCCCTGGATGCGCTCGGGACTGCAATCCAGCGTTCACCGGTCGGGATGATGAGTACCGTGCTGGTTTTGCATAACGAATTCATCCCCCGGGCAGAGTTCGCAATTATTGGTGACAACGCTGACATTAGCAAATTCACCTCACTGGTCTACAAGCGCTACTTCCCATATCGTA
The DNA here is from genome assembly GCA_964516945.1 of uncultured Ignavibacteriales bacterium. Lineage (GTDB taxonomy): Bacteria > Zixibacteria > MSB-5A5 > GN15 > JACZUZ01 > JAJRPJ01. The sequence goes on from CAZFAL010000036.1 coordinate 10,459, forward strand.
TCATCGCCGCATCTGAGTCGGCTGATGACCGCGTGGCGCTGTTGCGTGGACGAACAAAGCTCGATGACGGCGGGAGTGGCGCCACCGGCTATGTCTGCCGCAACTACGCCTGCCAGTTACCCACCAGCGACCCGCAGACATTCGCAAAGCAAATTGATGATTTTTCAGTGACTAATTGAGCGTTGCTTATCAACAGGAGAAAAACATGGCGGAGGCAAAAATCGTCTGGAAAGGCGGAATCAAGTTTGAGGGAATCAGCCGCTTCGGGGTTCCGATTGTTCTTGACGGCGAAAAAGAAAACGGTGGTGAAGAAGCCGGATACTCTCCGAGCCAGCTTGTTCTCTTCGGCCTGATTGGCTGTACCGGAATCGACATCGTGATGATCTTGAAGAAAATGCGCCAGAAACTGACTGCGCTCGAAATCGAGGCCAGCGCCACACAACCGGAAACCTATCCCAAGCCGTTTGAACATATTGAAATCGTATATCGAGTTACCGGCGAGGACCTCGATGAAGAGCGGGTCCGCCATGCAGTAGAGCTTTCCGAGGAGAAGTATTGCGTCGTTTCGCATACGCTGAAGCGCACAACCGAGATAACATATCGGATAGAAATAACATGAGTTAACAACCAGAACGTCTGTTTTGGAACCAAATACTTCGCTGGATAGTTAAACGCGAAAGAGCCACGATGGGCTCCTAACCATTACGTACGCTGAAAGGAATGAGAATATGACCACAGCAACAGGAATCCCGGTAGAAGCTATTGCTTATACAATACAGAGCGAGAAGTCATTCGCCGACGTCTGCGATGCGCTCGAAGAAATCAGCCCACAGAACAATTTCCGTGTGCTGGCTGTCCACGATGTGCAGGAGACACTCAAAGAGAAGGGGTTTGACCGTGAGCCATTGCGGATAATCGAAGTCTGCAACGCCGGTTTTGCGCATCAGGCGCTGCAAAAGGAGTTCAATGTCTCACTATTCATGCCCTGCAAGTTTGTTGTCGCCGAAACCGATGGCAAAGTCTCTGTCACACTCGGACGGCCGTCGATGATTAACATGGTTATGCCCGAAAGCGGCCTGAGCGACTTTGCGCAGGAAGTCGAAGAAAAGCTGACGGCCATTATGAAGCAGGCGGTCTGATATCGCACGTAGTCACTTCTTTCGCGCCACAAAGCAATAGCGATAGTCCTTCGCTTTTGCCGGCGTGAAGGTAAAACAGCGATATGACGCCAACGGTTGCAAACCGGATTGGCGTAACAAACGACGCACACAGGAAAGAGAGTAGCCCTTTTCTGTGTGCGTTTCATCAAATCGGCGCCAAAGCCCCTGCTTGCCTGTTTTGGCAAAGAATATGGTATGCGCATCGGCCATCTTCGCCTTGGCATAGTATTGATTTTTCCAAATCCAGGCGACATCCTCCTCAGCCCCGGCATACACCTGACTGCCCCAAATTGTTTTCAATGCCTCAGCGCTGTTCATATCAAAAATAAACAAGCCGCCGGGCTTGAGAAGCGTCGAGACATGCGCAAATGTCTTTGCCAGCTTCTCTTCGGTTAGCACATAATTCAAACTATCATAAAATGATGTCACAAAATCAAAACTCTCCGCCGTCGCAAGGGCCTTGTGACTACGAAAATCCGGCAACACTCCCCGGATGAAAGTAACACGCTTGAAACCTGTCCTCCCCGACGGTGGATTCTTGGTTTTGGCATAGCGCAACATCTGCTCTGAGCCATCAACGCCGGTCATCGTATAGCCCTCCTCTGCGAGGGCCAGCGTAGCCGAGCCGGTTCCGCAACACAAATCAAGCCCCTTTTTGAAAGCCGGACCGTCGGCGGGTTTTCGAAAGCGACGAAAGAGGCGCATCGTATAGGGGACCATCTGCAAAGAATGCTCATCGGCTGACATTTTGTCATACAATCCGGCGAATTGGTCATATGTGTCGCTGTTTTTGTTTCCTCTGGAATTTCTCCCTGGCTTACTTCTTTTCACGAATTGGACCTTTCTTTGACATTCATATCGCATGTCCCGCAGAAAGAATAGTTGAATATCTTGCAAAATGGAAAGTATTGTTTATGAGGACAGGGGAGTGAGAGACAGAAATTTGCCGGTCAGCGCTGATAACGACGCAATGATGTCAGTTTTACTGGCGCTCCGGACTCACGAAGCGCATCCTGAAGTAAGAGAAAGGAGTTGATATGGAGACAATGTTTTGGATATGGATGGCGGCGGCGTTAGTGTTTCTGATAGTCGAAGTGGGTGTTCCCGGATTGGTGTTCGTCTGTTTTGCCACCGGGGCGGTCGGCGCCGCAATCTATGCGCAAATGGCGCCGGACGCGTACTTTGTGCAAACCGGCATTTTTGCGGTGATTTCAATTATTCTGGTGCCGCTGACACGCAAATTCGCCAAAAAAATATCAAGTGACTCCGCTCCACAGTCAAATATCGATGCGCTCATCAATCAACCGGCAATAGTGGTCAAAGATATCGATCCGCTCGAAGAAGTTGGCCAGGTGCGCGTTCAGGGTGAAGTTTGGAGCGCGAGAGCGGAAAGAGCCATTGCCACCGGTAGCAAAGTGACTATTGTCAGCGTTGAGGGTAATCGACTGCAAGTGCGTCCCGGACTACCGGAGGAAATGACCGGTCAGGCGGATGCGCAAGTCTGAGTTTGATGTGAGTTTATCATAATCTTGTTGTGCGCTTGTATGTTTCAACAGAAACGAAAGGAGAAAACCGATGTTTGATACTAATATTGGAATGGTATTGTTTGTCGGTGTGATTGTCGTCTTTGCCTTTGTGCTGGGTTCGATGAGCATTCGCATCATCCGGCCCTTTGAACGAGGCCTTGTTGAGCGGCTGGGGAAATATCAACGAACACTCAGTCCGGGTTTGAATCTCATTTTACCGTTTGTCGATACTTTGATGAAAGTTGATATGCGCGAAGTTGTGCTTGATGTCCCGGCGCAATTGGTCATCACCAGCGATAATGTCAATGTCGAGGTCGATGCTATTGTCTATGCGCAGGTGACTGACCCGGTGCGCTCACGCTATGAGATTTCAAATTATATCATGGCCGCCACCAAGCTGGCACAAACCAATCTGCGTAATGTGCTCGGCGAAATGGCGCTTGACGCATGTCTTTCGTCGCGAGACACAATCAACTCGCAGTTACGTGATGTCCTCGACTTGGCGACAGATAAATGGGGTGTTAAAGTTAACCGTGTTGAATTGCAACGAATCGACCCTCCGGCTGATATCACCGAAGCCATGAGTCGGCAGATGAAAGCCGAACGTGACAAACGCGCGCAAATTCTTGAGGCCGAGGGCTCACGTCAGGCCGAAATCAACAAGGCCGAAGGCGCGCGCCAGGCGGCGATTCTCGTTGCCGAAGGTGAAGCGCAGGCGGTGAAAACCCGCGCTGACGCCGAAAAGTATCGCAAAATGGCTGTTGCCGAGGGTGAGGCTACAGCTATCAAGAATGTCTTTAGCGCAATTCATGAAGGCAAGCCCGATGAGGCCTTGATTACGCTCAAGTATCTGGAAATGCTCCCGCGACTGGCTGATAATCCGGCAAACAAGATGTTCGTGCCGATGGACGCCATCGGAACTATGAGCGCCCTTGGCGCCCTGGTTGAAGGCGCAGGATTAAACAGAGGCAGTTCCGGAATGTCCGGAGGCAGATCAACTCCACCAAACCCGTCAGCGTAAACCTTGTTGAGAAAGTCAACAATGCAGTCTTTGCGAGCGACAGCGCGGCAATCTCGTCGATTCAATCCTCGGCGATTCATAGTCTCATAGCCCGGAAATTGCCGCGTCGCTTCTCGCAAAGACTTCGTGCGTTTTTCACTGCCTTTGAAGAACAATCCGCCCGTGTCGAAACCGGCAGAAACGCCTCCGACACGGGCGTTTTCTCTTTCCTGCCACTCGTTTGACTCAGCTCATCTCTGCGCGTAGATTCTCTCCGGCTGATTATCGGCTGACGACAGAATCAATTGGACATCTCAGAGACCAATGACCACACAACTCAATATCAGAAAACCTTCGGCCGCCGGGACAATGTACCCGGCGGACCCTGCGGCGCTGACCAGAAGCCTGTCGCAGCTGTTCGCCGCCGGCAAAGGTCAACGCTTGTCGCAGCCGCCTCTCGTTGTCGTCGCGCCACACAGTGAGCTGGAATGTTCCGGCTCAGTTGCCGCTTCGGCGCTCAGCCACCTTGTTGGCCATCAATACGATTCCGTTGTTGTCATCGCCCCGTCGCATCGCGGCTTTTTCCCCGGCGCTTCGGTTTTTGAAGGCGAAGCCTATCAAACACCGCTGGGGGATATTCCGGTTGACGAGGAGCTTGTGGCGGAGCTGACATCCATCAGCCCGCATGTCACCAGGTCCGCTCTCGGACACACCGGTAAAGACTATGCTGACGAATTCTCACTCGAAGCCGTTCTGCCATACTTGCAGTTGACTTTGGGTGAGTTCTCACTGGTTCCAATCATTACCGGCGACCAGGAAGTTGTCTCTGCGCGGGCGCTCGGTGATTGTCTGCATGCCTGTTTGAAAAAGCGCAATGCGCTGGTAGTCGTTTCGACAGACCTGTCGCACTACCATGATTCACAAACCGGCGCAGGATTGGATGCGAAAACCCGCAAGACAATACTGGCTCTCGACGCTGAGCGTCTGATAAACCTGTTTCTCGCCAGAGAGGTTGAGGCCTGTGGGATGATAGGGTTGATAGCCGCATTGTTTGTTGCGCGCCGAACCGGCATTGATGAAGTCTGCGAATTTGGTTACACCCAATCACAAGTATCTGAAAATGAAGTTATCGGCCATACCGGGATTGTCATCACCCATTCGGCAGTTCGCAGAGAGTTTATCCCGGCTCGCAATCAGGAGGATACGCGCCCGACGGAGACGCTCGAGCCAGTCAGAACATTTCTGCAGGCAGTAGCGCGTACAGCAATCTTGAACGGCGTAGAGCAGGCGCTGTCACAGCCAGCGCCGGATGACTCAATCGCTCAAAGGCAGCTACGTGAAACGCGGGGCGTGTTTGTTTCGTTGTATCAGGATAAAAAGCTGGTCGGCCGTGCGGGATATTTGCGTTCAAACAGGGCGCTGGCCGAAACAGTAGCCGAAGTCGCTTTTGCGGCCTTCAATGACTCAACGGTGATTACCGGCCCCGCCGATGAACAGACATTCGAAACCTATCGTCTCGCTCTGCATCTTCTCTCGCCGTTGCATCAGGTCCGAAACTTCGCCGAATTCGACCCGGCCACACAAGGCGCGTTGGTCAAATTTGAAATGAATTCGGCCTATATGTTCCCTGATGAAATTGTCACTGCCTTGAAAAATGAAACGCCGACTGTTGAAGAAGCGCTCGATGCTGTGTGTTTGAAAGCCAAATTGCCACGCAAGGCGTACACAGAAAAATTTGCCGAAGTTTTTGTTTTCGACATTGAAACCTTCTGAAGCGATTCCGTCTGAATCCGAACCTGACGAATCCGGGTCATCCAAGCTCCATGGCCGATTACTCTGCAATAGGAACTCAATACAAACGCGTGTTGGTAACCGGCGCCAACGGCTTTATCGGTTCACGACTCTGCCGGGCGCTGCTTAATGCCGGGTTTAGCGTAACAGCCGGTGTGCGAAAGTCGGCAAATCTCAAATTTCTTGAAGGTCTGAATGTAAACTATGCGTACGGTGATGTGACACAACCGGAAACACTTCCGACGCTGATAGAGAATGTTGACGCCGTGATTCACAACGCAGGCCTGGTCAAAGCCAAAAAAAAATCACAACTGTTTGCCGTCAATACTTCCGGCTCCGAAGCGCTTATGAAGGCCTGTGTCCAATCCGATTCGGTCAAACGCTTTATCTTTGTTTCCTCCCTTGCCGCCTATGGTCCGTCACATGGTCGGCCCCGTACGGAAGAAGATGCGCCGGCTCCAATGACGACCTACGGCCGTTCAAAACTGGAAGCTGAGCGTCGTTTGAGCGCGTATGCCGATTCCATCAATCTGCAATTCGCCCGCCCTGTCGGCGTCTATGGTCCCGGTGACACTGAGGTGTTCACATTCTTTCAAACCGTTTCGCGAGGTATCAAGCCGACCATTGGCGATACGTCCAGAAAAATCCAGATGATCTATGTTGATGACCTCGTTGACGGCGTCACGCAAATGCTTAAGTATGATCTGCCCTCCGGTGAGGGCTATTTTCTCGCCGAAGAGCGCGCATCGACCTTTGCCGAACTGATGTCTCTCATGGCGCAGGCCTGTGGCAAACGCAGTGTGACACTCCCGATCCCCGGCTGGCTCTTTCGCTCTCTCGGCGCTATCTCTGAAACATTCTGCAAAGTCACTCCCTTCACACCTATGCTGACATTAGAAAAATCCCGGGAGATTCTCAGTGAATGGGATGTCTCGATTGAACACGCCAGGCGCCACTTTGACTTCACGCCCAAAACTGATTTTGGCGCCGGCGCAAAGCAAACAGTTGCCTGGTATCGAAAGCAGGGTTGGCTTTAGGATGTACAACGAGTACTTCATCCCGTATCATAAGCACAGTGTTATGAGCCGGATAATGTGTGAGAACGAAGAATATAAATACTGAATACTAAAAGACTAAGACCAACAGTGATACCTCCAATACTATTACTATACTGCTCACTGGCCACAGCCGCATACTTGCTCATTGCAACCTGGGCGTTGTCAGTGTATGAGCGCCATTTGATTAAGCGCGGCGTGTGGAGCGCGCCTGAATCACAGTCTACCTCTGCTGAATCAGCGCCAACTGCATCAGTGTCTGCAAAAGTCTGGAACTTCCTCGTGCAATGGCTGTTATTTGCAGCGCTGCCGATGGGGCTGTATAGCTGGTTGTATCTCATTTTGCCGCTTGAAGGACCCCGGGCCGGAGTGTCCATCGCCCTCTGGACAATTACCGTCGGAGCGTTGCCGTTCGCTGTCTCGGTCAGTGAGCGCCACAAGATACCGTTTGTCGCGCTTGCGTTTCTGATGTTTTCGCATCTTGTTAAACTCATGGGAACTCTGGCGCTTATCGGAATACTGTTTTCACTATAACACATACATCGCTATTACACGACGGGACTATGACGACCAAAACTACTTTCGAAAATGTCCGTGAAGAATTTGAATTCGCCGACAACGCCACCTATCTCAACGCCGCCTCCGTTGGCCCATTGCCGAAACGCACGCGCGCCGCGATGAACGGTTATTACGATATCTCCCAACATTGTCCCTGGAAAGTTGATAATCATCTCGGCGAAGCGTTTGGAACTGTCAGGCAGGCGGGCGCTGATTTGTTACATACCTCGATTGATAATGTCACCTATGGATACAACACGGGCTATGGAGTCAATGTCGCCGCCTTCGGGTTACCGCTGGAGCGTGGTGACGAAATAGTAGTCGGCGCCAAGGAGTTTCCGGCTAATGTCTATCCCTGGTTGGCGCTCAAGGAACGCGGTGTGATTGTTCGCTTTGTCGAAAGCGCCGCAGTCGCTCCGACGGTCGCAGAGTATGCCAAAGTTGTCACACCGAAAACAAAAGTCATCGCCGCCTCCTTTGTGCAATTCTACAATGGCGCCAAACTCCCGCTTGCCGGATTGTCGGAGCTCGCGAAGTCCGTTGACGCCTACTTTGTCGTTGATGGAATTCAGGGGCTGGGAGTTGAGCCGATTGATTTCGATACATTGGGAATCGATATCCTTTGCGCCGGAGCGCAAAAATGGATGCTTTCTCCACTCGGTGTCGGTCTCCTCGCTGTCTCCGAAAGAGCTCGTAGCGAAATGCGACCGATTATGCGGAGTTGGCTTTCGGTGGAGTGGGAGGATTTCTTTGACCTCTTCCAATTTGACAAACCCGTGCATCAGGATTCCCGGAGATTCACTACCGGCACAGCCCCGGCAGGTTATCTCATCGCCTTTGCCGAATCTCTGCGGATGTTGCTCGAACTTGGGACTGAGAACATTCAGCGTCACACACACGGATTGCTTGATACGCTCATCACAGCCCTGAACTCCGACTCGCGTTACAGCATTCAAAGCCCGCTTGATGAGCCGCAACGCTCTTCGATTCTTTCATTCACGTGTGATGGTTATCAGGAGCTGTTTGCGCGTCTGCAGAAAAACAACATTATCTGCGCCCAACGTGAAGGAGGCATTCGCATCGCGCCACATTGTTACAGCTCTGAATCAGACATTAAGCGCCTGCTCACGTTTCTGTAAGTCTTTCTGACAGTCATGCTGGCTTCATAGGCGGGCGCGTTAGCGCTGTTGGTATGTGAATGTGATATGAGCTCTCCACAAAAAATTCTGATTACCGGCGCCAGTGGCCTGCTTGGTAGTCAGCTAATCTGCGAATGTCTCAAAGGAAACATTCGCCCGGTTTGCCTTGTGCGCGAAGGTTCTAATTGCACATTCATTGATTCTCATCATCTCGAAAAGCGCTATGCTGATTTGCGAAATCAAGAACAACTTGTCAGCGCCTTTGAAGGCATCGACACAGTCATCCACACCGCCGCGATTGTCGATTTCCGTGGTGACAAATTGACGATGTTCACCGGTGTCAACAGCTTCGGCGCTCTGTTCTGCTACCGCGCCGCAGTGGCTTCGGGAGTGAGGAAGTTCTTGCATGTTTCGACGATAGCGGCGGTTGGCGCAGTCCTACGTAAGAAAAACAACTCCACATTGCCTCTTAACGAAGATGCAGTGTTCAACCTCGGAGAGCTACGTATTCCGTATATACTTTCAAAGCATCAGGCCGAAGAATTACTCAGTCAGGAACGCAAAAGCGCCGATTCAGGCGGAGCCCCCCAACTCATCACCGTCAATCCGTCAATTATCGTCGCGCCCTCACGCCACAACTCTGATAAAGCCCGCATCAACAAGCTAATGTCACACTCATTTCTGCCCTGCTTTCCGAACCGGGTCAATTTTGTCGATATCCGCGATGTCGCCGCGGCAATCCTTGAGGCGCTGGCAAAGGGGCGCGACGGCGAACGCTATTTGCTCACAGCGGACAACATCAGTGTCCCCGAAGCGCTCGATATATTCTCAGATTTCAGCGGGCGCTCACCCCGCAGATTCACTCCCCCGTTGAGTTGGCTGCATTCGGCTGCAAAACTGGCAGTGAGATTTCGTTCCAGGAACAAAGGCGGCAAACTGCGCTTCTATCCTGATATCGTGGACATGCTGAACTATGACTGGACCTACGATAACTCCAAGGCCCGCAACGAACTGGGCTTCAACCCGCGCCCGGTGAAAGAAACTCTGCAAGACCTGTACAATGGAGATTTCGCCGGATTCTACCTGCAACCATCTGAGAATACTCCGTAGCAGTCATCGCAACCCACCGGGCTCTCCCCGAATCACCTAACATCTACAATCCTGAGCGAAGTGCGGCAGTCCCGTGATTCCATATTCCTAAAGATCGCCACGTCAAGCGCCAGTTACTGGGTTCTCCGGTAATAATCGGTAGACGATTCTCAAAAGACGTCCGTAAGCGGAAGTTTGCGCGCCGGGAGGGCTTATTCCTTGACTTTGAACCGCTGAACACTATTATGCCCACGCCCGGCAATTTGCCGGGCAATTGTTCGTTGGACGCTACTGAACATTTGTACCGCGTAGCTTCGAACCGGCAAACGCAAGCGAAACAGGCGTACAGGATTCCGGAGCCGGAAGACACGCCTGCCTTCCAAATCGACCCCATCGTCCAGTGGTTAGGACACGGCCCTTTCAAGGCTGAAACACGGGTTCAAATCCCGTTGGGGTCGCCATATGAGACTTTCGCCCCGAAAT
>CAZFAL010000037.1:0-8058 GCA_964516945.1 uncultured Ignavibacteriales bacterium
GAGTTAGATTCTCTATGTAGGACAGTGGCTCAACAACTTGCACATGTTTTAGTTTTTTCAGGGCGCCAATCAGGCGATTGCGCTTGAGTGACGCCACAGTGCGCGGGTGCGCTGGAAAGATGACGGGCATCTTCAGCGCCGCGAGGATATGCAGCGCTTTCTGCAATGTCTCACGACTGTCAACCAGCGCCGGGCGATGCGCGGTAAACAGCGCATACTGCTTTTCGACTACACTGTACTTGCACAGGACTGACTGCGCCTCAGAAGCCGGAGCGACAAGAGTACTGCGTAACTGATTCAATGTCTCAAACATCAAATCACCACAACGGATGATTTCACCCGGTGGATGTTCACGTTTGAGGTTTTTCACCGATTCAGTCGTCGGGCAGAATAACAAACCGCTGATATGATCACTCACCCGGCGGTTGATTTCCTCCGGCATGGCCATGTCGAACGAGCGCAACCCGGCCTCAATATGCGCAATCGCTATTCCCAGCTTGGCGGCCACCAGCGCTCCGGCGACAGTTGTGTTGGTGTCGCCATAAATTAGTAGAACATCAGGCCGTGATGCGAGCAAGTCACGTTCAAGCTTGCTCATCATTTTGGCGGTCATTTCGCCGTGATGTCCCGAACCGACGCGCAAATTGACATCCGGCTTCGGAATATGCAGTTGCTTAAAGAACACAGCCGAGAGTCCACTGGCATAGTGTTGCCCGGAGTGGATGATTGTATGCTTGAATCGATGATTGTATTCAGGTGAAATAAGCCGCCAGGCCAATGGGGCGAGTTTGACGAATTGCGGGCGGGCGCCGACGAATGAGACAACACGCAGAGGCGTTGTCCGCTTTTGCATCCGTCTGCGCTTTGTTTTTCTTGCTGTTGTTGTCATACGAGACTGCATCTGAGAATCAAAAAAAGCCCGTCCGAATCTTCTCAATCCGGACGGGCAATATACGTCGTGCGCTACTCCTCTGCAAAAGAGGAGTTATGCCGGGCTTCTTACAATTCTCTTACGCTCAGCCGACTAATTCCAGCACGGTGTCAGTGACCAACTCGCGCTCCTGTTCGGTCAATTCCGGGAAAATCGGCAGGGAAATCACCGAGCTTGCCGCTTTGACCGAGACCGGGAAGTCATCTTTGCCATACCCGAGGTCGGCGAAGCATTCCTGCTGATGGAATGTCAGCGGATAGTAGACTTCACAGCCAATACCGCGTTCGCGGAGTTTCTTGAGGAGGTCATCACGGTTTTCCACGGCGATAGTGTACTGATTGTAAATATGGAATGTCGTGTAATCCATAACTATCGGCGCTTTGACGTTTGTACCGGCGAAGCGTTTGTCATAGTAGGCGGCATTGGCCTGACGCGCCTCGGACCAGCTCTTCAGATGCGGCAGTTTCACCAGAATTGCCGCGGCCTGGATTGTCGCCAGACGGGAATTATATCCGACATGTTTGTGGTAGTATTTGGGCTTCGAGCCGTGGACACGCAACGTCCGGCAAAAATCGGCTCGCTCTTCATTGTTGAGAACCACCATACCACCGTCACCGATGCCGCCAAGATTTTTCGACGGGAAGAACGAGAAACAGCCATAGTCTCCGACAGAGCCGCAAAGTTTGCCTTTGTAGCTTGAGCCGATTGACTGGGCGCCATCCTCGACAACGGCCAGCTTATGTTTCTTCGCGATTTCCATAATCGGATCCATATCCGCCATCTGACCGAATAAATGCACCGGAATAATCGCCTTGGTCTTGTCTGTAATCGCCGCTTCAATTAATTTCGGATCGATATTATAGGAATCCTGTTCAATGTCTACAAAGACCGGTTTGGCTCCGAGGCGGGCAATAACACCGGCAGTGGCGAAAAATGAAAAATCAGTGGTGATGACCTCATCGCCGGGCGCGACACCGGCTGTACGCAATGCCAACAGCAAAGCGTCTGTGCCGGAATTAACACCGATGCCAAAGCCGACACCGCAGTACTTGGCGACCTCGGCTTCAAGCTCTTTGACTTCGGGGCCAAGGATAAACTTGCCATGTTCAAGAACTGCGAGTACGGCCTTGTCCATTTCCTCTTTGATGGTCACATATTGGCGATGAAGGTCCAGTAGCGGTACGCCCTGGGGCTTGGCGGAGCCAGTTTGGGCGCCTGCTGTTTGTGTTGATGTTGTTGAACTCACGGTTTGACTTCCTTTGAAAACTTGATTGTTTGTTACAAACAGGTATATGCGGTGGCGTAATTGTCAGCCCCTACCGGGCTGTTCGGGCCACCGACTTGCATTATACAAGATATATCGGGTTTGTATAGCGGAATCTGATGATTATCTGGCAATTACCACAAAAGCAGGTTGGTTTTGGCGGGAAATGTGTGAGACGAAGGGACAACAGTGCGCTGCGCTTCTTTTTGTTTGAGCAGTATGCTTGGTTTCGTAGGGGCGTCGTTCCGGCGCCCGTGGTTGGTCAGGCAGAATACTTGAACAAAAAAAGGCGGGGAAACCCCGCCCCTACGAATCGAACGTACCGCTGAAACCCAGCGTAAACATGTCAAGTCCCACCAGCGGGGACTTGACATGCAAACTTGACTTGCAATGAGAGAAATCTGCTATTCCGGCCAGCCCTGGTTTTCCAGTAATTGGTCAGGGTCGACATCACGCCATTGTCGGGCCGGGACACCGGCATATATTTTCTTTGCTGCGGTGTCTTTGGTTACCAATGCGCCGCCGGCGACTTGTGAATCCGCGCCGATAACTTTACCCGGCAGGATTGTCGCATTCACGCCGATTCGGCCGCCCTTCTTGACCGTCACGCCTTTGAAATGTTTGAAACGCTCTTCGGAGCGTCCCATGTAGTTGTCATTCGAAGTCGCAGTGCATGGCGCGACAAACACCCGGTCCTCAAGTGTGCAATAGGCGCAGAGATAGACGTTGGATTCCAGTTTACAATAGCGCCCCACAGTGCAGAAGTTTTCGATCGTCACACCGCGTCCGACAATCGTGAAATCACCGACGCTGACATTCTCGCGCACAGTCGCCAGATCGGCAACCAGAACTTTTTCACCGATTGCGCACCCGCGATAGATGACAACGGTTGTGCCAATAATGCAATTGGACTTGATTGTCGCCGGAGGTAACTCCTGCTCCTTTGTGGTTGCCGAGTTGGCGGCCTTCATCGGCAACTTACCGATGACCGTATTGTCATCAATGCGCACATTGTCGCCAATCACGGTGTCGGCATGGATTTTGACACCATGGCCGATAACACATCCTGCGCCAATTTGAACATTGTCACTTATGACGCAGAACTCACCATAGCGGGTGTTCTCGCCCAATGAGGTGGATTCTGAGATAATGGAAGTAGACATGAGAAATATTCCTTATAGCCGGAAAAAGTGCAATCTTACTTAGGTTCAACTTACTTAAGTTCAACCGGTGTACCGCCCTGCTCCATTGACTCCTGCGCGGCGCGCAGAACTTTCAATGTCCGCAGTCCCTCGCGACCGTCACTGCGTGGACGCTCACGAGATTCGACACACTCCAAAAAGTGTCGACATTCATCAGCGAGCGGCTCACCGCCGAGGATTTTCGGGATGACAATATCACCGGTGCGCAACGTCAGGTATTCGGCATAGGTTTCATAGTCTTGTTTCTTGTCAGCTCCTTTGTCAAAGATTCTGATTTTCTCTGACGCGGCGGTGTCATCGAAGACAACCATTTTTTTCGAACCGACAACAGTCATCTTGCGGTCTTTCTGCGGGTCAAGCCAACTGACATGAATATGCGCCATTTTACCGTCAGCGAAATGTAATGTCGTGAAGACTACATCCTCTATCCCATCCTGCAAGTATGCCGAACCTGACGCTGTGACGCGCACCGGGTCTTTTTCGAGCAGATAGAGAATGATAGAAATATCATGTGGCGCGAAAGACCACCAGGCGTTTTCAATTGAACGCACTTTGCCGAGATTCACACGGCTGGCATACATATAATACACATCACCCAGCTCACCCGACTCTATCATGTTCTTCAAATACAGTGTCGCAGTGTGGTAGACCATAATATGACCCACCATCAGGATGCGCTTATGTTTCTCCGCAGTGGCAACCATCTTTTCGGCGTCCTCAACACTCAGCGCCAATGGCTTTTCGACAAAGACATCTTTACCGGCCTCCATCGCTGCGATAGCCAGTTCTGCGTGCGAATTCGGAGGTGTGCCAATTGCAATTGAGCCAATGCTGTCATCTTTGATGAGATCGGCAAAGTCATTGGTAGTTTTCAGACCCTCATACGTCTTGCTCGCTGTTGCCAGACGTTTGTTATCTGTGTCACAGGCAAGTGTCAGTTTGCCGGCTGAGATGTTGTAGAAATTGCGCAGGAGATTCTTGCCCCAATCACCAATGCCAACGATTCCAATGTTTTTCATTTTTTGCTACCTGTGTTAATTTTGAGATTTATTTTGCAAAATCTATTCAGTGGCAAGCTTACTTTGTGCGACGCTTCCCTCCGAACAGACTTCCAGTGAACACCATCGCCCGGCGATAATCTTCCGGGTTCGTTTTGCTTAAGTTCTTGAGATATTCGACCAAGAGCGCGAGGAAGATAGCCAGCGCCACTGATAAGGCGAATGTTGCCCCGACAATCAAGGTCCGTTGTGGTTTGTACCGCAGTTGCGGCGGGCTGGCGGCATCGAGAATTGAAAGCGCCGGGGCTTGACGGTTTTCCTGCACTTGCGCGTCGCTGAGCGCCAACCTCAGGTTTTGATAAACCTGCTCAGCGACGTTCACTCTCGTCGTTAAGTCCGCCAGCCGACTGCGTAGACGAGGTGTTTCGGCTATTGGCAGAGAGAAATATGAGCTGTCGTTGGAGCCATGCTCCAATTCAAAAACCTTCTGTTTCATCTCTGCGACTCTTGCCTCCAGCTCCACGACGTCAGGATGTGACTCCGAGAGAGTCTTGCGTTTGAGAGCTAATTCAACTTCGGAAGTCGCCAACGCTGTTTTCAATTCTGAGGCGGTTTCAATTGCCAGGGCAGTCTGACGATCCAGGTCAACTGTTCGGTTTTTCTCCTGAAACGCTCTGAGCGCGGCTCGTGCGCTGTCGAGTTCAACTTTGGCTTCGGTCAGACTCTTTTGAATGAACTCGCGGCTCTGACGGGTGCGGTCAGAATAAATCCGGCGGTTGATTCTATCGAGCTCTGCGACAAATGAGTTCGTCACATCAGCGGCAAACTGCGGGTCATTATCAGCGAACCGGATCTGAATCATGCCTTCAGGTGTGACACGAAAATCGGCGCGTTTTTTCAAAGTGACCAGCGCGTCATATCTTGATTTGGCTTTGAAGCGCTGCACAAGATGAAAACTATCTATAACCGGGTCCATTGAAGCGCGACTACCCAGCATGCGAACATACAGATCGGACGCAGTCACCAGCGCCGGGAGATTCAATCCGCCGGTAACTGACGCCCATTCGGCAATGGCGCTGGATGAGCTGAGCACAGAAAAATTCTCTTCTTTCGGGGGCAGAAGCAAGGCCTCGGCGCGATACCATTTTGGCAGGACGAGAGAGATAACAACAGCGGCAAGCGTCGCGACCCCGACGACGGTGAAAATCAGTCGCTTTTGCAAGGCGACGACTTCCAGCAAACGCCAGAAATTTGTGCCGTGATTTGGTCCTGTCACGCTGTCGGTCTGCGGTTCTGTCATATCTCAGTTCCCGGCCTTGTCAATGGCAAAGACTGTCAGCGCGACCCCGGCGCCAATCAATGTCACATCACGAATCCAACCCAGCGCGCCGGAGCTGTGTTTGTCTGTTTTTCTGGCCACAAAGATAATGTCACCGTCGTAGATGATTCCCGCAGACGACAAAGGCGTAGCGCCACCGGCGATATGACGTGAAACATAGGAGCGACTGATATCCGACCATGAGGTAGTCCCGCCGACGGAACTGATGTAGTCGCGGGCAGACCGTCCGGGGACGAAGCTCACCAACCCGGGGACTCTCACCTGTCCCAGAACGCTGACGAAACCTGTGGCAAGCGGGACAACCACAGAATCACCCGGCGCCAGAGTCGTAGCTCCTCCGGAGCGCAGATTGTCCACAGAAGAAGGTCCGACAGGCGCAAGAGCGCCCGCTTTGGCGATGGCGCCGCTTTCTTGTGTCAGCAATGACTTCACAAGAGCCCGATTGTCGGTGGAATTGTTGAATAACGTAATCCCGTCACGGTACCCCGCGCTGAGCAGCCCGCCGGCTCTCGCTATCAGTGAATCAACCGTCATCCCTTCCCGAAACGGGTATCTCCCCGGGTTGACAACAGCGCCGTTAACTGAAACGTCTGTTTCACGCGCCTGCGCAACATGAGCGAGGACAATAAGACGACTTCCCGGCGGTAGCGATACAGTCTGCCGCAAAGCCACCATGCTCCCGGAAGAGCCGTCAAACAAAAACACCGAGTCTTCTCTCGCGGCTCCGGTCAGACCGCCAGCGAGATGAACAAGGTCCAGCGCATTGTCACGCCCCGTGTATTCAATCCAACGCGGTGAGCGCACCTCACCGGAGACATAACATCGTTGCGCGGAGTCCGAGAACAGAGGCACATAGATAACATCGCCGAGATACACCGGTGGATTGGATTCCTGAGCGCCGGCGATTGTAAACATATCGAGGTCTACCGGAAATGTCTTCGCGCGTGGACCTTCTTCTGTGCGAATTTCGATATTTCGTCGTGAGGCCTTGCCGGTAAGACCACCGGCTTTGGCTATTAAGTCACTGGCCAGCGCGGTGGCCTTTGTGGAATATAAACCCGGATGGACGACAGCTCCGGCGACGAGTGTGCGTTTTTCACGTACGGTTGTAAGTCGAAGTTCCGGACCGGAGCCGGAGAAACGTGTTTTCAGGCCCGCTCTGAGTTTGGCTTTCGCCTTTGAGAGGGTCAGACCCGCCAGATTGTAAGTCCCGACACCGTCGATTGCAGCCAGCCCCTCAACGCCCACAACGGTCGTGAACGGGGCAATCCGCGCCTCAGAGAAACTAATGGTGAATTCATCACCGGGGCCGACGATATAACGCGTTGAATCGACAAGTTCAGCGGCGGAGCCGACTGTGCGAACGGCGGCAACGGAGAGAACAACAGCCAAAAGCGCAGACAGACGAGTGACACACAAGACATTGACACACAAGAGAACGCTCCGGCTTTGCAGGAAACGACTTTGCAGGAAATGACTTTGCAAAGAATGACTCTGCAAAAAACGACTCTGCGGACGAGCGTCTGTTCGTCTGTCAGCGATTGGTGTTCTGCCCATTGATAACCTATCTTAGTCGTGGAGGAGTGGCTGGCGTCGGCAAAGTCTGGATTGCGCCAATCTGGCCGGGAACGTGACTATCTGCGCATCTAAACGGCTATCCTGCAATAATATACTGACGGGGCTCCGAGAATAACGAGAAAAAGGATCGGTCGAGGCGCTTCAGTCAGCGCAATTCTGTCACCGCAATGAAACTCTGCAATGACCCCATTGGCGGCAGAATACTGCCGCCTGATAAGTATGTCAAGGCGCACACCGGCGAACGTCACCTATGGACAAACAAGGACAAAACACCACGAGAGCGCATCCGACGCTGACAGTTCTGATACCGGTCTTCAACGAAGAGTCTACGATTGGAGAATTACTGCAGACGCTGAAAAACACCGTGTCCGCAGAGCAGGTTATTGTCATCGACAACGGCTCTATTGACTCAT
Source organism: uncultured Ignavibacteriales bacterium (assembly GCA_964516945.1). Taxonomy (GTDB): domain Bacteria; phylum Zixibacteria; class MSB-5A5; order GN15; family JACZUZ01; genus JAJRPJ01. Next base: position 7,726 of record CAZFAL010000037.1, read on the forward strand.
CAGCGGAAATAATCAAACCCTTCTGCGACGGCAACCGGTGGCTGTTTGTGGAGTATAGCGCCCTGCGCGGCAAGGGAGCCGCTATCCGGGCCGGACTGGAACGCGCCACAGGGGACTATGTGGTTATTCAGGACGGTGACCTTGAATATGACCCACAGGATATCAATCGACTTTTTGACTTTGCCTGCGAGAATCAGGCGCCGGCGGTGTTTGGCTCACGAATCCTCAACCGGCAGGCCGGAATCTCCTATCAACGCTATTATTGGGGCGGACGGTTTCTGACCTGGCTGGCCAACAGGTTGTTTGATGTCGGAATCACCGATGAGGCGACAT
>CAZFAL010000037.1:8158-20173 GCA_964516945.1 uncultured Ignavibacteriales bacterium
CTGACCTGGCTGGCCAACAGGTTGTTTGATGTCGGAATCACCGATGAGGCGACATGCTATAAACTGATAGACAGACGACTATTGGAGTCATTCAATCTCGAATGCCGTGAGTTCGAGTTCTGTCCGGAAGTCGTCGCCAAACTGGGGCTGGCAAATGTCAAAATTGAAGAATTGCCGATAACCTACCACCCGCGCTCAATACAAGAGGGCAAGAAAATTCGCGGCCGCGACGGACTGATGGCTATCTGGACACTGATAAAGTGGCGCTTGAAGGTTTTTTGAGCCATATCCCCAAAACGAAAAACGCCACGATACTCAAGAGTGAAATCAGGAGTCCGGTGTAAAAGTACGGTGTCCGATACCGCAGGTACAGCTCTGAATCACCCGCTGAAAACGAAACCGCCAGCAAGCCCTGTTCAGCGCGAAGCTGGCTATTTACGGGCTTAACAATTTCCCAGCCGTCATCATATCCCATCCCGAGAGTGATTTCACCGTCTGTCGTTGCTTTCAGATGATAGCGAATTTCATTGCCTCGATACGAACGGCTGAGCACCTGCGCCTCTCCGCTGTTGATATACTCGTCGAGCACTGAACCATCGGCGGTAACCAGGCCGCGCCCTTCTTCGTAGGCGGAGAGCCACGGAGCCAGAATCACTCCTCTGTTTTCGAGGACTGATTGATAGACAATATTCGGTTTGCCGACAGTTTGTTTGAATTCAGCGTGCCAGACGGGGTTGACCGGCTCTCTGACAAAGGGTTGCATGAGCGATTGTTGCGCAATCCAGCCGTTTACAGTGACTATTGAAGCAAGAATAATCACCGGAGCAGTTTGCCAATATGGCGAACGAAACAGATTACCTTGCGAAGCTGATTGTATCCATGTCCGCAACGAGTCGTACCCGAATCCGGCCAGAACACCAACCGCGAGAATTACGAATTGGAATGAGCGCCCCGGCGCCCGGCTGCTCTCAAAGCCCGGCAGGTGAGCCAGTAAGCGCCAGGGCGACCATTCGGCAAAACCGCCCAGGCCATGCAGAAAAAAGAAGAGCGCCAGAACCAGCCAGATCCATGAACGCGAGAAATCCCGCACGGCATACCAGAGCGCCAATAAGATAGCCGGGAAAAAGATGAACGCGCCATATTCATGCCAGCCGCCGGCAAGTCCCAAGTTACGGTGACTGTACAAACCCTGATCAAAGCTGAAGAATACATCGGACAAAGCGCTAAGCGGGACAACGTCAAGTGGTTTACCTGCCCAGAAATGACTCTGCAAATGGAGAAACATCGGCAGAAACTTAACTGCGGCGAGACCCAGGCCAAGAAGCCAAAGCGCCGCCATGTTCACAAGCGGTCTGACTGACTTCTTTTGGAGCGCCAGCGCCAGCGCAAATGCGCCGATGAATGTCGATGTATACAGGAAAGGCGCCGCTGCGCCATTGCCGAGAATCATCAGCGCCAGCGCCAGCGCGCCATAGATGATATGACGAGGACGAGTGAGTGACTTGAGCAAAAAATACGCCACCCACGGTAGGAAGCAAAACTGTGTGAACGGAATATGCCCTTCGGAAAAGTGTAAGGCGAAAAACGCAGCGCCAAAGTAGATAGAACCGAACAAGTAGCCCGCCGACTCGGACATGCCGAGTGTCCGCGCAAATCGGACACTTCCCCAGAAACCGAGAAAATAGCAAAGCAAAACTTGCAGTTTCAAACCAATCACGGCGCCGAAAATGAGAATCAGTCCGAAAAACGGTGAAAGGACAGAGACCTCGGGGTGATGGAAGAGGATATTCCCGCCACCGATATAGGGATTCCAAAATGGAAATTGTCCGAATTTCAGGACAAGAACGCGCGGAATTTCCGCCATGGCGGTAAACAATTCCCAGTCATGAACACCGAGTTTGGAGTCGCTGAGGAGGAACGCCAGAGAGTAAATTACAGCCGCCAGCGCACAAACAAGCGCCTCACGCCGGTAGTGGGGGTCCGGATTCTCAGATAGTGACAGACTTTGAGCCATCAGCGCTTACCTTATACATTAACAAGAGCGCCCCGGTGTAGACCAGCGGCGCGAACTCACCGAAAATTCGTGTTTCATTCAGATTACCGATAAGCGCCATCGCCAGAAAAAACGGCGCAAGGACCAGCAATGCCCGCCGGACAAACTCATTGTCAATTTTTTTTCGCCAGAACATGACCGGAGCCCAGAGGAAACCAAAACTCGACAACAACACCAATACACGCATTGGTGAGAACAAGAACTCAAGATTTGAGTCCAGATGTGTGCGGTCTCCGGCGACACCATAGATTTCAAACATACTCCCGGGATTATCAGCATAAACATGCGCCAGCCAGAGCTTGATGGCGACCCAAATAACAAATTGTGCGGCAATGTGCAACCAGAGTTGTTTCGCGGGAACACGTTTCCAGTTGACAAGCAAATAGACAACTGTCAGAAAGCATGTTGTCTCACGGTTGAAAGTCGCCAGAGCAAAGAGCGGATAGTACCAGCGCCATTTCTGACGGCTCATCAGCGCCAGAAGCAATGTGAAGAACATGACCGCCGGCAGGTCAGAGGGAATTATCAGCGCTATCTCCTGCGGCAGAAGATAATTCCAGGGCAGGACAAGCAGAATTGCGGCGGAAAAAATGTCCAGCGCCTTGCCGCGAAAATGTTCTGCAAGAAAGTAGCGCAGAGCAAGAACCACACCGACCGTGGCCAGCGCTTCAACAGATTGATAGAGCGCCACCGAGGAGATTCCGGTGAGATCATGTATCCGCCCCACCAGCCAGGGAATCAATATCCGGTATTGAAACGGGCGATAGGCTGTTCCGTCGATAAGCCCCTGCAATGTCGCCAAAGGGAAGTCGCGATTGAACATGAAGCGCAACGCCGAAAAATACACCGCTCCGGCGCCGACCAATAACCAGTAGAGCGCCAGATAGCCGGGCTGACGTCGAGAGGTTTGCGCGGCGGATGACATCATGGTCTTCCCGATTGCAAGTTCACAAAGATACGGCGGTAGTCAATTCGCCAAGTTGGCTCTTCAGATCATCAACCGACGTATAGAGCAGAGCGTTGATACCCAGCGCCTGCGCGCTGTCAACATTGTCCTGTCGGTCATCAATGAATATCAGGTCCGAAGCGGGACGTCCTGAACGTTCAATCGCCGCTTCGAAAATCTCACGCTCGGGTTTGATATGCGCTGTGTCGCAGGAGTTGCAATTCGTGGTAAAACAGCTGAAGTAGTCGAAGTGACTGCGCACATAATCAAGATGCCAGACATTAGTATTGGACATGAGCCACAACTCGTGCGCAACGGCCAGTTCCCGGACCAGCTCGCCGACTTCCGGGCGGGGTTCAAAAATATCCTGATAGGCGTGGCGAAACTTGGCGGCAAATTCCTCTGTCGGCTCGACTCCCATAATCCCGCAACAGGTGTCATAGAATTCGCTTGAGACTATCAGACCTCTGTCGAATTGCATCCCCGGCGAGTCCGGAGCGGTGAACAGCTTCGCATTCAATTCGTCGGCGGGAAGATCACATAGCGCTGTCAGTCGTTCAGTCCGCAGGTCTGCGCGGAATGTCACCAGTGTATTGGCGATATCGAAAAGAACAACTTTGTTAAGAAAGTGTTGGGCGAGTTTCTTGTCTGTCATTTATCACATGTTGAGTTTGTTTGACTGTTTCATGCCGTTACAGGAGCGCTCGTCAGGTGGCGACATACTTCAATTCAACGGTTCAATCCAACGGGATTGCTTCGCTGTCGCTCTCAATGACTGCATTCCTGCTTCTTGCAGTAGCTACTCACACCGGGTCGCTCGAAAAACCGGCTTCCTTGTGAGAGCCGTCGCAATAGGGCTTCTTTTGCGACGCTCCGCAACGACACAGCGCGAATTTTTCACGAACTTCTATTTTTTCACCTTCAGGTCCAACCATTTCCACCGGTCCATCCACAAGGATTGAGCCATTCTTACGAAGTGTGAGTTTAACTATCGGTGTGTCTGACATCCTGAATACTCCCTTTTAGATTCATTCAATATGCAGGGACGCAGAATGTCCGCGCCCCTGCATTTGTGTGTCGCCTAAGTGTTCTCAGTGTAACAAAGAACTCCTAACAGAGAACTTTCTCCATCCGCTCGCAGATGAATTCAATTTCTGCGTCGCCGATAGTCAGCGGTGGTGAAATGCGGATTGTGTGGCCATGGCTGTCATTGGCCATCATATTCATTTCCAGCAACTGATGGCAATACTTCATTGCATCACCGTCATTGACTTCAACGCCAATGAACAGGCCACGACCGCGAACTTCTTTAACCTTGTCTGACTTTTTGGCAATTTCTTCAAGGCGCGCTTTCAGTTTGGCGCCCATTTCAGCGGAGCGCTCAGAGAGACGGTCGGCCACATGATTATCAAGCGCCGCAATTCCCGCCGCGCAGGCCAGCGGATTGCCGCCGTAGGTTGAGCCATCTTTCCCGGGCGTGAACACCAGATCCATCAATTCCGAATTGGTCACCAGAGCCGACAGCGGTGTTAGTCCGCCGGAAAGCGCCTTGCCGAGAATCACCGCATCGGGAATCACATTCTCATGCTGGAAACAGAAATCTTTGCCTGTGCGTCCAAGCCCGACCTGGATTTCATCAAAAATCAGCAGAAGATCATTTTCGTCGGCAAGCTGGCGTAATCCGGCCAAAAATTCCGGCGGCGGGACATTCATCCCGCCTTCGCCCTGCATCGGCTCGACAAGGATTCCACAGGTGTTCTTGTTGATCAGGGCCTTGGTGGCCGCAAGGTCACCATAGGGCGCCGAACGGAACCCGGGGGTCAGCGGACCGAATCCCTGGCGGTATTTTTCAGTTGAGCTGAATGAAATCACAGAAATTGTGCGCCCGTGGAAATTGTTATCGTAGACAATAATCTCCTGCTGGCCGTCAGCGATTCCCCGCTTTTTCCAGCCATAGTAGCGCGCCAGTTTCAGCGCGGTTTCGACAGATTCGACACCGCCATTCTTTGGCAGTGATTTGTTGCCGTTCTTGCCGAAACGCGGTCCCAGTTGCGGCAGAAAAGTAGAAAGTTTCTTGAGAAACATCGACAGAGCCGAAGTGTACACGACATTCGAAATCACCGAACCGCGTTGTTCTTTGAGGCAGTCAACCACACCGGCAACAATGTTCGGGTTATGATGTCCGGCGTTGGCCGAACTGTAGGCCGCGAGACAATCAAGGATCTTGCGCCCGTCGGCTGTATACAAATAGCAACCTTCGGTCTTGCGCACCACTGTCTCAAGACGCTCATAATGATGCGCCGCAAAAACGTGGTCGTCATTAATTACCTGCTCGTCTGAAGTAGTGAAGAAATCATTATTCGGAAACATGCTTCTTGAAGAAGGTGTTTTTGAAGAATCAGTTCTTGAAGAATCTGTTTTTGAAGAATTCGTTTTTGAAGACATATTGCTCACTGCCGCTCCATCAGTTGTTAGATTTGTCTTTGTCATGCTTATACTCTCGCATTCATTATCTTCGGGTTAACGTCGTTGACAGGCGTTTGGAGTAAACTCAAAAAACGCCCACATCTCAAATCCGGCTCAACATTGAGACCTTCAGACAAAAGAACTGCGTTCCCAACTCATCCACAACTGTTGCTTGTAGACGCCGCCTATCCGGCATATTCGCTCAAGACACCGAATTATCCGATGAATGGCGGCGCCGTTAACTTTAGTGGAGATGTGTGAGTTTCGTTTCATAATCGTTGATAATTGTTGATAATTGTTTTGCCACGAATATCCGCCTAATGGCGTAAACAATCCAGTCAGGGAATTGTTGTGATATTACGAAACCTGCGGTCTTCCATTGCCGTAGACATTAACGAAGGAGGCCGACCCTTTCGAACGCCAAATATATAGAATACATACAACTTGTAAAGCATTCCATCGCTCGTCGGCAAATCGGGACGCGACGAAGCCAACCACCCCGGGACTTGACCCGGGGCTATTGATTGCCGTATGCTATCGCCTGCAGGGGCGTTTTTTGCTCTCAATGAGTGTTCCCCCTCACTCGCCGTTGGTTTGCCCCCGGAGATATCGCAATATGTTCCATGTGTCCGTAATCTTAGTATCGATTTCTTGTTTCTTATGCCTGAGACCACAAAACACAACATAGTAAAGACATCCGGAGCCGTAAATATCTCACCGTCAGGATACCCGTATCGGTCGCCGGTGACGAGCGCCGTGTCGAAAACCGTGCTGTCGAAAACTGTGCTGTTGAAAACCGTGCTGTTCACGCTTGGTTGCCTTATTTTTCCTCATCTTGTTTCAGCCCAGATACCCGATTTCGACCCACCGAACTTTGATACATTGCGCCACAACATAGGGTTCCTTAGTGTGACGAAAACCAACGGCGGATATTTCTTTGACGGGAGATATTCTCAATTACCCCGGGAATATGTGCGTATAGCCGGCCTCTGGATTGGCGGCGTAGTAGATAAGGACACATTGGTTTCCACCGCGGTGGATGATACCTGGCGCTTTGGAAACGGTTTTGGCGTATTCGAAATGTGGCCCGGTCTGACTGACGCTATCACCCGGAAATCCAATAATATCGGTGACCCGTTCTTCAGCCCGGACGCCAAGTCCGAACTGGATATGACAGCAGTATACTACGATACTCTCGCAGACCCACGTGTGACCGGCGTGGATTTCATTGACAATCGACCGCATCGACCGCTTAATCTGCGAATCAAAGAGACTAGCTATCAATGGGGCTTTGATTTTGCAGACGATTTTGTGATTTTCGACTATCAGATAACGAATATCGGAACCAGAGATATTCGTTCGGCATATATCGGTATCTATTGTGACGGCGATGTCTTTTTTGGCGCGGGAGGAGGGCTGCCAGCTATCATAGGCGGACAGCAGTTCACCAGCGGAACCAATACAGATGATCTCACAGGCTTTCTCAAGACGTTCAAGGGGGACTGTGGCTTTGATGATACGTTAGACCTGGCTTATATTATAGACAATGACGGCGATCCGAATCCGCCTGACGTCTGGAATCAGCCGTTTTCGTTACGTGATGTGTATGGCATTCGTGTGTTACATGTCCCCGAAGGAGCGCAACAAAGTAACTATAACTGGTGGAACTTCTCATTTCAGGCCGCATCAAACTTCGGTCCGCGCAAGGCCGGGACAGCGACAACCCCCTTTCGAGATATGAATGGCTTCCTCGGCACACCTTTCGGAGATTTGAACAAGTATTCTGTAATGAGTAACGGTGAGCATGATTACGACCAGATAACGACAGCTTTGAATCATGTTCCCGATGGCTGGCTCCCGCCGCCGGGGAACTCAGTACAGCTCAGTAGCGGCGATGATATTCGTTTTCTGCTCTCCTTTGGTCCGTTCGACCTGCAGGCCGGCCGCACAACGAACTTCACTCTTGCGCTCGTCGGCGGGCAGAACGCACATGTTAACCCGACAAGCTTTGCTGACAATTTCAGTCCGTTTAACCCTTCGAAGTTTACCAATACACTTGATTTTTCCAAGTTCGCGACGAATGCGCGCTGGGCAGGCTGGGTGTATGATAATCCCGGCGTGGACACTGACAATGATGGCTACCTCGGAAAATCACGAGAATGTGTGCTCAGAGAGAAGATTGTCTATGACACAACAATCACGATTGATTCATCGGTTATTCCGTTCGATACAACTATTGAGGTGACTAGCACAATAGTTCCGGCTGAAACCCGCCGGGATTTTTACACCGGTGATGGTGTCCCGGATTTCCGCGCCGCTTCTCCTCCACCGGCGCCACAGACATACATTATCACCGAACCCGGTAAACTGATAGTACGCTGGAACGGTTTTAACTCGGAGACAACTCCGGATCCGATAACGAAGACAGTTGATTTTGAAGGGTATCGTGTGTACACATCACTATCAAACAACCGTGATGACTTTACAATCCTGACATCTTACGATCACGAGAATTTCAATCGCTACCGGTTCCTTTCTGACGCCGGTTCGTTCGAACTACGTGAGGCGCCTTTTACACTGCAGGAGCTGCGTGCGATTTACGGCCCCGAGTTTGATCCGCTGATATTTGGGCTGGACAACCCATTGGTTTTCACCGATCCGAAAACCGGCGAGGAAGACATCTTTTACTTCACAAAGCAGGACTGGAACCAAAGCGCCCTCAATCAACCCGGAACAATTGCCAAACGGTTTCCGAATGCGCCCAATCCTGGAATTGACAAAAGTACGTGGACCGCAAATGATCTTACTGCGGATGGTGACCCGAAGTACTGGGAATATGAATTCACAATTGACCGGCTGTTGCCTTCGGTCCCACTTTGGGTGGCTGTGACCGCTTTTGATTATGGGTCACGCAGTGTCGGATTGACAAGTCTGGAAACGAGTCCGCTGAAAAACTCGGAGCTGGCCTTTCCGTTGACTGACGCAGACAGTCTGGTGAACAAACCACTGAATGTCATCGTCTATCCCAACCCGTATCGCGCAGATGGCAATTATCGCGCCGACGGATTTGAAGGCCGTGGGCAGGAAGAGCTGACCGATGAACGAGTGCGGGCGGTGCATTTCATAAACCTTCCGCCAAAATGTGACATCAAAATATACTCACTTGACGGCGACCTTGTGCGCCAGATTATCCACGACACCCCTCCGGGGTCACCAACGGCCATGCACGACTCCTGGGACATAATCTCGCGCAACCTCCTGCCTGTTGTCTCGGGAATATACTACTACGCGATAGAAACACCGTCCGGCGAAACACAAGTCGGCAAAATTGTGTTGATTATGTAGTGTGTAGTCAGGGCGCCTTTCCCCCTTGACTCTTCATTGCCGCTCCACTATATTTTTCACGTTACCTGCTCACACTCCCTCTCCCCGGGTGTGACATTTCCATAAATGTGTACTCTATATGTGTACTCTATATGTGTACCTATTGGCAACAGAGGTTGCTGACATGATTGCTACCATGCGCTATATTCAGAGACGCTTTGAATATGTGTTGATGAAACATGGATACATGTCATTCCTGTTTCTGACACTCTTGACAATCATCCCGGCTCACGGGCGTGTATACGCTCAGACCAACGTGGATTCGCTGATACCGCTGTTTGAGTTCGGCCTGCATGATGTCGGACGCTATACCTGGTTCGCCGGTAATTCAGGCGGTGTGGACGGCGGTCTGGATCAGATAGGCTCGCTGTGGGTCGGCGCTATCGTCGATAACGATACACTCGTAGCGCTCAGCGCCGACGGCTGGACATTCACCAGAAGTTTCTCTCCACGGAGTGAATTCTTTCAGGATCTGCATAACGAACGATTGAAAGAAACTGGACTTGGTGATCTCCCCGGGGGAGACTTCGTCCACGCCAAATCTGAACAAGACATTATTGCTACATACTATGGTAGTCACAACGGAAGCTTTACCGACCCATTGAGTGGCGCAGTAGAGCGCCAGTTGGATATCAAGGTTGTCCAGCGCAGTTACGCATGGAGTGTTCCTGTTGCCGAGGATTTTATTCTTGTGGACTATTCCATCACCAACATTGGACTTAAGACGATGCATGACGTGTATCTCGGGTTCTTTTTCGATGGTGACGATGGAACCGCTGACACTGTGCGAGGAGATGTGCATGGTTTCTTGCGGAATGTGAAGCGCTACCTGCCGGGGAACCCAGAATGTGAGTTCAGAGAGGATATTGACGTCCCGTGGTATGCAGATGTAGATGGTGGCTTCAGCAATATTCAAACCGGAGAGTTCGATTCAACAGGCAGGAATCATGTCTTCTCTGTGGCGATACTGAATCCTCCTGAGGAAAGCCAGAGGCATTCGTTTAACTGGTGGGTAACCAATGGGGACAAGAGCAAAGACTTCGGACCACGCAAGGCGGAAACGCGCGGACTGCCTTTCCGCGATTTTGGCGGAACAACCGGCACACCGAATAATGAAGGCAACAAGTATTTTCAAATGAGTGACTGGGAAACTGACTACGATCAACTCACAACAGCGCTGGACCATACATCTGAAGGCTGGCTTCCACCTCCTGTCAATGCAACAGATTATGCAGACGGACGCTATGACACACATGCGCTGGTTTCCACCGGACCTTTTGAACTTGGAATCGGACAGACAGTGTCATTCACGATTGCGCTGGTGATGGCGGATAATTTTCACCGTTACCCGGGGAACTTCAATGACAACTATGACCCGTATGACACAAGCAGGTTTTATGCGAATCTCGACTTCTCTGATTTGGTGAAAAATGTCACCTGGGCGAAGTGGGTCTATGACAACCCGGGTGTTGACACTGATAGCAATGGATACCGGGGGCAGTATGTCATCTGCCCTGTTGAACGCGGTGTGGTCATCGACACAAGCTACTCTATCGATTCCATGATGTCTCCGCCGGAATCGACGCTGGTGGTGGACACAAGCGAGGCGCTATTGCGCGCTGACACATTCTGGGTGACCGGTGACGGTGTGCCGGACTTTTCGGCAGTTGCGCCACCGGAGAGACCCGATGTGCGCTTTACGGCAACGGAAAGCAGAATAGCGCTTGAATGGAATGGCCTTCGTTCGGAGACAACACCGGACAGGGCCACCAGGGAGCTGGACTTTGAAGGTTATCGAGTCTATTGGGGGTTGACGCGCAGACGTGATGATTTGCGTATCGTTTCCTCCTATGATATTGAAGACTACACACAATGGTATTTTAATACGAAAGATGCGCCAGTATTCTCCGACGGATTCTGGGAAGTCATTCGCAAACCGTTCACACTGCGCGAAGCGCAACTCGCCTATGGCAAGGGTTCAAGTGACTGGACACCGTTAGTAAATGGCATAGACAATCCGCTTCGGGCAAATGACTCGTTGTTTTACTTCACTCCGCAGGATTGGAATCAGGGAGATTTACGGGACACGACCCAAATTCATAAAATCTATCCCGATGCGCCCTACCCGCATACGCTCATTCTGGATTCGGCGTTTCAAAGTGATACGTTGTACACCGATCCGCTGACCGGCAGAACAACCTTCTACAAGGGTGGTGAACTAACTCCTGACGGCAAGCGTTTCAAGTACTTTGAATATCGCTATATCTTCAACAATGTGCTGGCCTCACAAGTGTACTTCATTTCCGTGACAGCGTTTGACTATGGTATCCCCGGCTCGGACCTTCACTATCTGGAAAGCTCCCGGGTGTTGACGGCGGTTGAAGCGCTGGCGCAGAATAGTGTGGATGCGTCACTACCGGACGGCTTGCATGTGATTGCCTATCCCAATCCATACCGCATCAACGGCAACTACCGGGCGCAGGGATTTGAGGGACGCGGGATGGAGGACTTTCGCGACGAGCGGGTGCGCGCGGTGCATTTCACCGGTTTGCCACCGGTGTGCACAATCAGCATCTACTCACTTGATGGTGATTTGATACGGCAGGTAATACACAACAAAGCGCCGGATGACCCTTCGGCGATGCATGACGTCTGGGATGTTGTCTCCCGCAACCTGCTCCCTGTAGTATCCGGAATCTATTATTTCGTAGTGGAAACCCCCACCGGCGAAACACAGATTGGGAAGATAGTATTAATCATGTAGACTAGTAGCCGGGCGCCCGTCCAATTCGCTCTCACTATCGGTCACCCCTGCTTTACCGCCGCGGCGGATTGGGCCAGGGACGCCTGGGCTTTGTTGGCTCTTCTGCGTTTGTCGGGGTCGAGGATAGCTTTGCGGACACGGATGGCTTTCGGCGTGACTTCCACCAGCTCATCATCGCCAATCCATTCCATCGCCTGCTCAAGTGACAGCTTGCGCGGCACATCGAGTTTGACACCGATGTCCTTGGTTGAGGCGCGATGGTTGGTCAGATGTTTGCGCTTGGTGGGGTTGCATGGTAAGTCATCCGGGCGCGCGTTCTCACCGACAATCTGCCCGGCATAGATTTTTTCAGCCGGCTCAACGAACATCACCGTCCGCTCCTGTAGCCCCTCAAGCGCATAG
>CAZFAL010000038.1:0-20170 GCA_964516945.1 uncultured Ignavibacteriales bacterium
CTGGGAAACAGTGACACAAGCCGGCGTGGAGTATGACATGACGTTGATTGGTCTTGGGGCGCGTGATTCACTGCGGATGGAAATGAAGATGGCGTTGTATGGCAATGACATTGACGACGAACACACCGCGCTTGAAGCCGGTCTGAGTTGGATAGTCAAGTTCGACAAGGGCGATTTCAATGGCAAAGCAGCGCTACTCAAACAGAAAGAGGCCGGACTGACACGTCGTCTGGTGTGCATTGTCTTTTCCGAGCGTTGTGTGCCACGTCATGGGTATCCATTAGTCGATGAATCCGGCGCCGAAATTGGTGTGGTGACATCGGGCATGCATTCACCGTCACTCGGCAAGCCGATAGCGCTGGGCTATGTCGCCAAGGGGCACACCAAGTCCGGCTCGCATGTCGCTGTCAAGGTGCGCGACAAGACGATTCCCGGTGAGGTAGTCAAGCCGCCGTTTATCACACCCAAGTCGCACAAACCCAGATAAGAAGAACGGACGTTGTAAGGATGTTTCGATGCGTATAGATGTATATTTTACACCTGACTCTCTCTCTCAAAAGAAGATAGAGGGGCGACAGGCGGTTATCATTGACGCGCTGCGCGCCAGTTCGACAATTGTCACAGCCCTGGCCAATGGCGCGCGGGCGATTATTCCTGTCGCTGAGACAGCCGAAGCAGTTGAAGTGCGCACAAAACTCGGGCCGGAGAATGTTTTACTCGGCGGTGAGCATCAGGGAATCAAGATCGAAAATTTCGATTTAGGCAATTCGCCCTTGGAATACACAAAGCAGATAATCAGCGGCAAAGTGATAGCGCTCCGCACAACCAACGGCACACGACCGTTCACGATGTTTCGTTACAATCAGCCGGTGCGTGTCGGCGCGTTTCTCAATCTCTCTGCGACAGTCAAACAGCTCTGTTCAAACGGCTCAGACCTGGCGCTGATTTGCGCCGGCAACAACGGCTCCTTCTCTCTTGAAGACACACTGGCCGCCGGGGCGATCATCGACGGACTCGCAGATTCGCTTGTCTGTGACATTGAGTTGAACGATTCGGCAAAACTTGCGGCTCTGCATTACAACGCAAATCGTAATCGTCTACTGGAAACAATCAAAGAAAGTGAACATGGCAAACGTCTCACCGGGCTTGGTTTTTCCGAAGATATCGTCTTCACCGCGCAAACTGACAAATTTGACATCTCGCCTCGTTTTGAAGGTGGACAGATTTTTCTCTCTGACCCGGAAGACCCATCGACTGAAGACACGCAACGCATTCTGGGGCTGGAACTTTGAGTCAGCGTTGCAGTATCAGCGTTAAGCGACGCGCCCTCTGTCCGCCTCCTGTCCGGTGTGGATTGAGTCGGCGCATTTCCGCCTCTCAACTTTAATTCTGAAGTGTTATTCTAAAGCAGTATGCCGAAACGACATAAGAGCAATAATAGTGTGAAAAAGATTCATCGAATGAGTCTATTCAACAGCAGAAAGTATTCGGGCGTTAGCAGTCACTGCAAGAGCACCCTGATGCGGTTTTCCGGCGCCCTGCTGACGCTCTGGCTCGTGTGCTCCATAGTGAGCGGCGGGGTCTCCCACGCGCAGGACACAAGCTCAACCGCAAGCGCAACCGGGAAAAACTATCCGGACAGAGGAGTCCGGATGAGTGTTCAGGTTCATCTGCGCTCTGCCGACAGCGCCAACGTTGTCCTCGTTGAAAACAGAATCTGGGAGATACCGCTTCAACGGCGCTTTAGCGGATTCCTCGCGAACATGTCTGTCGAACTACGCATCGAGCAGACTGATTCGGTGCATTTGAATATGAACGTGTTCCTCACAACTGTCGGCTCGCGGCCGGATACCCGGACTCGTAGTTTCAGCTACGAACTCGGACTTCCGGCTACTATTGATAACATTCGCGGCAAAGCGGGCGCTACATATAGTATCAGCCTGACGCCCAAGAAATTCATTCCGCTTGATATGTCCGGTTGCGACTATGACCATCGTGTGAAAGGCGATTTTAGTATTGACCCCACCGCCAACTTTGACTTGCATTTTGTCAAGAACTCACTCGGAGATTACCATTGGAACGAAGTTAAAGAGTTGCTTGAATCCGAATATCGTGTCTTCAAAAAGAATTTCGATATCAATCGATCCGGTAAAGTGCAATATTATTTATATCCCTGCGCCACAAAAACTGTCGCCTGGGATCCTCGTTTCGGATTTGCAATTGATCCCACTCGCTCACAGGCGCTCGGAATCTACAACCACGACTATATGGCTCCGGCGCATTTGATAGCTATTCTGACACAGGTGATGCGCGTGTATGGCTATGCGCCGCCGTTTCTCGCTGAGGGCATCGCAGGATATTTCTATTTCTTTGACTTCGAAACAATGAGCGCCGTACGTGACAGCGCAATCATACCGTTGAAAGACATCATCACGACCGAGGGTTACTACAGCGCTGATCCGATTCTGGCCACCGCCGAAGCCGGGTCGTTTTGCAGGTTTCTCGCTGATACGTACGGAATAGACACATTCCGCCGTCTCTATCGTGAAAGTGACGACTTGAATATCGCAGACAAATTCAAAGAGATCTATCAGGCGGACATCAGTGAGCTTGAGAAACGCTGGGTCTCGTATTTATTGCAGCTACGTCCGAAAAAGTCGCGCTTTGTACACCGCGCCAGACTTGAGGGAGCCGGTAACAATATCGCAATGGCTATCACAGTCATGCAGAGTTCGCTGGCATGGGATACTACATTCTCAGACACATTGGCAACCCTGACCGATCTGGGTTCGTATTACTCAGAGGCCGGGAAATATGCTTTGTCGCTCAGGACATATCAAACACTGTTTGAGCATGCCGGAGAGAAAGATTCGAATCGTCCCTACTTCCTGCTCAGAGTAGGATATTTTCAATCATTGCTCGGTAAGTATGATTCATCAATGGCGACGTATCGCAGACTCCGGGATTTGGACACGAATTTTGTGGCGGTCTCGGAATTCAATCTGGCCCGTGTGGAATCACTATCCGGTGACACCGCCGGTGCAATCAAACGCCTGCAGGGGCTTATCGAAAAAGAAACCGACCCGATTTTACTTGCCGAGGAAGGAAACACGTTAGGTTTGCTGCTCGGCGCTCCGGGAAAATACAATGACCCGGCCGGAGCGCTGGAGGCGTTTGAACGCGCTGAATCCTCAGCGCAGTATGTGGTAAAGAACTCGCCGAATGACGGGCCCAATCGCTTTCGACTCGGTGTAGCTTATCTGGGCACAGGTCAGTATGACGTGGCGCAGAACTACATAGACCTGGCGTTGTTTTTGGAGTTTCGGCCACGCTATATGGGACGTGAAT
This sequence comes from uncultured Ignavibacteriales bacterium, assembly GCA_964516945.1. Lineage (GTDB taxonomy): Bacteria > Zixibacteria > MSB-5A5 > GN15 > JACZUZ01 > JAJRPJ01. The sequence goes on from CAZFAL010000038.1 coordinate 3,349, forward strand.
TGATTGCCCTCGGTAATCTGGCCGATATGCAGGGAAACAGGAAGCAGGCGCTTTTGTACTACAATCGCGCAGATTCTCTTGACAAGTCGGCGCCCGGTCAATTCGCTGCGAAGAATGGATTGAAGAAACGATTTGTCTTGAACGTCAAAAAACCGGAGTCTGACAAAAAGAAGTCCACAAGCGAAAGGGCGCCAACCGAAGCGTCCGGTAAATAAATTCAGGGGTTAGTTCCGCACAACAAACGAAGAGAGCCGTACCGCAATCATGTTTAGTTTTCTCAATAGCGCCATACTTGCCGCCGCCGCAACCGCTCTCATTCCGCTGCTGATACACTTGTTTTCCAAACGGAAGATGAAAGTGGTGACGTTTTCTTCACTGCGCTATTTGCAGGCTATGCAAAAGCGGCAGGTGCGACGCATCAAGATTCGTCAGATTCTTCTTCTGGCCCTCCGGACAATGATTCTCCTGCTCGCAGTGATGGCCTTTGCCAGGCCGGTGACACAATCAGGGTATCTTGGCTCACATGCCGGTGTTTCTGCGGTGTTAGTTCTGGATGTCTCCGGCTCGATGTCACGCCAGACCAATGACGGTCCGTTGTTTGACGCCGCACGTCGTGAAGCGCTGGAGATTGTCAAACAGTTCGGCGAGTCAGATGAAGTGGCGTTACTGACATTCGGCGCCGCTGAAAACACAACTATCGACTTCGGTTCGCCGTCACGGGTTGCCGAAGCGCTGAAAACACTGACGGTCACAGACGGTTCGGGGGCGCTGAACACAGCGACTGCGCGCGCGCTGGACATGTTCAAACTCGCCGGCAATTTCAACCGTGAGTTGTATCTTATCACGGATTTGCAGGCCAATAGTGTACCGGATACAGCAGTGAAATTAGCCCGGAAAATTGATTCAACGAAAGGCGCATTCCACATTTACCTGACTGACCCGTCTGTTCTGGCTCCGGGGACAGGGGGCGCCTATGACAATGTGGGCATCACCGGCATTGATTTTGGCGGTCAATTGATAGAGGTTGGCTCGGAATTTACGGTCGGTTACACTGTGCGGAACTACAGCGGGGCCGCAAAGAAGAACTTGATTGCTTCATTGTTTATTGAAGACCAGCGTGTTGCACAATCAGATTTCTCGCTCGTCGGACATGAGCAAAAGCGCCTGACATTCAATTACCGCCTGAGTCGGGCAGGCAGAACATCCGCGCGAATTGAGATTTCCAACGATGACTATAGTGATGATAATGTTTACTATTTTGCTTTCTATGTGCCGGAACTATTCAATCTGTTAATTGTCAACAACAACGCCGGTGGTGAGTATGTGCGACTGGCGCTGGAGCCAACCAAATCAGGGGTGCGGCATTGGATAGTAAAGCAGGTCAACAGAGACAATCTGGCCGGGCTGGCGCTGAATGATTATGACGCAGTGGCGCTGATAGGCATCAATCAACTGAATCGCACCGAATCAGCGAGCTTGAGCCGTTTTGTGCGCAAAGGAGGCGGAGTGTTATACATTCCGGGACCAACCGTGACTACGGCGTCTTTCCGGAGCGGTTTGGCTGAGTTCCTGGGCTTACAGATGAACGAGGATATAACATTCAACCCGCCGGGCAGTGGCTATTACACACTTCAAGAGCTGGATTACTCACATGTGGCGCTCCAACCGTTCGCCGGGCTTTTTGCCGCAGGTTTGCCGAAGTATCAGTTTTACTCGATTCCGAAGTTCAAAACCGACCCCGATGTCAAGACAATCGCACGCTTTTCTGGGGGACATCCGGCATTGACCGAACGTCAGCTTGGCCGCGGCAGAATAGTTGTCTTCGCCGGAATGTTACGACCGGATATGAGCAATTTTATGACTCACAGCTTCTTTGTGCCGTTTACAATTCGTCTGGCGGAATATGTCGCATCTAATCTGTCTACCTATGACTACCGTCGTTTTGTAGGTGAATCTGTTTCTATTCCATTGCCGAAACACGCCAATCCCAATGACGTTCTGACTCTGTTAACCCCGGACCATCAGCGTTTTCGGATTCAGCCGCGAGCCGCAGAGGGTGGATATCGAGTGGACTTGCCCCCATTCGCCGACGCCGGTATCTACAACTTGCGCAGTGGTCCGCGTGTGGTAGAGCGCTTCGCGGTGAATGCGAATCCTGCAGAAGGTGATTTGCAATCACTCACTTTGTCAGGGGCCAGGCAGATTCTTGGTCTTAATTTCGAATCGCTTCCGTCGCGCGCTGAAATAGCGGGTTTCCTTGAACAGAAGCGCATCGGCAAAGAGCTCTGGCAAACACTCCTGTGGCTGGCAGTTCTGGCATTGCTGGCGGAAACAATTCTTTCCGGCGATTGGTTCAGCAAGCGCGCTGAGTCAGACTCCTAATTGTTTCAGGGCAGCCCGACACCATGTCTCTCATTTCAGCCGAACGTATCAGCAAACGCTTTGGCGACAAGACCGCCTTTGAGCGTATCTCCCTGTCAATCGAGCCGACTGACCGTATTGCGCTGGTTGGTCGCAATGGCGCCGGCAAAACTACACTACTTGAGACGCTCACCGGTGAATTACCGCCGGATTCCGGTTCGGTGCATCGTTCCGGAAAACTGCGGATAGACTTTGTCAAACAAATTGTCGAAGCGGAGCCGACACAGTCATTGCGCTCCTTTGTGGAAAGCGCCCGTGAGGATTTGCAGAGACTCAGCGCCAGTGTTTCTGTTCTGACAGAGCAATTGGCGCTTGACCCGGAAAACGAAACATTGTTGCAACGCTATGATGAACTCAGCCATCGTTTCGAGGTCGAAGGCGGCTTTGATTTTGAAAACGATGTCAACATATCGCTGGCGGCGTTTGGCTTTCCTGAAGAGCGCCACAACGCGCCTTTGAAGTCATTCTCCGGTGGTGAACAGAATCGCGCAGCGCTTCTGCGGGCGCTCCTCGGTTCCGGTGACTTGCTGTTCCTCGATGAACCGACAAACCATCTTGACATTGATTCCACTGAATGGCTCGAAAAACGTCTTGTCGAATTGCAACGTCCGTTTGTGATTGTCAGCCATGACAGAATGTTTCTCGATAATCTTGTGAATGTCGTCTGGGACTTGTCGTTCGGTACGCTTGATGTCTACCATGAGGGCTTTGCGGCATACCTGCATGAACGTCCCCGCCGTTGGGAACAGCGCCTGGTCGAATATCAGCGTCAGCAGGCGCATATTGTGAAGACTGAACAGTTTATCCGCAAGAACCTCGCCGGACAGAAAACCAAACAGGCGCAATCACGACGCAAGCAATTAGCAAAGCTCAAGCGGATAGAAGCGCCATTGACCGATGACAAGTCACCGGCGATGGCGATTGCTGACGGCGGACGGTCGTTTGCGCATGTGCTTTCGGTGACAGATTTGTCCACCGGGTATGGCTCAAAAGCGTTACTCGAGCATGTTACGCTCGATGTCTATCGCGGTGACAGAATCGGGTTGATAGGCAAGAACGGCTCCGGTAAGACGACACTGATAAAGACATTGCTCGGAGAATTGCCCGCTCTGGCCGGAGAGTGTCGTTTCGGGCGCAATGTGGAAATCGGCTACTTTGACCAGACACTTTCAGAGCTGAATGAATCACTCACTGCGCTGGAGCATATGGTTGAGCTGGATCCTTTGGCCAAGGAGGAGGCGCTGCGTTCATATCTTGCGCGCTATGGGTTCTATGGTGATGAAACAATAAAGCCGGTTCACGCATACTCCGGTGGAGAAAAAACAAAACTGTCATTGGCGTTGTTGATGTACCGTCCGACAAACTTGTTGATTTTTGATGAGCCGACGAATCATCTTGATATTGAATCACGTGAGGCGCTTGAAAAAGCGCTGAAGGGGTACAACGGCGCCTGTCTTGTCATCAGCCACGACAGATATTTCCTCGACAAAGCCACAGAAAAAACGCTGGCAATAGAGGGAGTGACTATCCATGAATACGCCGGACCATACAGTTACTATGTGCGCAAAAGAGAAGAGCGTCGTCAGAAAGAGATTACACACACCGACTCGCGAGGTAATGACTACAAAAGTTTCAAGGAGGCCTCGCGCAGGAAATCAGCAGTGGAGAAAAAAATTCTCTCCGTCGGCTCACGAATCGCTGACCACGAACGCGAATTAGTACAGTTGGATGAATTGCTACGCGGCGGTATCCCATCCTCAGACTGGGAAAAACTAAGCGACACATCTGCCCGCAAGACAGAAGTGGAGCAGACGTTATTAGAGCTGTATCAGTCACAAGAGGATTTGAAGACCGAGCTGGAAGCGCTTGCCGGTGAAGGTGGGGTCTTATGAATGTCCTCTTGATTTCCGGCAGTCCCACCGAGAATGGTTCAACTGAGATACTCCTGCGCAGAATCGGAGATAGTATCAGCGAGCATGCTCCGGAAACCGCAACTGTTGAATTTGTCCGGCTCAACGAGCTGACTTTCATCCCCTGTCAGGCCTGCGCCAAGTCACCCGAACCAGAAGTCTGTTTCTATCAGGACGCTCTCTGGCCGGTGTATCAGTCATTGATAGACGCAGACATTATCGCGCTTGGTTCACCGGTGTTTTTTGATTCGGTGTCGGCTCAGACCAAGATGTTCATTGATCGTTGCAGTTGTTTCCGGCCTCCGGATTACGCCAACGAGACGGCGCACAATTTCAAGAAGATTGTTTTCAAGAAGACCGGCCTGAAACGAAGAATCGGAGCCGGAGTGTTAGTGGCTGGAGAGCGGGGCAGGTTTGATTTGGCGCGCTCGGTGATGAGAGGGTTTTTCAAGTGGACGGAAATTGACGCTTCGGACTTTGTGACCTATGAGACCCCTGATTTTCGCAAAGCCGGAGAAGTTGCAGATTCCTCTGCAACTCTCGCCGATGCCGACCGGGTCGGTAAGGCGTTATTGGATAAGTACTTAAGCGCCAAGGCTCCCGGAGAGCATCTTTGAACTTGCCAGAGACAGCTTTTCGACTATATTACTTAGCTTCCGGAGTTTTTCGGCCTGTCGGCTGATGGAGATTGCGGGACAGGAACAAGATTGGAAACAGTAATCCAATGGCAATGTGAACATCTTATTCTACCGTGCTTTACGGACAAGACTTGAGGAAACAACAATGAAACAGGGTATTCATCCCAAATACAATGAAGTGACGGTCACGTGCTCCTGCGGGAATACGTTCCAGACGCATTCGACACTCAAAGAGCTCAAGGTTGAAATCTGCTCGGTGTGTCATCCGTTCTTCACCGGCAAAGAGAAAATTCTTGATAGCGCCGGTCGAGTGGAGCGGTTCAAGAAAAAGTACGCGAAGTTCAACAAAGACAAAAAGTAGCTACCGCTACTTGCAATTCCGTAGCGGAACTGTTTCAGCTGTTTTAGAACAGCCGGGACAGTACAAGCGTCGTTACGGAAAAAACCCCATTGCGTTTATGGCGCAGGTGGGGTTTTTTGTATCAGTACGTGTTTCTAACTGTAGAAAAGAAATCGACAAAGAAGACCATGCTCAAAGCAATACAGGAAATAGAACGCAAGCACGCCGAACTGCTTGAGGAGCTTTCCAAGCCGGAAATACTCGCGAATCAACCGCTGTTTATCGCCCGGACACGTGAGCTCAAACAGGTTGAGGCGCAACTTGCCGCCGGGCATGAGTATGAGAGTCTTTTGGCGACAGTTGAAGAGTCGAAAAACATTCTGCAGTCGAGTGATGATATTGAACTCAAGGAGTTTGCGCGTGAGGAGCTTGAGGACGCCGAACCGCGATTGATTGAGGCGCGCGGACATCTCGAAGAATTGCTGGCGCCGCGTGATCCGAATGACAGCCGTAATGCGGTCTTTGAAATTCGCGCCGGGACAGGTGGCGACGAGGCGGCGTTGTTTGCCGGTGACCTGTACCGGATGTACACCCGCTTTATTGAGAATCGTGGCTGGAAGATTGATGTGCTTTCGTCGAGTCCGACACCGGGAGGCGGCCTGAAGGAAGTGATATTCTCCGTAGATGGTGATTCGGCCTATGGGGTTCTCAAGCATGAATCCGGGGTGCATCGTGTGCAACGTGTCCCGACAACCGAAACACAGGGACGGGTGCATACCTCGGCGGCGTCGGTTGCGGTTTTGCCGGAGGTGGAGGATGTGGATGTGACGATTGACCCGGCCGAGGTTAAGGTTGATGTCTATCGCAGTTCGGGTCCGGGCGGGCAGTCTGTCAATACGACTGATTCGGCGGTGCGTCTGACACATATTCCTACCGGAGTGGTGGTGATGTGTCAGGATGAGAAGTCACAACTCAAGAACAAGAACAAGGCCTTCAAGGTCCTGCGCGCGAGATTGTATGACCGCGCACAGCGGGAGCATCACGACAAAATCGCCAAAGACCGCAAGGCAATGGTCGGCTCCGGTGACCGGTCGGAGAAGATCCGCACCTATAACTTCCCGCAGTCACGTGTCACAGACCATCGTATCGGACTGACGCTCTACAAGCTCGATCAGGTGATGGAAGGTGACCTTGATGAGTTATTGCAGGCGTTGGCGCGTGAGGAGCGTGACAAACGCCTCGCCGCGCATTCTGACAATAATAACAGTGATAACTAAGAACGGTGAAAACCAAAAACAGTGAAAGCGCTGAAGCGTGAGCGACACGCAGGTTAACCTGACAGGCGTCATCCAACAGGCGGCGTCCCGTCTGCAAAAAGCCGGGATTGACGCCGGAGAAGCCGAAGCCGAAATCATCCTCTGTCATTTGTTATTGACAGAGCGCCTGCAGATGTACCTCGAAGGCGCCAACAACATCACGCCGGAAATCCTTGCTAAGTTCGAAGCAATAGTCACAAAGCGCGAGACACGCTATCCATTGCAGTTCATACTCGGTGAGCAGTATTTCTATGGTCGCCGGTTCTATGTCAATGAATCTGTGATGATCCCCACGCCGGAGACTGAATTGCTGTGTGAGAATGCAGTGCGCTATTTGAGTCTGATTGACACTGCTACTCCGGCAGTTCTCGATGTTGGAACCGGCGCCGGTGTGATTGCCGTGACTGTCTCTCTTGAAATGGCGCTTGAAGCCCCGCAGGTGAAGATGACTGCGCTGGATATTTCCGCCGACGCGCTGGAAGTTGCGCGCAAGAACGCCTCAGACCTTGGGGCGCCTGACATCTCGTTTCGTGAATCTGATTTGTTTTCGGCGCTGACTGACGGGGAGCGTTTTGAATTGATTCTGTCGAACCCGCCGTATATTGCTGACGGCGAATATGACGGTCTGCCGCCAGAGGTGAAAGCCGATCCGCGGATTGCCTTAACTTCGGGCGAGCGCGGCTTGGATATTATCAAGCGCCTGATTGCTGAAGCGCCGGAGTATCTCAAACCCGGCGGGAAGTTTATGTTTGAAATCGGCTATGATCAGGCCGAATGGATTGCCGAAATTGTCGAGGCGGATGACAGGTACCGTTCTCATGTTCTGCAAAAAGACCTCAATGACATTGACCGGCTCTATATCTTGAGCGTGTACTAACGCACCAATCGTAGTGGCGGGGCTCGCCCCGCCTTGCTCAAAGAGGCAATTCAGTCAACACAGAGTGAAACTTTGATAATATGATTACAACGTTCAAAAACGAAGCTCTGACGGAAAAGAAAGCCCGTACGCGCAGAATCATCACACGGCTCAAGCGCGCCTATCCTGATGCGCAATGTTCGCTGTCACATGCGAATCCATATCAACTGATGATCTCGACAATTCTCTCGGCGCAATGCACTGATGAGCGGGTCAATATGGTGACACCCGAATTGTTTGCGCGTTTTCCGACTCCGGAGAAAATGGCCGCGGCGCCGATTGAAGAAATTGAAGAGATGATTCGCTCCACGGGGTTCTATCGCAACAAAGCCAAATCAATTAAGAACAACGCCATCATGCTGCTGGCGGATTTCGGCGGTGAAATCCCACGCACACTTGCCGAATTGGTCAAGCTCCCCGGCGTGGGGCGTAAGACTGCATCAGTTGTGCTCGGCGCCGGGTTCGGTCTGGCCGAGGGGGTGGTGGTCGACACACATGTCGTGCGTATCAGTCGTCTGCTGGGATTAACCGAGAACAAAACTCCCGAAAAAATTGAACGTGACCTGATAGAACTCCTGCCGAAAAAAGACTGGATACTCTGGACACATTTGATAATCGATCACGGCCGCGCAATTTGCATCGCCCGCCGCCCACAGTGCGCAGAATGCCCGCTTCGCAAATTGTGTCCGTCGGCTGTATTGTGACGCGGATAGGTGTACAATGGATAGCTTAGGTCATGGTCGCCCACAGCTTGCTGTGGGTACACTCTTAATTCTTCTCAACTTTGAACTTGATGTGCCAATGCGTTCCGTCGCAGAACGGTTTGTTCTTTGAGCCACCGCATCGACATAGAGCGACACCTCTGACCGTTGAGCGTGGCTCACTCTCCGAACTTTGGATGTTCGGAATCACTTGCGGTGTCATATCGTTGAGCAAGTAATACGGGCCCCCGGTGGCCCACCCTTCGGGTGGGATTTCTGTATCAGTTGGTGTCATAAACCATCCCACCCAAAGGGTGGGCCACCCGCCCACAGCTTGCTGTGGGTTTACTCTTAATTCTTCTCAACTTTGAACTTGATATGCCAATGTGTTCCGTCGCAGAACGGTTTGTTCTTTGAGCCACCGTACCGACATAGGGCGACACCTCTGACGGTTAAGCGTGGCTCACCCCTCGAACTTTGGATGTTCGGAATGACTCGCGGTGTCATATCGTTGAGCAAGTAATAATGGCCATTTGGCAGTCAGGCGATCTTAGGTTTCTCTTTGTCCAAGGTTCTCCCCTGCCAGAAGTGGTTACAATACGTTTTTCATAGGAAAGGTGTTGTTCGGTGATGAGAAAGTCAAGGAGCCGGGACTCAGAAGCGCGACTCTCTTACTCGCCACGACGGTAGACTGTTCCCCGGAAATAGAATTTCTGGCGCGGAGTGAATTTCATCTGGCCGGTGTATTTCAGTGAGTCACCTTCCAACGAGCGAAAGACTGCATCAAGTGATGTGTAGAGTACAGAAGATTTAATCGAATCAATCGAAAAGGAGCCACCGGAATACAGGAATGTTCGCGCGGCGATTGGAACTTCTACATTGGAAAAATTACGAACGAAAGCCGAATTATCCAATGTCACCGGCCCGGGAGTGAGGCGCTCCGGCAGGGGCAGAAACATGCGATAGTCGGTGCGTCTGCGATATTGCACAATACCCTCGTCGATACCTCCGCCGATAGTTCCTGTGTCTTTTACAGAGTAGGCGGCTCCGGCCAGATACCCTTTTGCAGGGAGCAAATACTCATCCGCCAATGGTGACGAAATCCCCAAGTCCGCCACATAGAACATCTCTGTCATTTTGAGTGTCGTCCGGCCGTCCTCTGTGACAGTGTAGAGATTTGCCTTGTACTTCGAAGAGCAGGCGACACATATGAAAGCAAATAACAAAACTATCGACAGGACGCGGATGTGTGACGAGGGTGCGAATCTGAGTTTTTGCAAATGTGTCATCATGTGATTAACTATGCCCGGGTTCAATCCTGTCAGTTTCTATCCGGCGTCAAATCGGCATCTCATACATCCGGTATGTTTTGTACCGGTGCGCGCCTATCCCTTCCACTAACGAAATCAGCAATGTATTCGTTTCCAGCGCCCAGGATAATTCTGACCATTTATACCCTTTGGCGGTGCCGTCGAGATAGGTCTTAACATATAAAAGTGTATCAATCCCGCGTTTGCGATATTCCGGTATCACGCCCATCGTCACTGTCCGGACACCGTCTATCTTGCTCTTGATTTTTGTATGCCAGAGCAGTTTGAAAATCCCGAAAGGCAACAGCTTGCCGTCCAAACGAATCAGCGCCTGATTGATATCCGGCAGAGACAAAGAAAACGCCACCGCTTTGCCGTCAACCTCGGCAACCAGCGCCAGATCAGGATCGACGACCTGTTTGAGATTCTTGGCAGTGAATTCAAATTCCTCAGTGGTCATCGGGACAAAACCCCAATTGTCCTCCCAGGCCTGATTGTAGATGTCGTTAATTGTCCGCACTTCCTCATCGAAACGCTTCATATTCATTCTACGAATAGTGACAGCGCTGCGTTTGGCGATTTTCTCTGTCAGCCGCAGCACACGTTCAGGGAACGGCGCCTCGTCAGTTATCAGAAACGCATAGAGGTCCATCACTTTTTCCAAGCCAAAACTCTCAACCAGCGGAACCAGCCAGGGTTGATTATAGGTCATCATCACCACCGGTGGGGAATCAAACCCTTCAACCAGCAAACCACATTCATGGTTGAGCGTAAAACTCGCCGGGCCGCGCATCACGGTCATGCCCTCGGTTTTCAGCGTAATCAGCGCGACCTTGAGCAGGGCATGGGCGACTTCTTTGTCATTGATACAATCAAAGAAACCAAAAAAGCCGACCTTGTCATGATGCAATTCGTTGTGCGCGAAGTAAACGCAGGTCGAGATGCGTCCGACTGTTTGTTCTCCTCGCTTCGCCAGAAACAGCTTTGTGCGCGCGCCTGAATAAAACGGATTTTTCTCCTTGTCGAAGAATTCCAGCCGCTCGGACTCCAGCGGACAAACAAAGTTCGGGTCGTCTTTATAGAGTTCCGCCGGAAAACGGATAAACTCTTTCAATTGCGCGCGGGAATTAACCTCAAGGACACTTGTATTGGCGGACATATTTGCAGAATTATTAGTCAGTGAAAAACAGATTATCAGTGAATACGCAGCGAGCGCTAAATGACACCCAGCTCTTTTCCAATCCGCTGAAGTTTTTCGAGCACAATGTCCAACTGGTCGTCAGTTAGTGTCGCGGTGTATGATGTGCGAAGCATCGCTCTCTCAGCGGGCACGGCCGGTGAAATGATTGCATTGGTAAAGACACCGTCATCAAACAGTCGTCGCCAAAATGTCAACGTTAGTCCGGAGTCACCGACGATAATCGGGATGATTGGGGTTTCAGTGTCACCGATGTCAAACCCCATCGTCTGCAATTCTCTTTGCATCTTGTGGGCGTTGTGCCAGAGTTTTTCCCGGCGCTCCGGTTCATTGATAATTATCTCCAGCGCTTTGAGCACAGCCGCCGCATTGGCCGGTGGAATAGAGGCCGAAAAAATCATGGAGCGACCCATGTGTTTGACATACTCAATCACACTCGCATCGGCGGCGATGAAACCTCCGAGTGAAGCGAACGATTTCGAAAACGTTCCGGAGGTGATATCAACTTCATCGACAAGCCCAAAATGCGACGCTGTCCCGGAACCGTTTTTGCCGATAACGCCGATTGCATGAGCGTCATCGACAAACAGTCGCGCCCCATAGCGTTTGGCCAATTCGACCAGTTTCGGCAGAGGAGTGATGTCGCCTTCCATCGAATACACGCCATCGACAATAACCAGTATCCCGCCGCGTTGATTGGCCTCTGTCACATTTTTCAGGACGCGCTCCAAATCCTGCATGTCATTGTGCTTGCATTTGATAGTGCGGCTATGGCTCAATCTGCACCCGTCTATCAAACAGGCATGGCCGGAGCGATCAATGATGAGTGTGTCGCTTTTCCCACCGAGACAGGATATCGCGCCGAGGTTGGCCTGAAATCCGGTTGAAAAGACCAATGCGGCCTCTTTGCCCATGAATTCCGCCAAACGGCGTTCCAGTTCAAGGTGCAGGTCAATTGTGCCATTGAGAAACCGGGAGCCGGTGCAACCTGAACCATACTTCCTCGTGGCTTCCACAGCGGCTTCTTTCACACGTGGGTCATCGACCAGGCCGACATAATTATTGGAGCCGATCATAATCACCCGCTTGCCGTCAATTATGACTTCGTCACCTAATTCAGATGAAATCGGGTGAAAAAACGGATAGATTCCCTGGTCACGGATGACCTGGGCCTCGCCAAAATTGCTACATTTCTCAAAGATGTCTGATGCAATCGTGTTTTGCTGTTGTTCTGCCTGCAAGTTATTGTCCCTCTATGGTTATAGCCATCCACGGCAAAGTAAGGACGCTATGCTCTCCCGGTCAAGGAAAGCCTGAATAATACCCGGCCATTTTGCGGCCATTCTGCTGGAAATCCGTCTCTCTCTTCCCATCCCTCAAGGGTAGGGAGTTCGCAAGAGGATAATACATCCTTCGCTCACAGAAAAAAGTAAAACAAGGCCAAAATATGAAGCCGAAATGAGATGTATTGGAAATACAAATAATATGGTGAATTGGCGATTCCGGCGGAACCTCTCGCAGGAAGCTGCTGTTATCTCTTCTTGGAGCCGACAGTCGCTTGAGCGTGTAAATCGAAACGGGCATTCGGTCGGCCAATTCACGTAAGAATGAAAAGAGGGGAGTCCGCTTAGCCGGACTCTCAGGAAAAGTTCGGGGTTCCATTTCGGTGGGGCCTCGATCCCTGCCCACCCGGTCGTTGGCGTTGTGAGGGCGCCAGCGACTTTTTTTTTGCCCGTCCAGAAATAACAACAGATGCACAAATACGCCGCGATAGGGCCGATCTTTTCTTCTCTAAAACGCCATGAATGTGGGTAACTTCATAACCTGTTGCAGGACAAGAGTATTCGCGTGAAAAAATAGCCATTATTCTCTTGACATGGCTTTCTGATGTTGTATATTTGCTATGCAATCGGAAAGGATCTCTTTTAGGGTTACCTTTCATCGTCCTCCCAGGCAAGAGCAATCTTCCTGGGATTTTTTTTGGCATCCGTCATTTGCAGATCTACGACAATCTGCAAGCGTCGATTCAGCAACTTTCGAGACTTTCACCGCCTCGCTCATTGACCCTCAGTCGACGTCAAAGTACATTCGCTGGGCGATGAACACTCCGAACAAATTGACTCTATTGCGCATTATGCTCTCACCGGTGTTTGTGGCGTTGTTTCTGGTGGACAATGTCTACTTTCGCTTTGCGGCGCTGTTTGTCTTTCTGGTCGCGGCGCTGACCGACCTCGCTGACGGCTATTATGCCCGCAAGTATGGTATCATCACCGGCTTCGGGAAGTTCATCGATCCGCTGGCGGACAAGGTGCTGGTTTCTTCGGCGTTTATATCGTTTGTGGCTCTCGGCTATGTGCGCGGCTGGATGGTGGCGGTGATTATCGGACGGGAGCTGTTGATTACGGGACTCCGTTCACTGGCGGCCTACAAGGGGATGGTTATCTCGCCGACGTATTGGGCCAAGATCAAGACGGTGCTGCAAATGACCTCACTGGCAATTATTCTGCTCTACATCAATATCGAAACACTGTACGCATATCTCGGTAAGGATTTTACGTTAATTAACCGGGCGCAGGCGGAACTCGGATTTGACTATCTTGTCGGTGTCACCGCGCTGGTGACCGCCTTCACCGGACTGGATTATGTCGTCAAACACTATGCGATTCTGAAAACTCTTTTGAAATAAGTAACGGCTCAAAAAAAACGTAGCTTCCATCATGACTGAACAACAATCAACAAAACCTGACCCGACTCTCCAATCTCAAGTCCGCCCACAGCGACCAGTGAAAGACGCCATCATCAAGGCTCTCGCCACCGGGTTCTATTTCGGCTACAGCCCGGTTGTCGCCGGGACAGTCGGTTCAATTCCGCCATTGCTGATCGCCTGGTTTCTGATAGGTGATAACCTGCCTCTGTTGGCGGCAGTGGCTGTTTTCACGACAATCGTCTCCATCTGGGTGGCCGGTGAGGCGGAGGAATTATTCGGGCATGATTCAAAGTCAATTGTCTCCGATGAATGGGCCGGTATGTTTATCACCGTTCTGTTTGTTCCGCCGAGTCCGCTGAACTATATCATCTGTTTTGTGGCCTTTCGGGTGTTTGATGTTATCAAACTCTGGCCGGCCGGCGCCGCTGAGAAACTCCCACGCGGCTGGGGTGTAACACTTGATGATGTTGTTGCCGGAATTCAGGCCAATATCGCGGTGCAGTTGATTCTCCTGGCGCTGGCAAACTGGCGCTCATAATTTTCACTTGAGAGATATGAATAACAAATCATGAAAGCCGAAATTATCAGCATCGGTGATGAACTCATCACCGGACATAGCGCCAATACGAATTCTGTCTGGCTTTCCAGAGAGCTTTTGCAAATTGGCATCCGGACTCCGTTTATTACTACGGTAGGTGACACCGTTGCGGATATGGAGCAGGTGATACAGCAGGCGCTCCGTCGGGTTGAGCTGGTGATACTCACCGGCGGGCTGGGGCCGACTGATGACGATCTTACTAAGCGCGCGCTGGTGAAAGTTTTCCGGCGCAATCTTGTGTTTCACGACGAAGTCCTCGCAGATATTAAAGAGCGTTATTCCGCGCGCAGGATTACCATGCCGGAAATCAATCAAAATCAGGCGCTGCTACCCCAGGGGGCGACATTCCTGCCCAACAAACTCGGCTCGGCGGTCGGGATTCTCTTTGAAGAAAACAACCGGCTCTGTGTAGCGCTTCCCGGAGTTCCGGCGGAAATGAAGCAAATCTTTGCTGACGAATTCGCGCCTCTGCTACGTGAGAGAGTCGGCTCGTCGATAACTTTCTCACGTCTGATTCGCACATCCGGTATCACCGAATCGGCGCTGGCCGAAAAAGTGGCGCCGGAGATTCCGCTTCCCGACGGTGTCAAGCTCGCGTATCTGGCGCATTACTATGGCGTCGACTTGCGACTGACCGTCAACGCCGAACATACCCGACTGGCCGAAGAGCTGATAGAACAACCGCAGGGCTGGCTGAAACGCAAGCTCGGTGCGCTGGTCTATGGCGAAGACAAGCAGACACTCGAAAGTGTTGCCGGAGATTTGCTTGTTGAACAAGGCGCCACAATTTCACTGGCGGAAAGTTGCACCGCCGGACTGCTCTCGGCTACACTCGCGAATGTCCCCGGCTCATCACGTTATCTTGAGCGCGGCTTTGTCAGCTACAGCAACGAAGCCAAAGTTGAACTACTCGGTGTCAGTGACACAACACTCAAAGAACACGGCGCAGTCTCAGCGCAAGTCGCCGAGCAAATGGCGCGCGGGGCGCTGGAGCGCGCAAAGACCACCTATGCTGTCAGTGTCACGGGCATCGCCGGTCCCGACGGCGGTACGGAGGAAAAACCTGTCGGGCTGACATATATCGCAATCGCACAACGCAGTAGTGATAATGGCTCTTCAGACAATGAAATCACTGTGCGCTCCCGCAAGTTCCGCTTCGGCTCCGACAGAACGCTAAACCGCCAGCGGGCGGTTTCTGCGGCGTTGAATCTGTTGCGGTTGGTGTTGTTGGGCGAGGAGCCGTTTGGCGCAGGACAAAAGTAGGCGTCACAGCAGAATTGTGACCAGATACGTTGCTTTGTCCAAGCGGAATATTCGATACAGTTTGTAGTGGCGTCGCTTGCGGCGCCTTGGTTGGTTACGCGAGGATGTTGGCCTGTGCGAACAAGGCCGGGCGAGCCCGGCCACTACGACTGATATCGCGACAAGTTCTTGATTTGGAATATGTCAGTTTTCGCAGGTCGGGTTCGGAAGTCCGGCGTCTGCCCAACGAAGAAACCCGACCCACGTTTTCTGTGAAGCTTTGCTCACCGTTTCCCCGACTCACGGAAAAAACTCAAGGCAAACGCCGCCAGCGCCGCCCAGAGCGCGAGTGTAAACACATAGTGATACGCCTCAAGCGGTCCGACATTTTTTGAGGCATGGACAAACAAGGCCGCAGACACCGCCACACCAAACGTCATCGACAATGACCGCGTTGTCGAAAGCGCTCCGGATGCAATTTCGCGCATGTCCTCAGTCACTGAACCCATCATATCCGAGCTGTTCGGTGTGCCGAAGATACCGAGTCCGACACCGAACGTAATCAACGGTGTCAGCAACCCCCACACACCGTCAGCGGGTGTCAGATTGCGAAGCAAATACACACCGGCGGCAAGTATCCCCAGTCCAAGTATCCCCGGCAAACGTGCGCCGATTTTGTCCGCCACCCGTCCGGCCACCGGCGCAAAGAAAAACATCAACACCGGTGTAATCGCCAGAAACATCCCGGCGTGACGCGCCGACATACCGAGTTGGCGCTCGACGTAGAACGGCACCAGCACCAGCACACTCGATGTGCAGACAAATGACAAAAACATCAGTGACATCGAAATCGTGAAATTGCGATTGCGAAACAGTTTATAGCCAATCAAATGCTTTTCCGGATTGCGCTCACGCCAGAGAAATACAATTACAGCCAGCGCCGACAGCCCGAAGAGCGTATACATCAAATCCGCGCCGAGCGCCGGGTTATTGATAGTCTTGGTGGCATAGAGAAAGGCGCCAATTGCCACAAACAGAATCACACCGGAAAACGGGCTGATATGCTTGTCCGGATTATTTGGCTCACGCCAGGCGTGAATCTTCGGCAAAACAAAAAACGGCCAGAACGACAGCGCCAATGGCGCAAGGAAAATCAGCCGCCAGTCAATTGTCACCAGATACCCGCCAAGCAATGGTCCCATCAGCAATCCGGCGCCGACCAGCATCGCAATCATCCCCATCCCCTTGCCGCGTTCGCCTTTGGGGAAAGCATGCGTAATCACCGCCGGGCCAAGCGAGATATTCATCGAAGCGCCCAGAGCCTGAATGACCCGCCCGACAAGCAGAAAAGTAAAATCATTCGAAAACCCCGCGACCAACGAGCCGAGAGAAAATAGTCCGAAACCGGTATAGTAAATCTTGCGGAACCCTATTCGCGACGCCAGCGCGGAAAACAGCAACAATGTCGGGGCAATCACCAGCGTATAGGAAAGCACAACCCAGGAAACGACATCGAGGTTGATAT
>CAZFAL010000039.1:0-19653 GCA_964516945.1 uncultured Ignavibacteriales bacterium
AGATAAACACCGCCCTAATTGCAATTGCTCAAAACGGCGGTTAATCAACAAGCCCAGAGCGGTGGGGCCACCGGAAGAAAATGAAAGTGGCTTTTGTTAATTCTCAATAGGAAGGCCAGTTAGATATGCACATAACAATTCATGACCCTCGTGAAAAGGGAATTAGACCGCCGCGCAATAAGAAAGAGAAAGACAATCCGGCAGAGATTGATAAACTCGCAGACAAGGGGCTTGGCTTATTTATTCAGTCTTCTTCCCTCGAATATGAAAATAGGCAGGGACTGATTAGGGATTTATTATGCTTGTTTCCGTATCCTTGGCTGTGCTTTTCAACCTATATTGAAGCAAGAGCTGCTATGAGAGATGAGATCATCAGTCGAATTCCAAGCCGTCTAAGAGTAATCCGTTCATCAGAAAGTGATGACGTAGTATCAATTATTTGTGAACACAGTATTGAGAATGTGGATGCCGTTTTTGAGTTATACAACCAAGACCCGGCTTGGTTTATATGGATATTTGGCGCTGGCTACGAGTCAAGTTATACAGAACTGGAAAAGCTGGCACATACAACTGGAATTGTAAATCTCTGGGACCGGATGGAAAGTGTGGATGATGGAATAAAAGAGATTATGCCATATTACATTTTTTGTGATGAAGATTGGAATACCATTCGTATTCGTTGCATGGATACTAAACTCTATGACCCGTTCGTCAAGTACGCAGAAAGACTGATCGCCAAATCTACGGAGAAGTAGAATCTATCTTTTTGATTGTTGTGTCGGGTCTTGATTTTCGCAGAGCGACAGTTTCATAGAAAAGAGCTATGACCCGACACGTTGCCCCGGTCAAGCGGCAGGTCACACGACAGCAAAAAGCGCTGTCGCAAGACCTGCCACAACTCCAAGGGGCTTTTTTAACAAGCTCCTAGGTGCGGCGCACGGCTAATAGAAACCCGCCATAGAGAGGATTCGACACCAAACCCATGAAAAACCAATACGCCGGTGACATCAATGACTTCAGAAAGTTCGGGTTAATCAGAACGATTGCGGACTTGCGCAGGGCTCCTATTGTGGTGAATTGGATGCTGACTGAAAATGACGGAAAGTCTGATGGAAAGTTCATTGAATATCTAACCAAAGCCGACAGATTCGAACAGTGCGACCCTGAATTATTCAACGCCTTACACGATGTGGTCAGGAGAAATGACAGGACAGTTGAAGCGTTGGAAAAAGCCGAGCTCATTCCAAACGCCCGCTACTATGGAGCGTTGGTTCCGGACGAGTCCGGTGAGCGGCGCCGGTGGTTTGACTCATTTCTTGGCTCAATGAACGGTTCAGAGTTGGTGTTCCTTGACCCGGACAATGGTATCGAGGTCAAATCAAAAAGAAAAGGGTGCAAGGGCTCATCCAAATATGTGTTCTGGGATGAGCTACGCGCCATATGGAGCCGGGGCTGTTCATTACTCATCTATCAACACTTCCCGCGCGTAAAGAGAGAAATGTTCATCAGAGAAACAGCCGCCAAGTTACAGCGCCAATTGCAAACTTCCAAGGTTGTGTGTTACTCTACTTCAAGCGTGTTATTCATTCTTGCGCTACAAGACGGTGAACAAAACCCGCTCATTCACAAGATTCTGACTCTTTGCAATCAGCAATGGAACGGACAAATCATAACCCACGCAACCCCATCGCAACCATGAACAATCACAACCTCCAGAAAACCTGCCCCAGGTGTGCGAATCAGCCAATTGTGCCAATAGTGTATGGTATGCCGGGGCCGGAATTGATAGAACGCGCAAGTAGGGGTGAGGTGGCTCTTGGTGGATGTTGTGTTACTGGCGAGTATGACAACAAGTACGCATGCCTCTCGTGCGGTCACCGTTGGGGCGCCGCCAAGCATTTACCCGGCGCAAAAAACTATGACATGAAGCAATTAACCCAGGCAGGCGCCCTGAGTGTCGTCGCGCAACTGTTTCGTGACTATGATTTGAGTCGCGACTACAGAATCCTGGAACTACATCCCGGCGGTGGGCAATCGTACGCGGCGCATCTGCTAATTCCCGGCGAACGAATCAGCAGAGCAAATACAGCAGTCTGGTTTGGCATAGATAAGATTTGTATCCGCGAGATAGAGGAAGCGGACTTTGCCGAATTGCTTCGTGACCATAAGAAACGCGGCGAAATCGTTGCGCGAATTGCAAAGTCTATCGGCGCAGAGCGCCGCAACCGTGAAGAGGCGCTGTCGGCGCCCGGTGTCATGTACAATGTGTTGGCGTTTCTCGCCGAGGACGCGCTCAACTCCCACAGCGCTGTTACACTGAAATGCGCCTGGCATGACAGCTCCGGGATGGAGGGTTGTGCTATCGACGACAATGCCACGCTCTTCAAAACCGATGGGGAGATGAGCCCGGTGGAGGCGCTCGACTACTGGATAGTAACCGGAAGTCATGCTGATGAAGACGGCCAGCAGACAGCGGTGGTCTGTGTCAACGGTGAGGCGCTGAAGGTGGAGGCCTCAGAGGCGCGCATCGACCTCTACGGCGCCTATCTGGCAGGCCCAAATCGTTTCCGCCCGGCGCTCGACCTTATTCGGGAGATGACAGAGTATTAGATGGCAGAGTATTAGAGAAAACTACCCGCACTGCCGCTCTTGACAGCGCACACTCTACTGGCAATACTTGCGTAAGAGATAACTCTTCATTCACCTGAACTCAAACACGGGGGCGCAGTTTGAAACGCTTAACAATTCTCTTTGCCACGATACTCTGTGTCAGTTGCGCAAACCAAAAGGAGCGCGATCCAATGACAAACAATCAATCATCTTCGGAATCGTCCGTGACAGCCAACGCTTATGATTCAACCCTCGCCGCAGAACTCGGCGCCGACGACTATGGTATGCGCCAGTATGTCATGGCCCTGCTGAAAACCGGACCGAATCGTAATCAATCCGAAGAGGAAGCGCAGAAGATCCAGCGCGCTCATCTCGACAATATCAAGCGTCTCGCCGATGAAGGTCTGCTGACACTGGCAGGGCCGTTCTTTGATGACGGTGAACTACGGGGTGTGTTTGTCTTCAATGTGGCGACTGTCGAAGAAGCCGAAAAACTCGTTGCCACCGACCCGGCTATCAAGGCCGGACGCTTGGTGATGGAGCTTCATCCCTGGTACTGCTCCGCCGCCCTGATGCAGGTCAACGCCACCCACAAGAGAATAAAAAAGAAGTCGATTTAACCTGGCTCAAACCGGGAACTATCTCAGCCACGCTGAATATAACAGAGTAGAGGCAAACGGGACTTTCCTTACGGGTTTCGCTAAGTAATGAATTTGGGAAAGAAGGAGCCAAATAGCGGACGTCATATAGCAGGTCGAACAGCGAAATGATATGTTCAGAATGGAAACATTTTCCACAATTTCGCTGTTTGAGTGCATAGGCAATGGATTGCACAGCGGGTCGTAATGGTCTCCCGGCTAAGAGCATCCGGAGAATCTGCCGAAAAAATTGCCTTGACAGATTGTTTGGCTCCATGTATCTTTCCTGTGCCTGAAGTTCCCTCACGTCAACCGACAGTGAATATGCTATCGGCTCAACGGGTACTAAGTCTTTGCCAGAGAACACCTTCCGATTGCAACAGAGTGAGGTGGCTCTAGTAGAACAGAGCGGTTCAAACCGCATACGCCATCCCCACACACCGTCAATTCGTCGTCAGGACGTAGTTAGAGAGTAGCTGAAGGGCTGAAAAAAGCGATTCATGCCGACCGGGGCGCTGATTTTGCAGTGCCCGAAACGGATGGATTCACGCGGATAAGGGCTGGTTCCGAAAGTCCGTCGGTGATATCGTTACTGAAGAGGAAACAGGATCGCACACCAAACAGCGAAAGTGAGACGTGTCTGCGAACAAATCTAATGAATAAGAAAAACGAAAAATTTCGATTTGCGGATTTTGACAGAGGCCCGGAATTACGGCAGGAAGCCACTTTGGGTCAAACCGGATGTTCCGGTGAAACGGAAACCAATCAATCCCGAACAGGAGGGGAAAACATGAAACGTTTTTGCTCATTGGCAGTGATAGGAACACTGCTTATGGCGGGCTCTGCCATGGCGGCCAAGAAGAGCGCATTTAATGTCTCCGCAAAGGCGACACCTGATGCGCAGGCGGTCAATGAGGTGGTAGTTCCGATTACCATCGCGTATGACGCCAATCTGACCGCTTTGGACATACCGCTGAAGTATTCTGAGGGTGTGACACTGACAAAGGTTACATTCGGCGATATGCTCAGTGGCTATGATTTCAAGACCGCAAATATCGACGCGGAGAACAACACAGTCATCATCGGCGCCATCAATATGGTGTACGGCGCGAAAAGCGACCTTGCCGCCGGTGAAGGCGTTGTCGCCAATCTACACTTTCAGGTTGACGACGCCTCAGTTTCTACGGTGAAAATCGAAGCGATTACATTGAAAGATCCGGATCACGATCTATACTTTGTCTACAATGAGTATGACGAACAGAATGTGCCGCATGTAGTTCTGGAAACTCCGGAATTCCAGCCGGTTGAAGTGGCCCTGTCCGGCGGTGTCGCCGGCTCTGCTTTGCCGACAGAATTTGCTCTTGAGCAGAACTACCCGAATCCGTTCAACCCGACAACTAAGATTCCGTATGATCTCCCGACTGCGGCTCATGTCTCAGTCGAAGTCTACAATGTTCTTGGCCAACGTGTGCGGACATTGGTCAATGAAGATCAGGAAGCCGGGAATCAGGTTGTGGAATGGAATGGTAAAGACGCCAGCGGCAGTCAAGTTTCATCCGGCATGTATTTTTACAAAATCAACGCCGGTAATGGCCAGTTTGTTCAGACCCGTAAGATGGTGCTCTTGAAGTAAGCCATGAACATATCACGCAGGAAAACCTGCGTAGAATAGGTAAGTATAGAAGAGAGGCCCCTGATTCAGGGCCTCTCTTTTTTTTGTATTTATTATGTGTTTCTGTTGCACACCGGAATCTCCCGCCGGTAACGGTCAGAGCTACATAAGAAAAAGCGCATCGCACTATCTTACGATGGATTCGTATCCGGGCGCCGAGAATCACGAAGTGATGTAATATCCTGCGCGGCAAGCGATTACAGTATCGTCATCCGGCAGCTCTACTTGAGCGGGTCGCAGAAACTGCGATTTCTGCAAATCTCACTGAACCTTCCAAGAATCAGTATTGGCGTAAACGGCTGCTACTCAGTATGTTAAGCGGTGTTTTGTATTTTGGCGCCGACTTTGTAAGTAAGCTAATCAGTCGACGCACTGCGCATGGCGCAGGCGTCATTCAATCAGAGGTGAGTGGGTGGCGTTGACGACAAATTTTCCAGGCGGTTAAGGGTCGTCCAAAGTGCGTTGATGGGGAGAGAGGGGGACTCCGTTCGAGAGAGCGGGGTCCCTTTAATTATATAGAGCATATTTGAGGTCGTGCAGCTACAGCCGAATCTTGGACAGAAACTCCTCCTGCGCCGGAGCCACCGCCAAAACCCGCTCCTGCCCACCACGGCTGATGGTCACTTTCACTTCGGGAAGGTCCTTTTGATCGCAATAGCGCGCTATGATTGACGCGGCGCTCTGCAGGTGTTCCTCGGACGGTGAGCCATAAAGCAAACCAAACGGTGATCCGGTTTCCCGCGCATCAAGTGTGTACACTTCAGCGTTGCGATATTGCATCAACGCTTTGTTATCCTTTTCATCACGACCGAGCAACAGTTTACACTCAGGAGAAATCCGGAACTGCCGTCCGAGTCGCAGGAGATTCAAGTCGGTAAAATTAATCGTAGCGGTATGCGCCAGTAAATCTCGCAATCGGCGACTGTAATTTGCGTCAGTCAGCAGACAGCCCGACGCTGGCGAGGGGTATTCATCAAGACCAAATTCTTTCGCCAGCTCCATCTGTCTTTTGCGGCTCCTGCCGGAAATCCCCTCTAATTGTTCACGGTCAATCATGCCGAGTTTCTCCGGCAAGGTGGGGGGGAGTAATTTCGCCGAGAGTGGTCTAACCAGTCGGCCACCAAGGTCGGTTTCTTTCTCCACCAGCGCCATGACCGGCTTTCGCTGTGACATCGGACGTTGGCCCATTACTTCACCGGTGACCAGAAAGTCTGCGTTCATCATGCGCATACAGCGCGCCGCCTCATTAATCATTAGCATTCGGCAGTCAATACAGACATTCATATTCGCGCCGCGACCGTGCTTGGGATCAACGACAATATCCACAAACTTCTGTCCCAGATGCATCAATTTGACATTGAAGCCGAACTTGTCGGCCATCGGATACGGATTCGAGCCGCATGATGACCTGTCTGAAGTCGCATCACAGCCGAAATGGGTCATAAACGTCAGCGCAGTCACCTCAATATTCTGTTTAAGCAGCAGTAATATCGCCAACGCCGAATCCAGTCCGCCGGAAAACAGTGCGATAGCGTGCGGGCGTTTTTTCTGATTGGAGTCGGTGACTGCAAGCGGTTCTGTATTTGTGTCGTTATTCATAGGTTTTCAGGACTGTTTTGTGATTGAAAAATGAAATTGACTGCCGGAGGCGCCAAAGGCAGGGCTAATGTTGGCTGGCGCAACGGTATTGTCAACTCCCAGCCGAATGAAAAATCCCAATCTCCAGCATGCTTCGCGATTCGCAGAAAGACACCAGCCGAGTAATACCTTGACATGGGCTACCCTGAGCCATAGTATGCCGCGCGATGGGACGATTCGTCGCCGCACAATTAGACGTCCGAAACGATTTCGAACTTTTCTCCCACTTCCTTGTTCTCGCACGTATGGCAAAACTCAAACTCAGCCCGCTGAAGAACTTTTTCTTCCAAACCGAGCAATTGATTTGCTTTTCAGGGCGTGTAGTGAAGGCGACATTCAGCCGCCCGTTTTACCTGACAGAAACTCTTGAACAGATGTACCTCGGAGGAGTCGGCTCTCTCTGGCTGGTGGCGCTGACCGGCATTCTCGCCGGTGAGGCAATCGCTATAAATTTCTCCAATGAGCTGGCGGATTTCGGCGCCAAAGCCTATCTGGGGCGAATAATGGTGCTCGCTATTGTCCGCGAACTGGGTCCGACTTTAACCGGACTGATGGTCGCCGCGCGGGTTGCCAGTGGCATCACCGCCGAGGTCGGCTCAATGAAATCATCAAACCAAATTGACGCCCTGCGCGCCTATTCAATCGACCCGCTCAAAAAAGTCGCCGTGCCCCGGCTGGTTGCGCTCCTGATAATGGTCCCGGCGTTAACTGTTATTTGCGATGTCGTCGGACTGATAGGCGGCTACATCATAGCCATCTTCCTCGGGCACATTTCGCCCTCGCTCTATTGGGCTCCTGTGTTTCAGCACCTGAATTTCGGCAATATCACGATGGGCCTGCTCAAACCGGTCGTCTTCGCATTCATCATCGCCTTCGTCTCGCTTTGGAAAGGATTCCTGTCCGAAGGTGGCGCCAAGGGGGTCGGCGTGGCAACTAACCAATCCGTGGTCATCACATCCATCACAATTCTGCTGGCTAACTTCGTCATCACGCAAGCGATTTTCAAGGCCATCAAGGGGTATTTCTAAGGTATGAGTATTGAACACCCACAGAACATGATTTGCCTTGACAAGGTGAACTTTGCGTACGAATACGGTGATCCCGTACTGCGGGACGTCTCGTTTTGTATTCCAGAGGGCGAATCCCGTGTGATTATGGGCCAGTCCGGCTCCGGCAAATCAACGATTCTCAAGCTCCTCCTCGGTCTGCACAAGCCACAATCCGGACAGGTCTACATTGATGACGAACCAATCGGAGAATGCAGTGAGCGGCATCTGGGGCATGTGCGAAAAAAGATGGGCATGGTCTTTCAGGATGGGGCGTTGTTCGATTCGCTGACTGTCGGCGAAAATGTCGGCTTCTACCTGATTGAAAACTCGGATCTTACTATCGAGGAAGTAGAAAAACGTGTTCGCCAAATGCTCAACTTTGTGCGCCTCGATGAATCAATTATTGATAAGATGCCCGAAGAGCTCTCCGGAGGTATGCAGAGGCGTGTCGCTATTGCCCGGGCGCTTCTGGCGACAGCTCCCAAGATCATGCTCTATGACGAGCCGACAACCGGGCTTGATCCTGCTTCGGTCACGCGGGTATTGCGTTTGATGGACCAATTGACACGGGAAAAAAATATTGCGACAATCGTCGTAACACACCAGTTTCTTGATGCGCTGACTATCGCCGACAAGTTTATTCTAATTGATGACGGCCGGGTAGCCTTTGATGGAGATTTGAAAGAGTTGACAAACTCGACAGAGCCGCGTGTGACCAGTTTCCTTGAGCCGTTCCGCGCTTCTTTGAAGCTGATGGAAGAAAGACAGTTTTCATGAACAGATTGCGAATAAGCCGGGAAAGAGATAATGCGTCGATCTAATAGAGTTAAATGGTCTGAACTAAAGATTGCCATCGTGGTCATATTTGCATTCAGTTTCATGCTGTATGCGTCTTTCACCGGTGGCGGAACATCAGTGTTCCAAACCAAGAACTTCTTTGTTGTCTATTTTGATGATGTCAAAGGCCTGACTCCCGGCTCGCCAATTTGGGTCAAGGGGGTTGAAGTCGGGAATGTCAAATCGATTTCCTTTGCCACCGAACGCAACAAGATTGAAGTAGTCGGGCGAATCAGCAAAAGCATCTGGAGTATGGTAAAGACTGATGCGACCGTCATGATTGCCTCAGTCGGCTTGATTGGCGACAAATACCTGGACCTGAATCCGGGAAACCCCTCATCTCCGACTCTCGTCAACCATGGCGAGATTCAGCCGACCTACGCCGATGCAGAAAAACTCATCAGTGAGGGAACATCAGCGATTAAGAACATGAACGCTTTGGCAGAGCAACTCAAGACGACACTGGAGTTGATTAACAACGGCGAAGGGACAGTCGCCAAAATGTTTTCCGACGGGGCGTTGTATGACAACCTGAATGAGACGCTGGTATCAATGCGCAAGTCTCTCGACGGCTTCAACAAGAATCAGGACAGGGCTTTCAGCAGCCTGGAAGATGGTGTCGCTTCATTCGAAAAGCTAACCGACGCTCTGACAGACTCAAGTGGCACAGTCGGCAGAATGCTCTATGATTCCACCATGTACACAAACCTCAACACGATGACCGAACGTCTTGGCTCAGTTCTCGCAAAGGTGGATAGCGGGCAGGGTACAATGGGCGCTTTTGTCAACGATGACCGTGTCTATGAGAATTTGCAGGATCTGATGGCGCGGATGGAGAATCTTCTGCTTGATATGGAGAAGAATCCAAAGAAGTATTTCAAGGTGTCGGTCTTCTAATCTGACCGGTCTATTTGCGCAGATTACGGAACAATCACGCAGAGAGCCCGTAAGCAAATGCAGGATACGCTAAGAATCCCGGGCGGGGCAAACAGCTACCCTATCACCGTTATCACATGCAAAACACAGTGAACATACAAAGGAGCGTCGGATGTCCAACACCACAGCAGTCGAATCAAAGAACGAAATCATTCCTGCAGCAGCGCCTGTTGCCGGTCTCTATCAGGTTGTTTCTCAACTCTTAGAGAAGTCACTGGCTGATTTGAAAGAAGAGCATCTCCACGCTCGCCCCAACAAACAAACCAATTGCATCCACTGGATTTTCGGTCACGTACTTGACGCTCGCTATGAAGTGGCGCGCTTGCTTGGCGCTCAGGAAGAACATAGCTTTGGCAAGATGTTTTGCATGGGCGAGGAAGTCACAGACCCGGCTGATTATCCGTCACTGGCGGAGTTGCAGGAATCATTTAAGAAAATCAGCGCAATACTTGACGAACGATTCAAATCTGTCACAGAGGCCGAGTTTCTTGCCGAGGCAAAAAACGCTTTCCCGGGACAGGACAAAACTGTCGCCGGTTGTGTGACATTTCTCAGCTTCCATGAAGCCTATCATGTCGGACAAATAGCGCTGGTGCGCAAGTTCTTTGGGTATGAAAAACTTGTCGGCTGATTCCGAAAGCGCCGACTGGTAGCTCCAACTTCGCATGTCGTTCTACTTCGCTGAAATCAAGGATATCCGGCAGGATTCAATCACCCTCAGCGGGGCCGAGCACAAACATCTGACCAAAGTGATGCGTCTCAAGAAGGGCGCTCGTATTTCTGTGACCGACGGCGCCGGGATGGTCTATGATTGTCTCATTACCCGCGCGGGCGCCAAGGACACAACGCTCGAAGTCATCACCTCTCGTCGCAATGTCGGTGAACCCTCACGACAAGTGACTATGGCTATCGGCGTCTCCAGCGGTTCAAAGTTTGACCAGAGTTTGCAGATGTGTGTTGAGGCCGGAGTCAGCGCCTTTGTGCCTGTGCTGACTGCAAAGGCAAAAGTTCAATTTGCGGAGCCGGAGAAAATTCAGCGCAAACTCAAACGTTGGCGGGAAGTTGTCAAATCGGCTCTCAAACAATCCGAACGAAGTGTCATGCCGGAGATTGCTCCGCCACAGGCCCTCGAAATGTTCTTGCTGAATGCACAATCAGGCCACAGTTCTGAGTCCGGCCGTGTGATTGCTGATCTGCATGCCGGAAGGGCAGAGGCAGAGCGGGGGCTTGCGCTTCTCAATGATGCGCAACGCCCGCTAATTATTCTGGTCGGCCCTGAGTCCGGGTTCACACCTAAAGAAGTGGCGCTGGCCACTGACAACGGCTTCACACCCTTTCAATTCGGTCCTTCGGTTTTACGGGCGGAAACAGCCGCTATCGCGCTGGCTGCGGTGGCCCTGCTCGGCAAATAAACCAGCAGAGCCGTACTTTCTTGCGCTACATTCGACGGCTCCATCCGCCGATACAAGAAATCAGGATGCAGAATGTTGAATTATCCATAGTGGCCGTCTTTGGACTGGTGTTTGGCTCATTTGCCAATGCTCTGATATATCGCTTGCCGCGTAAGATTCCGTTCGGGTTCAGCCGCTCGGTTTGTCCGCAATGCGGGGCTACTATCCGGGCGCTGGATAATATCCCGTTGGTGAGCTATCTGTTGTTGCGCGGACGATGCCGCACCTGCAAACTCAGTATTCCGTGGCGCTATCCTGTTGTGGAGGCCATGCACGCCGGTGTCTTTGTCTGGCTCTATTTTTCGTTTGGTTTCACATTGCAACTTGCCGCAATGGCGCTGCTTAGCTCCGCATTAATTGCGATTATCTTTATCGATTTGGAACATATGATAATCCCTGATAAGCTGACTCTTCCCGGGGCGGTTATCGGCTTGCTCTATTCACTGACCCCCTACGGTATTGGAATTACATCCTCAGCCATCGGCCTGCTCGTGGGCGGTGGCGCGCTCTATCTCGTGGCCATGCTCGGTGAGTTATTGTTTAAGAAAGAAAGTATGGGCGGCGGTGATATCAAGATGGCGGCGATGCTCGGCGCATTTCTCGGTTGGCAGAGAGTGACATTGATTTTTGTGTCTTCGGCGGCTATCGGGTTACTGGTTTCCATAGTTGTGATGGCCTTTTCTCCATCGTTTCGCCGCGAGCGCATGCTGCCATTCGGCCCGTTTCTGGCGCTGGCGGGGCTCGTCGCCATGGTCTACGGCGACACGATCATCCGTTTCTACATAGACCGCTTCATACTTCAATAATAGACAACTTCTCTTGTCTGAGCATATCAAGGCGCTCTGTCACAAACACCTGACACCGGAATCCGACGCGGTATGGCTTTTCAACAAGCCCTTAGAGGTTTGCTTGAAGCTCACATTGTATCAATCCCTCCGCAGAATCTGTCGATACAGAATCTATGGGGACATTACGCAAAAAAGCGCCATTTCAAACAGAGGTTGCAGCTTCCATATTAGCCCTCGTTCTAATTATGGTGACAATGAATTTTGCCGCCAACCGGACATTGTCCCGTATGACAAATGACCTGCGGCAATCACAGCGGGACAAATTGACGAAAACAGCGCTACGCATCAGCGCGGAAATGGAAAGAAATGGTGACGACTTGCCGGCGCAGGACGCTCTCGACGCTATCATCGAAAATGAAGACATTGCATTTGCTCTTTTACTGGATTCCAATCTCACGGAGATAGCCGCCGCTCCAACACGTTTCCCCTTTGCCGCTCGTCAACGCATTCGTGATTTGCTCTTTGGCAACAATCACAGATCTCTTTTTGAAGAAAACAAATTCCAGTTTACGTATGTTCGAGAATCTGAATCAGAGTGGGAAGTCTTCCATTGTCCGTTAACAAGCGCCGGGCAGTGGCGAGTTCTGGCGCTGGCGAGTACCACCCGGACACTGGCAGCCGCAGAACGTGATGCGCGCTATCTGTTGATACTCGGGATTGTCATTGTTGCCCTCATCAGTATCGGTGTCTTAACACTCTTCCGGGGTGTGACATTACCCTTCAGGCGGATACGGGACAGTGTCGCCGAGGTCGGTGGCAGTTCGAGTGACGCCGAACGCGCTGTCGATGAGCTGGTCGACAAGTACAAAGAGACTATCGCTCAATTGCGTTCGAAAGAGGCGCGACTGCTTGAACTCAATGAACGTCTTGAAGGTCGGCTTGGCGATGTTGAACGCTTCAATGACAGCTTGCTCGGCGCGATTTCGACAGGTGTCGTGGCGCTTGACAGTCAGGGCCGGGTGATAGGGATTAATGACAAAGCCAGACTACATTTGGGATTGCAGGGTTCGTCGGGCGCCGCGAGTTGTCAGACAGGGCCCCCCGAAGACTATGTCGGGTTATTCAGTGAATACCCGGAGGTGAAAGCGCGAATTGAAAGTCTCCTGCTCAATCCACGAGGGGATGTGAATGATTTTGATTATGAGCGCATCGATCACGATGGCGCTGTGTGCACGTATCGGGTGGCGTTGATAGCGCTACTTGATGAGCGGGACAGTTTGCGTGAGTTGATGCTCCTGATTTCAGACCAGACTGAAGTTGCGCGCGCGCAGAAGCGGCTTGAAGACAGTCGACAGTTGGCTACGCTTGGTGAAATGTCCGCCGGTCTGGCGCATCAATTGCGGAACTCGATTTCTGCGGCTATGGGTTTTACGGCGCTGGCCAAACGCAAAGCCGGATATGCCCACACAGATAGCACTGACACAGATAACGCCGGGGCAGGGGCGCCACTGGATTCGTTACATAAGGAGTTGGAGGAGGAGGCGGCGCTTGTGGACAGGTTCCTTTCATTTGCCAAACCGCTCGCTCTGTCGGTGGAGAAAACAGCTATTACAGAATTCCTGAACAAATCATTGCTGGCGTATCGCGCAAATCCCGCCACCGACAGTCGTGTCCACGCGTTGGTTCAAACAGACGGTGAAGCGGAATTAGACTGTTTATTACTCAAGCAGGTAATAGGAAATTTGGTAGACAATGCCCTGCGCGCTTCGGAATCAAATGATTCACCGGTGGATATCACCGCTGATGTTACCGCTTCAGAGGTGATTCTGATTGTCAGCGATTATGGTCATGGCATTTCTCCGGAAGAGCAGGAAAAGATATTCACACCGTTCTATTCAAGCTCACCGTCCGGAGCAGGCCTGGGACTTCCCTTGGCGCGCAAAATAGTCGAATTACATAACGGAACTCTGGAGCTTGTGTCCCGCCCGGAATGTGGCGCCACGTTTACCATTCGGATACCGCGCTATCAGGATAGTGAGAGTCTGAAAGAATCCAAAAAGAGCTTTGCCGATAGAGAAACGAGAGAAGCGCCTGAATCTTTGCCAAATAAGAATAGCTGATTATATTGCGCTTCATCGGTCGGGCGCTCCGGGACTCGGACCACGGAATTCAGAACAAACAGATGTAATGGAGGAATAATGATTTCAACGAAAGACTTCCGTAAGGGGAAGAGGATTTCAATTGACGGAGAACCGCTGATAATTCTGGATTTTCAGCATCAAAAAGTCGCCCGTGGTGGCGCAACAGTTCGCACCAAGTTCCGCAATTTGAAAACCGGAGCGATTTTTGAAAAAACCTTCAATGGCGGTGAAAACTTCAAAGAGCCGGATCTTGAAGACCGCAAGATGCAATTCCTCTATGAAAGCAACAATGAGTACACCTTCATGGACTCCAAAGACTTTGAGCAGTATACGCTTGACGCCGAAAACCTCGGTGACGACAGATTCTACCTCAAAGAGAATGAAGAGTACTCGATACTTGTTTTTGAAGGCAATCCGCTTTCCCTTGACCTGCCGTCCTCAGTTGTGCTCAAAGTCGTCCAATCCGACCCGGCTGTCAAAGGTGACTCGGTCTCAAACATTACCAAGCCGGCAAAACTGGAAACCGGCGCCGATGTCAAGGTCCCGTTGTTTATCAAAGAGGGCGACTTTGTCAAAGTCGATACGCGCACCGGTGAATATCTCGAGCGTGTGAGAAAATAGCCCCCCGCCGACAAGAGAATCTCAAAAAAAGAAGCCGGCCCGGCGTGCGCCGAACCGACTTCCATGGGACCAGAGGGGGAAGGGGAACAACCTCAGGTAATAAACTCAGGTAAAAATCTTTGCAGGCGACAGTCCCGCTATTGCAGTAACTCGCCGTTTTCGGTCCCGGTCATTGCGCCCGGTTGGGCATTGAGCGTGTATTTTACCAAGCCCACTCCCTGACAGTACCAGTAACGGTTCACTGTGTTATCCATGTTGGCATTCATAATCTGCAGGCAATTGTCGTACTCTTTGCCGTTGATAGTCAACTTATCAGACGTTGAAGTGACATAGAACGTCTGTGCGCCTTTAGTCGGGAATGATGAGAATTGTGGATCTGCGCCGTCGCCGCCTGTCAGAGGTGTCCCGTTGCCGAAACCGGTATTTGACGTGTCTACCGTGGAGCCGCCACCGGTTGAGCCGCCTCCATTCAGGCCAAAAGTATCTCCCGATACTACCGGGGCATGCCAACGTGGCCATTGATTACCCGCACTCAACGGAGAGCGCAGTAGTCGCTCGACATTCACTGAACTGTCATCGGCATGATACAAAACAGACCTGTCACGATTCCAGGACATTGTACCGCGACTCAAGACGCTTGAATCCGCCAGATCGCGTTGCACCCAGTTAACACCGACATTCCCATTGACATAGACAACGCTGTCCGCCGAATAGCTTTCTCTGCGAATCTCAACGCCGTTGGCGTCAGTGACCCGGAAACTCGCCGAATATCCGACATCCACCGGAAAATAATTCAATGCGCCGAGGTCAACCTGCGAGCCGTTGACGCCGGAGCTGACCGTATCGCTATTTGAACAACCGGTAAATGACAGACCTGCGACGGCAAATACCACCGTCATAGCCATCAGCCAGCGGTTGAGTATGCCCGTCGGATTGCCCGAGTCGCTTGAATACGCGATTTGCCTGTGATTACTTTCCCTGATCATCATGTTCTCCTTCCACCTGCATTTCCCCGGGTTTGCATGCTACACGGTAATTCCCCCCGATAAACGCATACCACCCGATTTGTCCCGTTCACTCAACTCCATGTCGGTCTCGATTATCTCCTGTCTTCGCCCCTTCGTTCTTTTTGAGCGTTCTTTTGGGGCGCTATCAAGCCGACGAAGCAAAGTGAAACAAATTGAGCGCCGGACAGATTGCGTCAGCCGAACCAATTGTACAGCAACCGGTTACTGCCACTTGTCTGGAGCCGCGCTTTAGATTTGTCCGCTAATACTGTCGGTCGTTTCCAATAGCTTCTGGTCATCCGGCTATACATGGATTCCGTAATGAAACTCCACTACACTTACGAGCGCTACCGCTCTTGCCCCAATCGTCGCAACGACTGAAAGACATGGATGCCTGAGAGTTCCGTCTATTCCTTAAGGCGCTGAGATAGAATCCGATAACAGCTATTAGAGGCCGGATGTATGCCTGTATCCGCCTGAAAGCGGGAATCTTGCGGAGCAATAGTTTCAAGTTCGACTACCGGAGATTCTACCCATTGAGACGTTCGTAGTCACTGCAGGCCAAAGAGATAGATATGTCAGAAATAGTCCGCAATGCCCTCTCGACAGTGTTCTTTCTGTCTTTGTCAATCTACGCCACACAGTTAAGTAAATCCGCTACACAGGAAGCCAAAAAGGGACTAACGCTGGTCCGGGACGGCTTTACACTCGCCGCAGCGCTGTCTTTAACCTGGATGGCGCCATTCCAAATGTTCGAACCATCCACAGTGACAATTCTTAATGCGCTGAGTATCGTTGGTGTTACTATCAGTCTGCTCGTTGCTCTGAGAGGGATGACCGTCTGGTATGCTCACACCGAAGTGGAGCGCAGGCAGAGGCGCGCCCGGACAAAGCGAACAGCCAGGGCAAAAGAGAACGCTGATATAACGAAGCGTGAAACAGCCGATTTCACCGAGTCCTGTTTTCGTTGGGCGGAGTCACAGCAGATACTCAGCTCCCCGAAAACTGTCGCACAATCATTCCTCAAGTTCATCAGCGAGTCCACAGGTATTCAAGCCACAACGCTTGCCATGACTAACGGCGCTGATGCAAAGAGCCAACTCGCGTTGGCTACCTTCCCAGCAAAGGGCATCAGCCGGGGTACACAACCGGCTGTCATAGAGGGAAAGATGAAGTCCGGGACCTCAGCGAAACTCACTCTTGCCTGCGATTGCGCAGAGATGTCACCTGCTGTAGCGCAGGAGCTAAGAATCGGTTTGAACACTGTGAATTCAATCCTCGAACTCCAATCGCTCAAACGCCGCCTGATAAAAGCCAAAAAGGAGTCTGATATCACCCGGAGTGTTCGAAATTATTTGCAGGAGGCGCTCGAAAAAGATGAAGCAGAAAAAGATGGTTTGCCACAGCTTCAGATTCCACGCCTTGTTTATGAAGTAGTTTCCAACACTGTGAATTCTCTCACTGAGGGCCTGACCGCTGGACAGGGACCGTTTGACTTC
Source organism: uncultured Ignavibacteriales bacterium (assembly GCA_964516945.1). Classification (GTDB taxonomy): domain Bacteria; phylum Zixibacteria; class MSB-5A5; order GN15; family JACZUZ01; genus JAJRPJ01. The sequence continues at coordinate 16,888 of CAZFAL010000039.1, forward strand.
ATTGCCGTGGAGTCAACGGCGTGGGACTCCGGTATGACTGTCTCTTTCAGTCAGTCTGCCGCCGCAGAACAACCACGAATCGGTTTATATCCGCTCTCGCGCAGATTGAGATTCAATGATAGCGACGAATCTGATCTGTCGAGCCCCGCAAGTGAGGCAATATCGCTTGAAGCAACATTGTTGCGGCGCCTGCCTGTGTATGATTCCCGGCCGGGGTGGCGCAGAATTACCGCCGAACGTTTGCAGTCGTTGATCTATGGCTCATTCGCATTTGATGAAACATCGCAAATGACCGTTGTTGTCGGGTCGCGAACACAAACGCTTGGCGAGACAGCGCGGGACCTGCTGAGTTGCATTCTCCGCGAACTGCAATCGCTAACCGGTTTCATCAAACAGCACGGCATACCGCAAAGGCCGATAGCGCCACTCTCAGCGCCGGCGCACGAACGATGGAGCGCTACATCGGAGTTACCGTCATCACTCCCGACACGTTTCCCGCACTCCGTCGAAACTGAGGATGTGTTTGTCTGACGCGCAAATCTTGCACGGCAACCCATCAGAAAGAAAGCTCCCTTTGTCAGCTCAGGAAAACATTCTCCGCTCCCTCACAAGCTCCACAAGCGTCAAGTTCGATGGAGCGCTGCAAATCCTTGACATTATCACAGAGATGGTGTCGGACAGGATTGGCGCAAGTGTATGTGTAACGCTCTACCGACGCCAAGACGACACACAGTATCGTCTGCTTGCGCTTGAAGATAACGCAGGGCTGGCGACCAAAGAGTTGCCACTGCTGGAAACGTTTCTCGACGACTTCGCCCGGCACGATGAACTCTTTGACAGATATCTCGACATGAACGAAGCGTTGCAGAAATCAGGTTCCTTGAAGAGCATCGCGCAACGGCTCCATTTGGGGCGCATGTACGCGCATGTTTTTAGTCCGCAAAATGGCGACAGCGCAATGATAGTTTCATTCATGAAGAATGATGAACGCACCGGCATAGTCTCGGCGCGAAAAGTGTGTCAACTCGCCGCACAGCAATTCAATGTCATTTTTCAGTTCGTAGAGCTCGAATTGCGTCAATTGGTTGTGACTGCCTTCATGAAAGTCATCCTGCGCCTCTCGGCAATGAGCTTCGAAGGGCTCTCGGTCAGTGACGCTCTCGAGAGAATTCGCCGCCTTGGTGAGGAGCTAACCGGTGTCACCGCTGTCGAGTTGATAACACGCAGCGCGTCTCCCGATACGTACAGAGCGGCGTTGCAACAATTTGCCCGTCAGGCCGAAATTGTAGCTGACATTATGGTAACGCCACTCCCAAGCGCTGAACATGACGGAAGCGGCATGACTGAAGCCGAGGAGACCATCGTCGAAGCGGATTCCTCAGTGTGTTTCTGCAATTTTGATGATAATTCATATATTGTCGGTCTGGAAAGAGGTCCCAAGCCACAATGGGCGTTGCAATTCCGACCCACTGAATTCGCCGCCTTCAGCGAAAACGAATCACGCCTGCTCAAACTGTTTTGTTCCTACTCAATTGTCGCGCTTTCGAATTATAGCTTGTTGCGTAAGCAGAAACGCATCAATGAAGAGCTCCGTGCCGCGCAGGAGCGTCTCGTTGAAGCCGAATCGCTTGCCGCGCTCGGTGATATGGCCAGTGGTGTCGCTCATGACTTCAACAATTTGCTTGGGGGCATCGTCGGGCGCATTGAACTGATGTCCAAACAATATGACGACCCCACATTGTTGAAACAACTGGGTGTGATTGCGCAACTTGCCGATGATGGCGCCGGAAGAATAAAGCGCCTACAGGAATTTGCGATTGCGACGAAGCCGACGAACCTCGAGCCATTTGATATTTGCGAATTGTTTGTGGCCTATGCTGGTGAGGAACATGGCTGGAGCCCTGTCGCCAAAGAAAAAGGCATAACAGTTTCGTACTCTTTCCCTCAGAAAAAACCTGTCATGATTGCCGGTAAGCATGATGACATCAAAGTGCTCCTCGACAGTCTGATAAAGAACGCAATTGAAGCCACTGCGAGAAACGGTTCGGTTGAAGTTACGCTGGTTCTCGATAAAGAACGCGCAACTGTCAGTGTCCGGGACACCGGACGTGGAATCCCCGGTAGTATAAAAAACAAAATATTCAACCCTTTTTTCAGCACCAAAACTCACAAAGGCGCGGGATTGGGGCTTAGTGTCGCTCATGGAATTGCCGTGCGTCATGGCGGCGCCATTAAGGCGGAATCCGATGAGTCAACTGTCGGCGCCACATTCACCACCAGTTTCCCCTTATTGGACGAATGCTTTGAAAAAGGAGTTGCCCCGGGGACCACAGCCGGGGGAGAGTCTTTACGCGTCATGGTTGTTGACGACGACCCGCAGATTCGTGAGGTGCTGGGAGATATGCTGACGCTGATTGACCAGCGGAGCGACACATTCCCTGATGGGTTCAGCGCCCTTGAAGCGTTCGAAAAAGACAAGTATGACCTCGTTATTACCGATTTGGGAATGCCGGGCATGTCCGGCTTGGAATTGACAGAAGAGCTGAAAAAACTACAGCCGTCACTGCCGGTAGCGATGATTACCGGCTGGGGCGCGCAATTGAACCAGCGGGAGATGCTTGAAAAAGGCGTCTTCACGGTCGTCGCCAAGCCATTCTACCTCAAAGATGTTCGCCAACTGGTTGCCACAGTCCCTAATCTGTGACCATTGATGTCGGGTCTGGAGAAAAAGCCAGAATCACAGTCTTTGCGAGCGAAGCGCGGCAA
>CAZFAL010000040.1:0-17167 GCA_964516945.1 uncultured Ignavibacteriales bacterium
AGGGAGGAAGTCGGAGAATTAGTTTTGATATTAGTGGAAGCTCCACCCTTATTCTGCCGAGGCCGGAACTTCCTGCAATTCATGATCTGGTTACGATTGACGGGAACACTCAGCCCGATGGCAGAGTGATTGTCGTTGATGGCTCACTTGCCGGTTCGGGCGCCAATGGATTGACAATTGACGGGTCTGATAATTTGATTGCCGGACTTGAAATCGGTAGTTTCGCGAAAGCTGGAATTAAAATTGTCGGTACAAGCGACGTCCCTGCTAAAGGGAATATCATAACGGACTGCAGTATCGGTGTCAGAAGTAGCGGTTTTTCACCATTCGGTTTTGGCAATGTCGGCGACGGAATCCTGTTGTTGAATGCAACAGGTAGCAATATCGGTGGCGCACACTTCACTGTTGGCGGCAGAGCTTTCGGAGGTTGGAATTACATCGGGGGCAACTTTGGTGACGGTATTTCTATCGGGATAGGAGCCAATGACAACACCATTCAGCACAATAGCGTTGGTGAATCAAAGGATGGGAAAGACAAACCAAACGATAAGAACGGCATATCTGTCATTGCATCGGATAACAATGTTATTGGCGGAGTTGGAGCTGACGAGCGGAACATCATTTCGGCAAGTACCGGTTCGGGTGTGAAAATCAACGGTGTGTTTGGTGGCGCCAAGCACAATGTTGTCATAAATAACTTTATCGGCGTGACAAAAGACGGAGAGCTCGCCGGTAATGATGAATATGGTGTCAGTATAAACTTGTCTGATTCGAATACCATCGGTGGCGCGCAGGATAGCGGCAATGTCATATCTGCAAACGGACTTGGAGGTGTCTCGATATTTGACAGTGACGATTGCCGCGTCAGTGGCAACCTGATTGGTGTTGATACTTCAGGACTGATGGCGTTGCGCAATCGGGGCCATGGTATTGAGATTGTGTCTTCAAAAAATACAAAAATTGGTGGCGCAAGGGACGCTAATGGAGCGCACGGCGCGGGGAATGTGATTTCAGGTAATGATTCCGCCGGTGTTGATGTAGGCAGATCTATTTTGTCCGGTGGCAGTGATGGTACCGCAATTGTCGGGAATCTGATAGGGGTCGGCAGCGACAATTCTACGCCAATACCCAATACATGGGGTATTGTTGTTGACGAGGCGCCATTCATCACGATAGGTGTCGGTGGTGGACAGAACAGTCCTCTGGGGAATCAGATTCGCGAGAACAAGAGATCGGGTGTCCTGTTGAAGTCCGATGACTGTAGCGTTGATGGTAATCGTATCGAACATAATGGATATGTCGCGGCGCCCGGATCAGGGACGGCCTTCGGTGATGGGATTACCAGCAATGGCGCGCGCAATTCGATAAACAACCAAATCCTCCCCACGATGCAGATAATTGCGAGAAACAACGGAGCGGGTATCAGGGTACTCGACGATCAGGGGCACAGCATAAATGGCAACTCTCTGAATTTCAATAGTATCTTTGAGAATGTAGAAGGTGGTATTGATTTGGATCCGCCGGGTCACAATGTCAATGACCTGCTTGACGGTGACGGTGGACCGAATGATGGGCAGAACACAGCGGAGCTTTTCTCAGCCCTTGTGGTTGGGGCGGACAAAGTTGCTTTCAACGGCATCATCAAGAGCAAGCCGAATCAGTCTTATGACCTCGTTTTTTACGCTAATGATGTCTGCGACCCGTCCGGTTTTGGACAGGGACAGCAATGGATAGGAAATACGACCGTGACGACCAATTCAGCGGGGGACGGGTTTATTGATTACACGACACCCCCGCTTCCAGTTGTTCCGGCCAGTGTGACAGCTACAGCGACAAATGCGAATGGGAGCACATCAGAATTCTCAAACTGTATTGGCGTCGCAACCGGGCGTGTTGATCTGGTGGTTACGAAGTCTGACGGCGCTGACAGCGCTACGGTTGGGCATACAATTCGTTATGAGATTACTGTGGCAAATCACGGTCAGGACGCCGCGACGGCAGTGACGTTACTTGATTCACTACCGACGAAGATTACCTATGTGTCTGACACGTCTGATCATGGGTTATGTGTTTTCAACAATGGTGTCTTGTCTTGTGATTTAGGGAATATGCCGCCGGGAGACAGCGCCACTGTGATTCTTGTCGCCAATGTTGCGACAGTTGGACTGATAGAGAACCGCGCATCGGCGTTTGCCGCAGAAGGTGACATACATCCGCTTGATAATGTGGGAGTGGATACAACAGTGGCGACAGATATTCAGACAGGTATCGGTGATGGCAACGATGTTGCTCTGCCCAAAGATTTCTCGCTTTCTCAGAATCATCCCAATCCATTCAATCCGAGCACCGTCATCGCCTATGCGCTCCCGCATAAAGCGCAGGTGACAATCACTATTTATAATGTGCTTGGTCAGGTGGTGCGGGAAATTAAGCGGGGTGAGCAGTCCGCCGGTAGATACACTGTCACTTGGGATGCTGTTGATACGCACAACAACCCGGTGGCCAGCGGTATGTACTTCTACAAACTCACCGCCGGTGACTTCAGCGCTTCGAAGAAGATGGTGTTACTGAAGTAGCTTGAATCAGTACAAGGTATAGCATGGAAAAAACACCCCCGGCGATCTGTAACGCCGGGGGTGTTTCGTTTACAGACGGCTTAGGCGCTTGTTGAACAGAACCAACCCGGGTTGTGTCAGGTCTTGCGAGGTTGCACCGTAGGTGTGACAAGGCAGGACGCCCCGATTCTGTCAATTCCGCGCAGGGACTTGTTGAAAAAGTCATTTAGAGTTGCGGCAGGACTTGCGACAGCGGTTTTTGCTGGCGTGTGACCTGACGCTTGTACCGGGGTAACGTGTCGGGTCACAGCTTTTTTATGAAACTGTCGCAACGCGAAAATCAAGACCCGACAAAACAGGTGACACCGTTCTTCGATTTTCGACTAACGGTTACGCCTTCGGCACGATATTCTGATTGACCCGGAACAAGTTGTGCGGGTCGTATTTGGCTTTGACTTTTGCCAGTTTGTCGTAGTTGTCGCCGAACCCGGCGGAGACTCTGCTGTCTTCGTCGTCGGCCATGAAGTTGATATACACCCCGCCCATAGCGAATGGCTCAGTGGCCTTGAAAAAATCGCGCGCCCAACTGACACACTTGTCGTCCTCGCTCGCGTCGTCCCAACGTGTGTGGACATTGAGCACATAATTCGCCGAACGATGGCTGTAGGCCGTTGCATCGGCGGGGACACGGTTGATTGCGCCACCGAGCGCCGCGAAAAATATCTCGCATTGTCCGGACGGTAATTTACCGGCGAAGTCCACCACTGTTTCCAGCGCCTTGTCTTCCAGCTTTTCGAAGTTATGCGATTTCCAGTAGTTTCTGGAGCCAGGGGTCAGTAGCGGGTCGAAGGCCTGTTGCCAGTTTTTGAACGGGTTCTTGCCGAAATGTTCACCGACAGCGTTTCCAAAGCCGCGCAATTTGTTGAGAACCTGCTCGCCTTCGTCGTCAGCGCCGATGTGACAAACTGCGAGAACCAGCACATCTGTCCCATGGGCGTTTTCCGGCAGGAAGGGCAAAGGCGGCGCCTGACGGAGCACAGTCCAAACGCATGTGTCATCACTGAGGGTTGGAATGAGTTCCCGATATTCTTTCAGAATGCTCAGGGCTTCATTCTGCGGAAAGACAATCAAGCCGCTGAGAACTTCCGGACCGACAGGATAGAGTTCATATTCAAAGCGTGTCACGACCCCGAAATTACCGCCGCCACCCCGCAATGCCCAAAACAAATCAGGATTCTCACTTTCACTGGCGCGCACCAGGTTGCCGTCGGCTGTTACAACGTCAGCCGCACGGAGCGCATCAATCGTTAAGCCATACTTTCTGGAAATCCAACCGAATCCTGCTCCGAGGGTCAGACCGGCGATACCGGTTGTTGAGTTGATACCGGTTGGAGTGGCCAGCCCGAATGACTGGGATTCATGGTCAACATCACCGAGTGTGGCGCCCGGTCCGACATGCGCTCTCTTAGCAATCGGGTCAATTGCGACATTGTTCATGCCGGACAAGTCAATCATCATCGCGCCGTCACAGACGGCCTTGCCGGCGATATTATGCCCGCCGCCTTTGATAGAAGTCAGGAGGTTGTGTTTGGCCGCGAAGCGCACCGCCGTGCGGACATCAGCGACACCGGAGCATTGAACGATAAACGCCGGCTTACGGTCAATCATGGCGTTCCAGATAGTCCGCGCTTCATCATAGCCGGGGTCGCCTGCGAGGAGGAGGGAACCTCGCAAAGAAGCTTGTAATTCTTCAAGACCGGCGCCTTCCAGCGTAGTCGTTTCACCGTTGGTCAATGAGGCCTGAATAGTCTTCATGTGTGAAATACTCCTTAGAGATGTGAGAGACAGAGAAAAATGGAGAGAAATGCTCCACACGAATTACGAAGACGAAGGTAGAGGATTTGTTGATTTGGCGCAAGTTTGCTAAGAGCCAGATTTCAGCAAGAGTAATCGAAACGGTACACTATTGAGATATCGCGGTGTGACCGCTTTGACTGATATGTGTTCAAGAGCCAGTGAGTTTGTCCATACACGGAAGATGGCGCTGTTGAAATAGGCGAGACAACGATATGCGAGTTTTCAAAGTGACAGGCAGGCGCCTGTCTCTCTTTTTTTTGTTTCACTTCTTAGCCAAGAGGCAACTATATGAGAAACAATCATGAACAAATGTGGATGTATGAAGATACTTTTCTTCTTGCTAAAAATGGAGGGGAATTGTATATTTTGGCGCGTTGAAGCGCAAGCAATAGAATTTCCTCACACATGGCGTATGTCTTCGGCATACGTCAGGTCGGCCGCTACGATTACCATGTCATCGCCTGCGGAAGCGTTTTCGCGTTTCTGGGTATCCTGTTAGTTGAGACAATGAATTATACTACTATGCAACACAATTCGGAGAAACTGAAATGAAGAACCGCCTATTCCGCTCTTCTCTGAGAGACATTTCATCAACGCTCATAGCCGGTGTTCTGACTGTCATCGCTCTTGTTGGCGTTTGCAGGCGGCCGTCGCTGGCCGCAGATTCCACCGTATTCGCTTTCACTCTGGAAGCTGATCAGGCGTCCGCCTGCGCCGGGACCGGTAGCGACAGAACGGGTTTTGCCATTTGTGTGCTCAGCGCCGATTCATCACAATTGTCGATTCACGTAGAGCATGACATCTCAGCCGGAGAGATACTTGCCGGGCACATCCACAATGCGGCGCCGTGCGTTGACGGGCCTGTTGTCTTTAACCTCGGAGCGCTGAGTTCTCCGCTTGACATCATCTGGACACTGACTCCTACCAATGTGCAGGATTTGCTGGACGGAAACCTGTACATTAATCTCCACACTAACACCAATCCAAATGGTGAGCTTCGTGGGCAGATTGTTCAGCAGGCCAGGAAATTCTCTTTCACGCTGGATGAGTCTCAAATCAACACGACGAACTTCCCACGCACGTTCTCACAAAGCAACGGCGTGGCGCTCTGTGAACTGAGCGCAGATGCAACCCAACTTCGCATTCGACTGTGCCATGATGTTCAGCCTCCGTTTGGCACAGGGTTGCATGTTCATTCTGCGCCAGTCGGGGGAGAGGGGCCGGTTGAGTTTTTTATTTTCAACCCGGCCAGCCCCGTGGATGCGACATGGGCTATCGAAAAGCAGAACTTGATCAACCTGTTTGCCAAGAACCTCTATTTGAATCTGCATTCGAATATTTTCGTTGACGGTGAGATTCGCGGACAGATTCAACAGGAAGAAATACGGTTTGTTTTCTCTCTTGATGGAGCGCAGGCGGGAGTCGCAACAGCTCATCGGGGCTTCGGGATTATGACGCTCAGCAGAGACGGTTCGCAGGTGTCTGTCCATGTTGAACATGACATCCCGCCGGATAGCGCCAGTGTCGGGCATATCCACTTCGGACTGCCGGGCGCTACTGGGGCAGTTCTGCGTACGTTCCCTTCGGCGGTTAGCCCTGTCAGCGACACCTGGTCAATCACGGACACCGAGTTCGAACAACTTGTCGCCGGTCAGGTCTATGTGGATATCGAGACGCCGGGCAATTCTTCGGGTGAGATCCGAGGTCAGGCGCCCGGTGTTACTGATACGTCGCTGACAGGATACTATCCGGCCTGTGACGTTGCAATTGACGCGGACCAGGCGCAGGGTTGTCTTAGTTCGGGCAGTGGACATTCAGCGAGTGGTTTTGTGCGACTCAAGAAGGGCGGCAGGCAATTAAATATCTCAGCCACGCACACTATTCCGGCAGACAGTATCTCAGCCAGCGACATTCAATCCGGCGCCGAATGTGTTGTCGGCGCAAGCGCTTTTGGATTTACTCAAGCGAATTCACCGATCAAAGAGATCTGGTACTTGTCTGAGGCCAACATTATCGATATGATGCGCGACGAGTTGTATATCAGTCTGCATACATTGCAATTCCCATCCGGAGACGGCGAGTTGCGCGGCCAGATATTGAAGAATCAAGGTTGTTGCGCAATCGGTGGTGACGCTGACGGCAACGGTATGTTCAACATTGGCGATGTCACGTTTGGTATTGCAAGGATTTTCAGCGCCGGCCCGGCTCCTGTATGTCAGGATGAGGCGGATTCTGACGGAAACAATATGTTTAACATTGCGGATGTGACTTATGATATAGCGCGGATTTTTTCCGGTGGTCCGGCCCCGGTTTGCGGTACGACCGGCATGTAAGCGCTAAAGCTGTTCGCCATTGGCCCGCGTCTGAAATCGCTTGCAAACAAGGATTGCATCGAGTTGGGGACGCTTAAGGGCTTGTTGAAAAACCTTCGGCTGTTGTGTCGGGTCTTGATTTTCGCAGAGCGCCGGTTTCATAGGCAAAAAACTGTGACCAGATACGTTACCCCGGTGCAAGCGGCTTGTTGAGAAAACCATGTACGTCATTGCGAGGAGTCCGGCGGCAGCCGGACGACGTGGCAATCTCCCAGCTATGATTCGACGGGATTGCCGCGCTAACGCTCGCAATGACTGCAATAAAGGACTTCTTCAACAAGCCCCTAACCGGCGTTCAGTCCTTTGCGTCCTAGGGCGGCATTGACGGCTCTGCCGCTGACATCCTTGTTGATGCCACAGATTTCGGCGAGTTTGTCCACCGCTTCATTCAGGCGCTCCAGCCATTTCTTGTCCGGATATTTTTGCACAAGCTCATCAGTGATTTCATCGGCAATCACGGCTATCCATTGCGCGTACTGTTTGCGCTTACCGATTTTCAAGAACGGCGCGAGATATTTTGCGCCAATCCAACCGGCGACTGCGACCACCGCCGAACCGACTCCTCCGAGAATCGAACCGATGTTTCCTGCGACAAAACTCAGGATATCTCCAAAAATTGCTATTGCCAGCATGTGTGTTTCTCCTTTGTGTTTTTCGTTTCGAGTAATGATATGTGAGTTACCATGTCAGGCGCCAACTCGTTGAATCCGGCGCGGCAAGTTTCTTGCGCAGAATTGTTCCGTCACTACGGACGATTGTGAATTCATAGGTTGTGGAGTCCGGTGTGAGAGTTGAATTAGGTAGCAAATCAAGGAAGAAATAGCCCGTCGAATCGGTTTTGGCGCTGCGGCTGAATGGTGAAACAATAGTCCCGGATGCGCGCGCCACGCCGCCACTGAGAAACGCGCTGACTGTGGCATTGGTATCGGGGACTCCGGCGATGTCTGTCAGATAGCCCCAGGCGCGGACAAGATTCGGCGAGGCGGGCGCTCCGGGGTCGAAAGCCACGGCGCCGATAGTGTCGGTCATCGGTCCGACGATAACAACTGTGTCGTAGGCCGGAAAGATATAGCCCAGCAACTGCGCGGAAACAATGAACGAATCGGCGTCGAGGTTGAAGGAAACTGTTCCGCTATTATCAGCAGAGCCGACTGCAAGTAGCGCTGATTGGTTTACGCTCCTGACTGAGACAGCGGCGCCCGGAAGCGTTTGTCCGGCTCCGGAATCATAGAGGACAAAGGTCACAGAAAACGCTCCGCTCCCTCCGGCGGAGCTGATATTTGACACTTTGCTGTCCAGATTGGAGCCGAATGTCCCGGCGACTGTGTGATTGAGCGCCGGTGTGTTCCAAATCCAGTTGACAAGCGCATTGGAATCCATCACGCCGGCTTCAAGTTGTGATGAGCCAAGTGTCCCGCGGAATTCGTCGATATCAACAGCCAGATTTGCAATTGCTGTGTCGGTGATGGCGTTGACGGCAATGGAATCAACGGTCACCGGCGTTAGTGAGCCAAAACCGGCGTCGAGTGTGTCATGTGTAGCTTTGGCCTCGACAGCCGCCAGCGCCGCAGAATCACCGATATCATCCAGCTCCCAGCCGACAATTTGAAACGAGAAGCGCGAAACAGTTGAGAGATTCAATGCGCTTGATTTCGCAATCAACAAGCCGCTATAACTTCCGGGTGAGCCGGCGCCGTCAATGTCGGCGGTCTTTCTGCTATAGTAATAGTATGTGAGCCCTCCGGCGCGGGTGGTGTCGAGGCCCGCCATGCCGGTAGAGCCACTGTCTGCGAACACAACGCTGTTGGAATTGCCGCCGCCAAACACCATGACATAGAACGAGTCTGCAGATGACGGATTGCCCAGCGAATCCAATGCGAGGATTGCGACAGTGACACTGTCTTCGGATGACTCATTGACGCTTGAGTTGTTGAGAATCTGCGCCGACGCTGAACCGGACCACAATCCAACAGAGAATCCAACAGAGAGTAGGATGATTATCACGAGCCATCGTTTGCTCTGTAAGAATTGCGTTCGTTGTGTGAGCTGTTCGGCGCTCATTTGTAAGGTCATTAGCTACTCCACTCTTGTTATTTGTCATTCACAAACTGTATTGTTTCAATCGTCTCTTTGCCTATCAGCGCGCGAACCAACGCGAGCGCATCCTGTTCATCGAGCGCTGAGTCGGCGTTGACATCAAACCTATCGTGATAATCAATGATTTCCAGCGCCAACTCGGGCGCGCTCCCTTCACTGTCAACAGACCCCAGCCAGCGACCTCTCCCCTGATATGTGAAGCCAAACGAGCGCATGATGTCATTGTTCACTTGTGCGGTTTGCTGGATTACTCTTCTACGGCGAGTACTTTTTGTTTGTGGCGCTCCCTGCGGGATATAACTCCACCAGAGTGTCAATCGTGGCGCATTGTCAGTGACAGGCAGAGAAAGTGGACCGCGGTAATTCAGTTCGCAATTACTTGTGTCGTAGATAGTATCCTGCCCGATGGCAAACCCCGGATTTGTGGCGCCGTCAACGATATCCTGAAACCAGAAAGACTCTATCGGAAAGTCTGTCCAGCTTCCCGGCGGTGTTGTTGTGACATTGGCGCGAATTGTATCTGACAGCGCCCAGGGGTAAATATCCTTAGCTGTATCGCGCGCCGCCTCCATTGACCAGGCCGAATCTGTCAGCGCTGAACCAAACTGTGCGCTCCAGAGATTGCGGGAGACAGACGGATATGCCGGGCTGAAGCGATTAACCCAGTGATTAGTGACGTCGGCGGTATCGGAGGCGCCGCAGCTTGAGCCGTCGTAGTTTGATGTTCCCTGATTGAACGCCACCTGCCTGCGCAGGCGTGTGACATACAAACGGAAATCAAATGTTGAATCTCCCCCTTGAATGTTGTAAGCGTTGGTTGAGGTGAGAAACATGTCAAAATCTACTGAGTCAATAACAATTGTTGAACCGGCGGGCGCGACACCGATATAGGACAGCAGTGAATCATAACGCAGAAGGCCGCCGACATGCTGCGCATTGTCGTATCCCGGACGGATAGTGTTACCGGCGGTGACAGTCGCCATATTGCAGGCACCGATTTCAAACCATGTTGATTGCAGAAAGTGATCGGCGATACGAATTTGGTTGCGCACCGCTCTGTTCGTTGTGTCGTTGACGGCGAAATAGAACAGTCGCTTGAAAACTACGTCCCAGGCATGCGACCATGTCCAAAGATTCGGATTTGTTATCCCGGAAAATACGCGACGATTCGGCGCTGTTGAAACGCCGTCGTTCAGAAGACCCGCAGAATCGACAATGACTACAACCGCCGTGTCCGGACCGGATGACGAGAGTGACACTATCAATGTCTGTAAATCGCCCTGCGATGCGCCGATACTTTCCCCAAATGACAGGTTGGCGTTGTAAACCGGAAAGATTGTGTCACCGGCCAGTGGCGCGGTGAGCCAGCTTTCACCGTTACGCAAAAGCGTCGCGCCGGCGCTCGCGGCTCCGACTCCACTACCGAGTCCGTAGTTGTCCTGTTGAAAGCGATTGAACGTGATGACCGGCAGTGTTATAGTCTGCATGTCATAGCCCCCGAAACTACTGGCGGTCCAGATAACAACCACCGGAGCGATTGAATCCCATTGGGCTTGTGAGTAGTTCCGCGCCTGCAAGTCATCCATCCACTCCGGAATGAATTTGCCACCGTCAAATGTTGGTAGTGAGTCACGAATATAATTGAAGATCAATGAATCAGCTCCAACTGCAGTCGTGTCATTATCAACGAGAATGACTTTGAGATTAGTACCGGTGGTTGAGACCCATTGAAACTGCGGCCGCCTTGCAACTGTGGCGTTCTCTGATGCGCCGAATGTGTGATTGATTCCTGCGACACTGGCGAGTGTGTCCAGTTTGAGAACAACGCCATACGTGACTCCTCTGTGTATAGCGTTTGCAAGCTCAACCGGGACGGGGACCGGCACACTGTCGCCGCTCGCTATCAGGACACTGTCCCAGAGAGTCAGGGTATTGTTGACTTCGGTGAACCATTTGTAGGAATTCGCATCCTGACGAACCATCCGGACAGAATAGCCGACTTTGCTTGTTCCGGTGACACCCGCCTGCGCCCACGCAACACCGTTTGTGCGATTGTTCCACGAGACAGCGTCAACATCATCTTCATTCCAGGGCTGATCAATCGAGTAAAGATCATAGGCGACAGTGTCCGTCCCCTCAAAGTACAGCGCTGTCGGAGTTATCCAGAGCGTGCAGGCAACAACTGAATCGTTTAGCGGGACACCAAACCCGTCAGCCGTGGTGTCTCCGTTAAACACCAAAGTATCGATATAGACAAGATGATACGAGCCGGACAGCTCACTGCCGAACTTCAATGAAGTGATTGTGCCACGTTTTTGCGTAGGGCTGGATTCACGCGGATCACCGTCACGCAGCCAGAGGCTGGCACTGTCCGGGTTCGTGACAAATTCACGACAGCCGAAACATACGTCGGCGCACACGGGTTGACACGGCGCAAGCCCTATACACAGCGTGACCAGTACAGCTACCGGAGCTGACAACCATTTCCGCTTACTCATTTTCGTAACACCTGACGCTTCGTTTCTTTGCCTGACGCTTTTCCTGACCGGGTCGACGGAACTTCCTCAGTCGTAGCGTTGCCACTGTGATTCAGTTCCCGCGTCCGGATTTCATCAATCATATTCCAAAACTCGCCCTCCCGGTCATCGGGTGGCGCTATTTTGCGTTTGAATTCAAGCGCTCGTAAGAGCTCCATAACTTTGAACCGTCCTTTCTTGTCCTGCATATCCTGATACATGGCGCCGATGAGTTCGTTGATGATAGTCATATCATCAGGTGTGTCGCGGCGCTTCTCGTTTTCAGTATTCTGCTTTTCAGTATTCTTGCTTTGTGTCACGTACTAATCCAACTCCATGATGAGTAAGTCAGTTGTCACCGGCGTTGTCGCTGTGCTATCGCGTGAAATCACAAATCCGCTGGCAAACTCCCTGCCGACGATGAAGACATTCGCGTCACTCTTAGCCAGCGGAATGACTTTCGGACTGTTGATAGTCAGCGGGAGATTATTCCCACGATGGTCAACCAAGGCGTTAAAAGAAATTTGCTGTTGTGAGCCACCGATTGACGCCGTTGTGTGATAAATTTGGCGCTGGCCTTCGGCGATATTGACTGTGACAAATGACAACTCTGTTCCGGATGAGGCGCCCCAGACGACAACACCGGGGACAAACCAGATGCGCCTGCCGCGTAGATATGCTAATGTGCTCATTGTTCTCCTGTTTCTGTTCGCGTTGAACCTGTGTGACAGTTATGCATTCTGCGGTGAACTGAGCCCTTTGCGTGGCGGACGGAACCTATCTAAGGCCGTGGCGCCGTCCTGACGGAAACTCGCCGCCAGTTCGAGCCACATGGTCGCGGCTTTCTTGTCAGCAGTCGCCGCTAACGCCAGAGTCCCGGCGACACGACAAACAATTCCGGCGGCCAGATATGTTGCCGCAGATTGCAAATTGAGGTCTGCGCCGAAGTCCTGATTTGGATCGACAGCCGCTGAGACCTGTTGATTGGCTTCATTGACGGCTTCCGTGAAGACTGCTGTGTCCAGCCCCTGTGTCGAGGGCGTGAGGGTGACACTGACGGTTTGGCCGCTTACGAGCGCTCCGCCTGCTATCCGTCGAATGCGGCCGAGCGCGTAGTCTATTTCAAAATCAACGCCCTCTGAATAGGATGTCAGCGGGAGATACCAGAGATGCGCGGTGGCATTGGCCGGCAGGGCTCCTCCGGCAACGGCGGTAATCGCGCCGGTTTGATGGTCAACAGTGTAATCTGTGTTTTCGCTGTACGTTATGCCGAGTGATGAATCGCTGGCAATGGTGACACTTCCGTTTGCAATTGGCGCCAATAAGCTCTGCGCCTGAGAATTGTTGAACACCAGTTCTTCAGATTGCGGCGCGACACTCTTGAGGGCGGTGACAAGCGCACTCCCGGCTTTGACAACGCCGGAATTCAACTCGCTCCAGACGCTTCCGGAGACAGCAACCTCAACAGTGATAGTATTGGTTTCACCTGAGGCCGGGGCGATGACATGCTTCTGCACGAGTTCGATTGTTGTGTATGACATCACATCCTACCCTTCGCTGACAAATTGACTCAGGTTTGCAATGGCGGTCAGTTGTGATGCGACCGGATTGGTGGTAAAGCCATTGTTGGCTATGGCGCGCACATAGAACAGAGTCACACCATTGACTGCTGTCATTTGCCAGTCAGCCGGCATCGCGGCGCTGTCGTTCCAGAGCAGAAGTTCACGCGAGGTTGTCTCCAGGTCCCAGGCCCCATTGGACGGTGTGAATGTCACCCACCCGGCGCCGTCAAAATATTGCCAGTCAACAGCGCCGCCGACTCCGGCGGTCGCCAGAATCGCTTTGAGATAATTGAATTGTACACTATGGCCGAAGTAGATGGCATCACCGACAGCCGCCAGCGTAGCGTTTGATGTCGGATGAAACACATCACCGGTGGCGCTGGAACCGGCTTCGGTAGTCAGGTCGGCGTATGTCCCGGCGCTTTGTGAGAACAACGCCACTGCTTCAAGTTGTTTCCATTGCTGTAGAACATCGGTTGCGGCCTGAAAAGCCCCGCCCTGACGTGTCGTTTGCAACAGGCGCACTTGATTTGTGCCGAAGCTCTGCAAATAGACAACAGAGGGGTTGTTGTCGGTGAATACTACACGCGGATACTCACCTCCGGAGGAATCAAGTGTCTGTACAGTCGCCCATTGTGAGCCGTCAAACTCCCGATAGCGCATGGCGCCGTCATCAAAGGCGACACCAAGACGATTGTCCCCCCCAACTGCGGCATGGAAGTGTTCATCGAATCCGGAGCCGGAGGCCAACGAGACCTCACTACCATATGTTGCAACAACGAACAGCTTGTTCCGCTGAGCGAGTTTTGTCCCGCCGAGGGTGTAGAAAACATAGAGTTGGCCATCAGCGATAACAATCTGACTATAAGCCGAGGAATCCGGTCCGGCGAGTTCCTCACCGGCGCCGATGCCCCACGTAGCTCCTGCGTCATCAGACCTGATTGCGTTGATGTATGATGAACCGGAGGCAACACGTGTGTAAGACATCCAGATGCGTCCGGTCGGCTCAGCGATGATGGACGGGAAATAACAATCGTCTACATTGTAAACAGTGACTACTGCGCCAGCAGTCCAGACGCCTGAAGAGAATGTCAAACGTTTGAATTGCAAATCGAATGTTGTTGCGGCTGTGTAGGCCAGCAGGATATCGCCGTTGACGTCAAGCATACAATCAAAAGCGGAATCCGCCGCATCAGTTGCGACACTCTGCGCGACGGACCAGGTTGTATAGGGCGCATCGGCGTAACGCAGACTGATTGATCCGGGTGTATCCTGATAAAGCAGTACCAGCCGGTTGGCGTAGGAGCCGTCAGGGACGCGCAGGAGTTTTCTGCCGGGACTGTTTCCCAGTGGACTTCCGGCGGTTGATGTTGTTATGAGTTCATTTTGCATGTGCGATATTCTTTAGTGTATTGAATGCTTCGTTCAGTCTGACGATGGACAGTTATGTGTTGTTTGCTCTGTTATCTGCTCTGACATTTGATTGCGAGTCGCGCCGGGGAGAGGATTCGGAGGTAGGAGCAGGATGTCAGAAGATTTGTCTCCATCGACAGGTATCACGGGTAACATGTACCCTCTCCCCGGTTTGACTGGCTCTAAGTCGCTATTGACGTTCTGTGCGTTAGAACACTGTGTTTAGAACACTGTGTCCAGCGCCGCTGCGGCTTCGGGAATCACTTTGGCAAAGGCCACGGATTCAGAAATCACAGCTTCTTCGAAGCGCTGTTCAATGACTTTGTCAAATTCGACCATCAGAGGTTGCGTAATCACCTGCTCAATTGCGAAGCGCGTATCGACACCGATTATGATGTCCGACGGCGTTGCATCAGAGCGAATGAGCGTGGCGCCCAGCGGTGAGAACACTTCGCCTCTGTTTTGGAATTTGAACCCGGCCAACGGGTCTTTGAATTCCGGCAGGGTCAGAATTGTCTTCATGTTGTTGACATCACAGATGAGCGCATTCATCTCAAAAGAATCAAACTGCGACCAGAGTGTCACCAGGTCGTTGTATGTCAACACACCTGTACTTGCGGAGTTGATTGAAGTGACCGGATTGCTGTTGCCGTCGCCGTTGATAATAGTGTTCACAAGCAGGCCGATTTTGTCGGTTTGCAAACGAAAGCCGACAAACCAGAGCAGGACGCGAAACTGTGCGGTTGTGCGATAACGCAACGCCTTGTAGCTGGCTTTCAACGCCAGACCATAATCCGGCACATTGACAGCGTGCTGTTGTTCGGTGACAATCAATTGTGGCACATCGGCGCCGTCACCAATCGGTCGCAGTGAGAAGACATCTTTGGCTGAAGTGTCAATGAAGAACGGGGTGTAGCGATTGCTGGCGACCGTTGTTGTGCCGGAAAGAAGCGACTCCAGTTCCGGTCGCATCGCCATCCCGCGCCGGATTTCTCTGAGCATAAACTCGGGCATGAGTGTCGGTGAGGCTTGCAGGAACGCTTCCACCGTGGACGGACGTTTGCCGCCGATACGGATTCCGGCCAGAGCCAGTTGACGTTCGAAGGCGTCCAACGCCGAACCGGTCGGTGACGGATCATAATCCGGTGTCTCGAGCAACTCACTGAGTGTCAGGCCGTGCGATTCGGCTTCGAGATATGTCTCACGTGTAATAGTGAGGTCTTTCGCGCGTGTGAAATCCACTGCGCCGATGTGCGGACGGTCCGTCGGATCATCTTTAAGCGCGGTAAATGCGCCGGAGCTGATAAATTCGTCAAAATTCATATAGTGTTATTCCTTGTTTTCCAGTTGAACTAATTGAGCAGGACCAGGCAATCGGTCGTACCGTTGACATCGAGGACTGTTCCTCGCGCAACATTTCCTCCGGCGGGATCATTGCCTATCAGCGCAGGGGCCTGTTTGACCGCTCCACCGACGGCGCCGAGGACGCGATCACCGACTACCGGCGTAGTCGTCGCCGTGGTCAGACGACAGATGCCGCCAATTTGCACCGAGGCAACCCGCTGACCGTCATCGGTGTCTGTGAGTGTGAGCGCCAACAGTTTTCCAAGGACAATGTCACCGTCGGCGCAGGGCGAGACAGTACTGTTGGCTGAAATAGTCACAGCTTTGCCAATGTCTGCGTCCTTGAGATCATCAATACCGGCTGTTTGCGAAATCGAAAATGACGCAATCACCGGCGCAATTGTTTCTAAACGTTGTGGTCGAATAGCCATCTAATTCTTCCTTTGTTGTCTTCTGTGTTGTGTTTCTTGTTTTTTGTTTCTTGTTTTGTGTTTGTTGTGTTCTGTCAGGATATTGCGGCGCGGAGCGCTGCGGATGCAACCTGTCCGGGGCGCTCACTTCCCCGCTCTGGAACCGGGAGCGCGGAGAGCGCTCCCCCGTGGTTGTTCCGAATCCTGCGTCTGCTCTTGTCTTTGTCTCTTCTTTGCTGATGAATCATACAATCTTGAAATCGCTCCAGTCTTTGAGCGGCGCTGAAGCGGCGTTGAGATACCGCGTATTGCCGGGGAATGTATCGCGAAACCGAACACACGCCTGACGGTAGATGTGTAACAGCTCTTCTGCAGAAGCCGCTGTTACTTGTTTCTGAAGGAGCGCTTCATCTGCCACGCCATCCTTATCAAGAGCGACGTGTATGGCGCGTGTCATTGAGAGTACCCGTCCGACAATATCCGCTTTGAGAACCGCTATCTCCGCTTGCATCTCTTCAACCGGCGCGGTTAGAGCGCCGAGCAGGTCATGCGCCTCATGTAGTCGTTCGCTGAGCGCCATGAGATCAAGATCGTCGCTGGCGCCTTCGAGTGTCTCCGTGACAGCATTTCCGGCATTCTCCAACGCGTCACGGCAAGCGTTCAGATTGTTTAACTCACTCACTGTTACTATTTCCCTTCGTTCTGTTCAAGTAGTGATTCGATTCTCGCCAAACGCTCAATGACTTCCCGACGGAACGTGTGGAATTCGGCGGTTGTTATCCGGGACTCGTTCTGCGCCGTTTCGACCCGCCCGAGCCGGGTGTCCATCTGTTGCACTCGCTCGCGAGGCGCTTTGTCGGCGATTGCCGTTTTCAGATCCTGAATAGTAAGGAAGTACGCAGTCAGCCCGGCAATCACCGCCATCAGAATCTTGAACAGATGATCGCGTACACGAATATCGTTACGTTGAATTTGCGCTGTCTCGCTCATCTGCGCGCTCCTCTTTGAGCGTCACCGTGCCGAAGCAGTCCATACCTGATT
>CAZFAL010000040.1:17267-19632 GCA_964516945.1 uncultured Ignavibacteriales bacterium
TCATCTGCGCGCTCCTCTTTGAGCGTCACCGTGCCGAAGCAGTCCATACCTGATTCCATTCCTGCTGTTGATGCGTATCACGCGCGCGCGCGCTGAGTGCAAATTCGCGAAAGAAGAATCGGCGTCACCGGGCAAGAGTGTGATGACTCCTTCAGACATCGGCTGAAGCAGTGAGCGTTTTGCAAGCACGGTCCGGACGGGCACGCTTAATGTTTCCGGCGCATGGTAGGCGCCCGGGCTGGCAATGATTCGTGGATTCACGAGTTTGAGCGTCGGAGCGTCAGCAATGACGTTGTCGAAGGCCAGAGTGACAGTCCCTGCTTTGGTGACTGCGCATGATTTCGTTAGTGACACTTCCAGTTGCTCAGCATCGGTGTCTTCGTCGCGCATAACCGGGACAGTCAGTTTGCTGTCGCCGGCAGATTGTGCGTGAATAATCGGATGAAGTCGCTGACGAATAAGACGAAACTGTCCGTTTGCCTGACACCATAATGTTTCTGAGTCACTTCCATGTGACTGCCCGGTTATTCCCGGCCGCACACTGGAGAGCGCGCGATTGTCTGAGCACAGCTCTTGAAGGATGTCCTGAAAATCATGCAGATTCTCTTCAGTGAGCCAGTCCTGATTGTGACGCAGGAGCGCCAGGGCGCGGAGTTTCAGTGAACGCACAGGGCCTTTGTCCTCTGCGAGAAACCGAATCAGTTCACGGCAACTGCGCTTGCTCTTACCCCGCATCCCCACAAGGCGCGCATAGAACAAAAAGTCTGCGTCACTGTCGAGTGAGTCAAAGTGACAAAGCGCCGTAATAATTGAACACAGTTTCTTCGGAGCCGGTGAACCGTCGTCGCGTAGAACAAGTGTCTGTCCGTTGTGTCGACCAACGAGAAGCGGGAGACCGTCGAGCAGTGGATATCGCAACACGGCCTCAGCGGATTCACTGCTGACGCTGTCATCAGTTAGCGCGACTACTCGTTCTATTTGCAGTTGCTCCAGCCAGTCGCCGGGGCTTTCAGTATTGGCGGGCAAATCTGTTCTGTCAGCGTCATGAATCAGGCCGACTCCAACTCTGGCGCCCGGATTAGCGCCGCGATAGACGAGTGAAACCTCAAGCGTCCGCTGAACATCGCGATAATAGAAGAAGACATCCCTCGTGTCATCGAAATCCGGATCATCACCCGGCGGATCAATTCCCAGTCGCACAGGTGTATGCCCACAGAAACGAATGTCCCCTTGGCACACCGAACATTCAGCGCGGGCAAAAGTAAAACCGAGCGAGCAATCCTTGTAGACGCCGCCGTCAATATTTGCCTGCAGTGTCCCGGCGCCGTCCGCCTCTTTGAGCCAGTACATCCAGGCCTTTACCCAATGAAGACCGTCTTGCTGAACCAGCTCAGCCCGGAAAATACGCGCGATTGGCAGGCGGTCTTTGCGATGTCCGACAAGAACCGGCGTGTCTATCACCAACTCCGCCACACGTTGTAACTCTGCGACCGGAAACCTACCGCCGTGTTGATTGCGCGCATCGGACACCAACGCCAGCGCACGCACAAAGACATCATCGGCGCCAAGCGGTTTTGGTGGCTCTATGACACTGTTGATGATTTCGATAAACTCAGCGGCTTCAATTGGTTTGTTATCAGCATGCGTAGTTTCGCCGTCGGCAATTTGCGCAGGTGTGAGTATTGAATCATTGAGTATTGACTCATTGAGCATTGATGCGTTGGATACGCTCTCACTGAACGGCGCTGTGACGTTTTCATTCAGTCTCGTGGTTGCTTTACTATGGGACACGGGTTGTTTCAAGCAGTTTGCTCCTGCTGATGGTTTCGCTGATGGTTTCATTGTCATCTCTATAAATGCAGAGCGCGCAAAAATACCACTGAAGTTGTAGCGGCGTGTCTGCTTTCCCGTTCACCGGGGCCGGAGCCGGACCTGTTCTTTGTGTTGATTATTGCGGATTACTTTTGCGAATGTGCTGTGCAAAACTGCGCACACAGCGCATGAGCGTGTCAGGCGCTTACAGCGCGGAGAGAATAGCTATAAACGCTAAGCCGTTATGTATCAGTCGCTTGCGGAAATAATTGCAGAAACGCCGGTTCGGCATGACCTTTGCGATAGCACATCCCGGAAGAAGGAGACAGAAAAATGAATAGACGATACAGACAGATTCAGATTCGCACGGCCGACGAGCCGGTTTCACAGCCCTTCAAATGGTTTATCGCCATCGCAGTGTTTGTTCTGGCGCTGAGCGTGACATTTTCAGAAGTCGGCGGTGTCGGTGTCGGTAATCCGTATAAGGGTGGCTATTTCGATGGCTTAGTTTTACAGAATATCTTTTTAGTTCTGTTTCATCAACTTGCTATCT
>CAZFAL010000041.1:0-1196 GCA_964516945.1 uncultured Ignavibacteriales bacterium
CGACCGGTATCGCTTCGACTTCCATACGGACGGCAGCGCGGTCGTCAGTTTCAAATGCTTGGTTTGATTTTCTTCGAAAGCCAACATCGGGTGGATTAGACCCTTACCAAGTGTTGTGTTTGCGCGTGCGAGTGCCCGGTCATGGTCCTTCAGGGCGCCGGAGATAATTTCCGGAGCCGGTGCGGGACCATGCTCATCCAGCACAATCAACGGTTTGTCGGGGAATATCGGTTCCCGGCGTGAGTAGAATGATCTACGTGAGGACTCATCGCGTCCCTGTGTGTAGACTATCAGACTGTTTTTCGGCAGGAACAGTTCGGAAATCGAAACCGCCTGGTCAAGCAAACCGCCGCCATTTGAACGCAGGTCGAACACAAGGCCATCCACATTCTGTGCTTTGAGCTTTTCGATTGCGGCTTTCAGTTCTGACTTGCTATTCGAAGCGAAAGCCGAGAGGCGCATATAACCCACATTTGTTCCGGGAATCTTTCCGGCGTAGTTAACAGAATGGAGGGTGATAAAATCACGTTTGATTGTGAAGTCCAGTAGGTCCGGCACACCTTCGCGTTCAATAGAGACTTTGATTTCTGTGCCTGCTTTGCCACGCATCAACTTGGAGGCGTCAGAGGTTTTCATCTTATATGTAGATTTGTCCTCGATTTTCTTGATAACATCGCCGGCGCGCAATCCGAGCTTTTCCGACGGACCACCTTCCAGCGGAGCGACTATCACAATGTAATCGTTCCGCGAATCAATCTGCATACCGACTCCCTGATATCTGCCGGAGGTATGCTCCATCAGATTGTTGTAGGACTCAGTTTTCATCAGGATAGAATAGCGGTCAAGGTTTTGCAGCATGCCCCGGATACCGGCGTCCACGAGATCTGAAACGTCAACTTCGTCCATGTAACGATTGCGAATATCCATCATCACATTGGACAGCTTTCTCGCTCCGGTTAAGACATTGTCTAACTTGCGCGATTCGTTCTTTTCTGTGTCGGCTTTTCCACCCCGCAACTCATCGACATCGATATGCAGAGTTTCCGCTGCGAACATGTCAGCGCTGGAAACTCTTGCAGACTGTTGCGCCTGGATAGCTTCGCCTTTGCCTGCAAACCAGATGAGGCCGATTGCGAATGCCGTTATTGCTGTTAGCTGGAGTGTAAACCGTTTCATGAGACTCCTATTCTTTGTCC
>CAZFAL010000041.1:1296-11128 GCA_964516945.1 uncultured Ignavibacteriales bacterium
CTAAGTTGTCTTTGTCTGAATTCCTTGCACATTTCAGGGGCTTTCAGTAACCCGAAGGAACGCGTTTTCATATACTACTACACACAATTGTTGAAATTAGTTTCACATCCATGGGATAATCATATATAATCCATTGTCTTATAGCGTCTCCTGTTGCGTCGGTCTTTCAGCGCCGATACGCGCAGACCATTGACGCATCCACTGTTAGAGCAAATATATGGCCAGCTTGACGGCCAGCCAAGTTTTTTTGTGCTTTCGGATTAGACCGAAATAATGCTGGAATTCCCGCTGAGTATGGGCGTTCTGTAGCGAATCAAACATGACTCAAATCGAAAGAACAACATCTTGCGCTACGTCAACATCAAGAACGACAAAGTTAAATACGATGAAATCAAAACAGTGATCTTCGACCTTGACGGTGTCCTGATTGACTCCAGCGTTGGGATTGTTGATACGACTAACTTTGTGCTGCGCGCTCTGGGCTTTCCGGAGCGCCAAACGGCTGAGATTAAGCCGTTTATCGGTTGCCCTTTGCCCAAGATGTTTGCCGAATTTGCCCCCGGCGCCAACTATGAGCGGATTCGACCGCTGTTTCGACAGCGCGCCCGGGAAGTGATAGTGCGAACATCGAAGCTCTTGCCGTATGTCAGAGAAACACTGCAACGGTTACAGGAGTTGGATGTCACTATGGGAATCGGCTCAACAAAGATTCGTGAGCACATTGTCGGTGTTGTGGACAAGTTTTCGCTTGAGGCGTACATCGGCGGAGATGCAATTGTCGGGGGAGACGAGGCGGCGCCCAAACCGGAGCCGGATATCTTTCTGCTGGCGCTTGAGCGCCTTGGCGCAGAGAGGGAAAGCGCCGTTGTTGTTGGCGACACTATCAATGATGTGCTTGCCGCTCAGGCCGCGCGTATACCGGTCGTGGTTGTACAAAGTGAATTTGGCTCAGAAGCAGAGCTGGCCACCCAACACGGTCTCAGCCGCATTGACAATTTACGGCAGTTTGCCGAACTGCTCTGCGGAAGTCGCCAAAACTGTTAGGCCATCAGCCGGATGACAGCGAAATCAGTGATTTCGGGGAGCGGTATCGCCCTTATCGTTCTCTATTCACACTCTACCTCTGGCGGGCCTTCGCCTGAGGGATTACTGATTTGAGCGCTTGTTGACAGCCCAGTCTTAGCGCAGGAAGAATGTGATTGACAGCCATTCACTTGTTCTCTACTGTTAGCAGGAGAAGGAGAGACTTATGAAAAACAGAGAGAAATCGAGAACGAAATCAGGAGAGAATTCAAGAACGAATTCAAAAGAGAAACAAGTCGCAGAAGTGTTCTGGAAAGATTCGTTTATCTCGCCACTCGGTCTGATTGAACTCCTTGAGACAGACGCGGGTGTTTGTCAGATATCATTGCCCGGGAAAACAGTCGATCCGGTCGATATTCTGGAATCTTATTCTGCGAGCGTGGAATTACGTCGTGGGGGAAAGGAGAATCGGAAGGCGGCAAGACAACTGAATGAATACTTTCGTGGAGAGCGAAAGAAGTTCGATTTCAAGCTCGATTTGCGCAAGAACGGTTTCTATCGCAAGGCGCTGCTTGATGGTGTCCTGAAGATTCCCTACGGTGAAACTCGCACCTACGGCGAAATTGCCCGAAAGATTGGTTCGCCGAAAGCCGCCCGCGCGGTCGGGACAGCCAATGCGACTAATCCCCTGCCATTTGTGATTCCATGCCACAGAGTCGTGGCCAGCGTCGGCCTCGGTGGCTATGGCGGTGGATTGCCGATGAAACGCATGTTGCTCAAACTTGAGAGCGATTGTGCGGCAGAATAGCTCCGCCCAAGCTACTCCATAGCTATGTCCCGGTTGCTTCTCTGTCTACGGATTCGGTGGCGGCGGGCCACCACTGAAGATAAACGCGATAAGGTAGACCGGGTCAGTTAGATTTACTTTCTGGTCCGCGTCAGCGTCTCCGGCTTGCACGGTAACCGGCGCCGGGCCACCGGTGAATATCCGGGCAATCAAGTATGTGACATCGCCGATGTTAATTGTCCCGCTGTTGTCGGCGTCACCGCGAAGCACAAACTTTGTTGAGACCGTCGCCGGGGTAAAACGCGGTGGATATGACGCCGCCGGAGCGGTCAGTTGTAGCGGTGAGCCGCCGATAGTGGCGCTGTCAACAGATCCGCTTTGGCCTCCGAGGGCCAATGGGTCCAGAGTGAAATACAGCTTCATTACCTCACCTGTCCCCGGATCAAGTGGCGCCCCGGAGTTTGTCAGTCTGAGCGCCACGGTTTTGTTGAACGGGTCAACTGCCGTTTCTGCCGGTGGCAGGAAGGCTACCGTCCGCGACCCGACAGTCGCCGAATCATAGGAAGCTACAAGTGGATCAGCGTAGGAAAATGGTATCTCAATGCTTTGCAACGGCTGTGTATTTGTCACATTCACACTGACGGCAAACGAAGCGCCGGCATAGGCGGAATCCGAAACAAATTCCACTGTGTCTGCGGTAACCAGCACAAATCCGGATTGGGTTTTTGAGAAAGACCCATACGAAGACTGAATTGTCAGTGAGACATTGTAAAGGCCGGTTGTGTCATAGGTGTGAACCGCCGAGGGTGAGCCCGAAGCGCCCTGTGAGTCACCGAAGTCCCATGTCCAATCGGTGGCCGTAATATCTGAATTGTCTGCGAAGGTTACTGACGCAGGCAGGTCGGGGAATATGAGACTGGTCGCTGAACCGTTAGCAGTGAAGTTCACTCCCCAATCCAGAGCGGCCTCGACATCTATGATTCCCCAGCCGTAGTCATTGTCAGGTATCTGCGCCCGTGAAGCGGTTTCTTTCATTGAACGAATAATCAAGACCGGTGGGAACGTTGGCTTGGCGGAAATAATCTGCGCCGCGGCCCCGGCCACAAGCGGGGTGGACAGCGATGTCCCGCTGGCGGTGGTATACTGGACATCACTGCCGGAGCTTGCGCACCAGGTCGACACGCCTCTCGCACACACATCAGGTTTAATACGACCGTCGGCAGTCGGACCGCGTGATGAAAATCCGGCAATTGTTCCGGAGTTGTCGACAGCTCCAACAGACAGGATATCATGCGCATCCGCCGGGGCGATTAATGTGCTGGGTGAAGGCCCGGAATTACCCATCGCATCACTAACCACAATACCCAGACCGGCGGCCATGTTTGCTTCGACAGTTGTCACCGCCGTGGCGCCGTCGAGATCTGCAAATGTGTACCAGTCAATATAGCCCAATGAACTTGAGATGACATCGGCTCCGAGAGAGTCCGCCCACTCAACAGCCGCGACCCAGTTAAACTCCTCCTGAATCGTTTCCGACCTGACATCTTCAGTCTTGGCCAGCAAAAAGTTTGCTCCATACGCAGGCCCATAGAGTGTCCCGTCGACTTGTCCGCCGGCGGTTGACCAGGTCAATGTGCCATGACTCCACTGGCTTGCGACGTCGCCGACCTCATTGGCTGTATTGCCGTCACCGAAGACAAAATCATGCTCTGCAAGCACACGTCCTTCGGCAAAAGCGATAGCGAAGGCCTGATGGCTCTTGCGGAAGCCGGTGTCAAGCATGGCGAGCGTGACGCCCTGGCCTTTGAATCCTCGCTGATGACCCACATCGGCTTTAATCTGCGTGATTTGCTGAAACGAAGAGCCATAGTTGAGCTGGCTTTCAACCCGATAGAGCGGAGAGCCACCCGGAACCTGAGAGCCATCCTGAGAAGTTCCGGATTGTATCGCCTCGTCCTTGCGGACGAAAGTTAGCGCTGGTTTGATTTCAATGACAAACGGCAAAGAAGCGATGCGGTCGAGCAATAGCGAAACTGTCTGTGCAGACGCGGATTTGAAGACTGCGGCGTTGAGCCACCGTGATGAGCGTTTGAGTGTTACACCCAGATCTTCAATACTTGAAATGTAGTCCTGATAGACCGGCAAATCAGCGAAAACAACTTTGTCCATGCCGATTTTTGCGCGGCGTTTTAATGATTTCTGCAGAGTAGGGAAGGTTTCCGGAGCTTCACGGAGCATTGTAGCGGCAGAAGGACCCTTATCTGCGAAGAATACCCAAAAAAGCGCCGAACCCTTTGTGGATTCTCTTGCGGAGAGATAGGCGCGCGCTTTCGATGAAACAACTGTCTCCGCCTTCGCAAGCTCCACAGGTGTAGCAGTCAGATATTTTCTCGAGAACTCAGCCAACCTGCTGGACTGATGCGCTCCGGTTTTTCCGGCGGATGAGGGCTGCGCATGGAGCGCAGTCGTCGCCAGTAGTGACATGACAAC
The DNA here is from genome assembly GCA_964516945.1 of uncultured Ignavibacteriales bacterium. Taxonomy (GTDB): domain Bacteria; phylum Zixibacteria; class MSB-5A5; order GN15; family JACZUZ01; genus JAJRPJ01. The sequence goes on from CAZFAL010000041.1 coordinate 5,597, forward strand.
TGAAACAATTGCCACCTGTGAACGATGCAAGTTGAACGTTTTCCGCGGTTTGAACTTAGTTGATTCCATCTGTATTCGGTCCTATGAATGTGTTGCGATAATCCTCAGCGGAATGTCCACACGTGTTACCTGCTATGACATTCCCCCTGTGACAAGACAACAGTCTGTGCCTACATGTTCGTATTATATACTGTCGTCTCACTTGAAATTTTCTTGCGCTATCCGCAGCCGACTCCACTGGCTCATAGCCATCTTCACTGAAGAGCGTCGGACAAAGAAAGCGGAGCGGGGCGAAGTACAGGTATCTCCGAAAACAATATCTTCGAAAACAATATCTCCGAAAGAATATCACCGACAGTGGGGGGCTTGCGGCGTTAGCGTGTCGGTGTTGTATTCGTGTCGTCTTAGTGTCAACTTCCTGCGTCTTGCAGGCTTGCCGCCGCCGCTTACGCAATATAATAGAACTATGCGGGAATGCATAGGAAAATCTGTGATTGACTGTCCCGACTGGAAACGCCAAAGTATCAAGCGCCTCAGCCCTGATACGCAATGTACGTGAGAAGAGTAGCTCAACTCAATAACTACCGCCAACGTTTCATCTTCATTGTCTCACAGCAATGTCTCACAGCATTGTCTTACACCAATGTCCTGCGATTTTGTCCCGCAGTGAAACGGCCAAAACGACAAAAGCATTGAATCCGCGCCATAACTATGGCGCAATTCCTATAACGGTAGCTGATATGAGTTTGTTCTGTGGCGTAACAAGTCGCGCCGGAAATGACGGAGCGCTCCATGTCGTTTACGTTAATTGCTTGAAATGCAATGAGATAGATTCGATACGTGACCGGCGAATCATCAATTGGCGCCCGGGGGCAACTAAGAAGACTTTGAGGCATGGTTTATGCGTGTGTCCAGATCGGTGGGCCGTGTTTGTGAAGAGCCCCGGCAGAGACGCTGATTGGAAGTGTTGATTGAAAGTATTGATTGAAAGTAAAGTCAAGAGCGACAAGATACTGAAAGGTTCCTCTATGCGATGTAACAAGTTACAAGAATCCGGCTTCGGAGCTGCTTTGCGTTTACCGGCGCTGTGCGGGCGTATCATTAATCAGCGCGGGGTGACACTTATAGAATTGATGACTTCGGTCGTGATAATCGGAATTATTGCGGCGATGGCCGGTCCGAGGTTTTCTCATGAGATGGAGAAAATGGAGTTCAGAGGAGCCGCGCGCAGTATCGTCTCATCGTTGCGACAGGCGCGCTCTTTGGCTATCTCGGAGAAATCACCCTACGGTGTGGTTTTTGACAATGCAGCCGGAACTGTCACTCTGTTCAAGGATATAGTTGCGTCAACACCTCCGGGATTTCAGACAGGTGATTCAGTTCTGCGTGTAGACACGATACCGGGGGAATTCGCCACACTTTCAACGACCTTTACGAATGCGCTCATGTTCGAGGCGAATGGCTCGGCGACAGAGTCCGGGACGGTTTCCCCAATTTCATATGGCTCGGAGGCGGGCTCTGCGACAAGCTATGCCACTATCAGTGTTTTGAGCTCAACCGGCAGAGTGCGACTGGATGATATCCAGAGCTATTGACGCCACGACGCTCCAAGAAGAATGTTCTAAGAGAGCGAATTCTGTGATTGTGGACACGTTCATTGTTCACGGACACATTGAAACGCTTCAGCTAAACTAAAAGTAAAATCAGAGCCCGGAGGCGCATCATCGCTGGCAGATGACGCGCCTCTTCGCATTTGGGTGGTTTCGACAGTCACTCCTCATTCGATTTACCGCGCGCGTTTTCTCGTCAACCTATCTCTGATAGCGAAGATGTTTCCCTCCCGCCGCTGTGCAACTCTTGCACACGCCACTAACAGTAGATCAGAATCTCATCAGGCTGGAAAGCTCAAGCGACTGGAACGCTTGCCGATACTCTGAGAGTACATGTCATCCCCGAAATGCGGGGCGCTGTTTGGGCTTTCCAATTGCTGATTCAACTGACGGGTAGCCGTTAAGCGCAGACAGATGGCTGTCGATAAATGAATATGATGAACACGGACTCAAAGAGGATCGGGTAACGAATGTTTGGAGGCAATAGTAAGTCACTGGTCGGGCTTGACGTCGGCGCGAATTCTGTGAAGCTGGTTAAGCTGGACCACACGAAGACGGGTTATTTCGTTTCCGGTATGGGTGTGCGCGAGCTGCCTGCCGAGGCAATCATGACCGACGAAATTCGCGATCGTGATGCGGTTATCTTTAACATACAAGCGCTCGTCGATCAGGTAGACCCGAAGATAAAGAATGTCAACATAGCGATTTCCGGACACGGAATTATCACAGACAAATTCACGCTGGACAAGAAAACCGGAGCGGAGGCCGAGCAGGCGATAATCTTTGAGACTGAGCAGCGAGCGCCGTTTGATATCGACGACGTCACACTGGACTACCACATCAGTGATGTGGCGAATGATGAAAACAAAATGGATGTTCTGATGGTCGCGGCGCGCAATGAGTTTCTGGATTCATTCCTGGACTTAATCGAAGAGTGTGAATTGAAACCCACTCTTGTCGATATTGACGCCTTCGCGACATTGAACGCCTATGAATACAACTATGATGTTGATCCTGAGCGCATCACGGCCATCGTAAACATCGGACAGGACGTGACGAATGTTTGTTATTTGATGGACGGGATGTTGCACTCGACCCGTGACGTATCATCCGGCGTCAGAGAGATTTTCAATTCGATTCAGAAAGAATTCAGACTCAATTTTGAGTTGGCGTCGAAGGCCATTAAGGGAGAACTTGGAGACTCGATAGATCAGGACATGCTCAAGGCGACAATCGTTTCTAGCGCCGACGAGTTGGTGTCCGGCATCGAGCAGGCGTTCTCATGGTTTAAGTCTCAGTCCAAGGCAAAGAAAGTGGATTGGATAGTGCTTTCCGGTGGCGGGGCGCTGGTGCCATACCTCGCAGAGCATGTGCAGGCAAAAATGGCGACTCCGATTGAGATTTTCAACCCGCTCCGCAATGTTGAATATGATCCTGAGATGTTCGAATACCTGCAGCCGGAAAAAATCGCTCCGCTTCTCGCGGTGCCGGTTGGCCTGGCGATGAGAAAGGCAAAGAAGAAGAAATGATTGTTGAGATAAATCTTCTGCCAAAAAGGTACCGCAAGCAAGACGCGCGGTTTAAGTTTGGCAAAGCAGAACTAATCACTTTCTCCGTTGCCGCAGTTGCTGTGCTGGCAATGGTTGGTGTCTCGTTCCAGCAGAATAGCTCCATCAAGAGCTTGAATGCAGACATTGCTGAAGCGCAGCGACGCACCGTGCAATTGCAGCAGGACATTCAGCTGGTCGACGGCCTGATGGATATGAAGCAGAAAATCGCCGAACGGATGCAGGCGGTTGAGCAACTTGATCAGCATCGCAGTTCCTGGGTCAGGATTCTTGAAGATATGAACCGCAGGATCCCGGACTTTGTCTGGCTGGCGTCTTTTGCCGAAGTTGACCCGGCGAAATCAAGCGCCAGAGTTGACAAGCCACAAGCAGGTGATTCGGCTTCAACGATGGAAGCCGGTGGGTTGCCGGTCCGCCCGATTGAGATTGAAGGCTACTCATTTACCTTGAATGCATTGGCGGCCTTCATGATAAAAATGATGCGCTCGAATTTCTTTGATGATATTGATCTGGTGTATGCCAAGGAGCTGGTGTTGGATGAGAAGCGTGCGTTTAACTTCAAAGTTCAGGGACGTTTGCATTACCTGTCCGATGAAGACTTGCGAACATTACTGGCGGCGGAAAAGGAAATGAAACTGCTGGCGAGGAAATAGACCTGCTGTGAAGAGGCGGGGAAGTAGAAGTGTCCGGAAACTCGGGACTGAGTAACCTACAGGAAAAGACTCTATGGATTTCAAAGACCCTAAAGTACAGAAGATTGCGCTGATTGTGCTCTCACTGGTCGTTATCGGATATTTCTGGAACGCTCGTGTTTATGCGCCGAAGGCCGCGATAATCGCCAGCAAGATTACCGAACGGGAACGTCTGGTGACAAAGCTCAAGAACGTTGAGATCAAAGCGCGGTCACTCGAAGAGCTGAAACGTGAATACGGTGATTTGTTGAAACGCTACCATGAAATCGAAGCGTTACTTCCTGAAGTAAAACAGATTCCTTCGTTCCTGGTGCAATTGCACACAGCTTCGTCATTGTCCGGTTCGAAGATTACGATTATCGATTCCCAAAAGGTGGAGACAAAGTCATTCTATGACCGAGTGACGTTCAATGTGGAATTGACAGGCACGTATCATAACTTCGGACAGTTTATCAGCTACATTGCGAATTTCCCGTTTATCACCAATGTGTCCGGGATGGATATCAAGTCGCCACTGCTTGGAAACAATCAGGCGACTTCGTTACCGACCAATGACAAGAAGAAAGAGAATCAGGAAACAATTGTCGCGAAGTTTAAGCTGTCAATATATTATATACGCCCCGAAGGACGATTAAAAGAGCTGGCTCTTGTGACGGAGAAAGATAATGGTTAAGAAAAGCTATATCGCTGATAGTTGCAGATGGCTGGGGATTTTCGCGCTGGCTCTGAGTCTCGGAACGGGTGTCGCTCTTGCTGAGCCACAGGCCCCTGCGACCCAGGCCGCCGTCAAGTCCGGTAAGGTTAGCAAAACCAATAACGTTGGTAGTATGTCGACGAGCGCACCTGTTTCCAAGGTGTCAAATATCGAGTTAATCTATGACGACGGTGGAGTGAGGGTGCGTGTGCACACAGGCGCTCTTACTGAGTTTTCTCATCAGATTGAGCCGCCGAAGAACGGTCGTCCGTACCGTATTATCCTGGATTGTCTCAATGCGTATCACAAACTTGGCGGGAACCAGTTCCGTTCGTTGCCAACGTCTGTGATTAGTCGAATTCGCACAAGCCAGTTTGCGGTGAAACCGCAGGCGATTACTCGTATCGTGCTGGACTTGAAAAAAGAGGCGTTCTATCGTGTTGAGCAACAGCCGGAATATATTGATCTCTTTGTTACTGACCGTAGGGCGAAGCGCTTTACTTCCTGGAGTAGCGCCGAGTGGTTAGCCGCAAAAAAAGCGAAGTCTGCAAGCCGGACCAAACAGCAAAGCAAGCCGGCGGTTACGATTGCCAAAGTTGCAAAGAAACCTGTCGCAAAGAGTTCTGTGCAGAGTTCTGCGCAGAAAAAGCAGGCGCCGGTGACAGTCGCGACAACGGTTGCTTCAACAGTTGCTCCGAAGCCGACAAAACCGTCAGTTACGCATAAGACAGCCAGGGTTGAAAAGAAACCTGTTGCGAAGACTCCTGTGCAGAAAAAGCAGGCTCCGGTGACAGTCGCGACAACGGTTGCTTCAACAGTTGCTCCGAAACCGACAAAACAGTCAGTTTCGCATAAGACAGCCAAGGTCGCCAAGAAGTCGGTCGCGAAGAGTTCTGCGCAGAAAAAGCAGGCGCCGGTGACAGTCGCGACAACGGTTGCTTCAACAGTTGCTCCGAAGCCGACAAAAC
>CAZFAL010000041.1:11228-18756 GCA_964516945.1 uncultured Ignavibacteriales bacterium
CCGGTGACAGTCGCGACAACGGTTGCTTCAACAGTTGCTCCGAAGCCGACAAAACAGTCAGTTTCGCATAAGACAGCCAAGGTTGAAAAGAAATCTGTTGCGAAGACTCCTGCGCAGAAAAAGCAGGCCCCGGTGACAGTCGTTAAAGCTGAGCCAAAGAAGAGCTCAAGCTCGCTGTTTGCAACGACCGCCAATGCGGCGACACCACAGAAGAAAGATGTTGCGGAATCGCAAAGCTCGCGCAGGTATAAGGCGCAATTCCGTCGTTCGATTGACCAGCGCAAGATAAAGCTCAAAGGCACACAGGTCGCAGAGTTCCCGAAGCGTCTGACTATTAAGTACAAGACCCACGGCACACGTGACCCGTTTGCAACGCTCCTTGTTGACAAAGGGAGTGGCAGTAATGACCCGATGATGGCGGAGCTACCCAATGTTGAAGCGCTGACCATGGTTGGTATCCTTCGAGACGCAAATGGCAAAACCCGTGGCCTGTTTGAAGATATAGACGGTAGAGGCTACATTCTCTCCAAGGGAGATAAAGTGCGCAACGGAACAGTGCTCAAAGTCACAAGACAGAAAGCATATTTCCAGATATTTGAATATGGATGGAGTCGCACAGTGGCGCTCTCCTTAGAAGGATAACTCGTAGAAAGGCGGCAATAGTATGTTCAAGATGATGAAAAACCGTGGACTCAGAGCGATCAGAGCGAACTGGGTGAATTGGGCGTTGGCGTTCGTTGTGGGTTTGACGTTTGCCACGAACGCTCTTGCGCAAGAGAGCGCTTCACCGATGGAAGACCCGGGGACGCCGATTGAGAAACTTGAGTTCCAAGGCGCCGACATCCGGACTGTTATCTATTTTCTGGCTGACTACGGGAATGTCAATGTTGTCGTGGCTCCTGATGTCAAAGGTTCAGTCACAATCTCTGTGAAAAATGTAACCTGGAAGCAGGGTCTGGAAATTATCGGACGCACATATGATCTCGCAATCGTATTTGAAGACGGTGGATATATCCGCGTTCTTCCGGCCGGGGAATACCGCGACGAAATCACTCAGGTAGAAAAACACAAACTCAACAAACAGACGTTGAGTCCGCTTGAAACGAGGATCATTCGCATCAACAACTCCACATCTGATGATGTTGTCAATGCTGTGGACGGGTTGTTGACAACGCGTGGCAAGGCAACTTCAGATCCGCGTACGAATTCTATAATTTTGCAGGATGTCCCGGACAATCTGCCAACGATGGTGCGCTACATTGGCGAACTGGATCAGCCGCCACGGCAGATAAAAATTTCCGCCCAGTTGCTGGAAGTCAATTCGAAGTACCTGCTGGAACTGGGAACGGAGTTGGGCTTCACAACCAATGGCTCCAGTAATGGTACGGCTATCAACAATTCCGGCTCCACGAAGGGAGTCACGGACCGGGTGACGGATGAATTTGGCCGTTATAAATTTGGGGCTATTAACGCCGACTGGACATTGGATGGGCTTATCTCAACAATTGTCAGTGACGGCAAAGGCAAGGTTGTCGCACATCCGGAAATTACGACTATCGAAAACAAAGAAGCCCGTATTCAGATGGGGCAGAAAGTTCCAATCAAGCAATTTGACCGTTCAGGCAATGTGACGACTACCTTTGAAGAGGTCGGTACGATTCTGGAAGTTACACCGCATATCACCGCCGACGATCAGATTCTGATGGAACTGAGGCCGGAAAGAAGCTTTGCGGAAATCTCAGCCGCCGGTGTTATTATCAGCACTAACAACGCGAGCACCAATATCATCGTTCATGATGGCCAGACTGCAGTCATCGGTGGACTTACCACCGAAGACAGCAACGAGCTTGAAGTCGGTATTCCGATTGTCAAGGACATCCCGATACTGGGTAATCTGTTCAAGTACACAAAGAAAACGAAGGAGTCTCGTGACCTGATTATTCTCGTTACTCCGACAATTGTTCAGGATGATTTGGCCGCTGTAGTCAAAGACGCGCCGTAACGCGCGCCGCCTGATTACGTCATTTCACAGTGAAACATCAAGTACAGTGCAACATCAGGCACAGTAAGAACAACAGGCAAAGTAAAACTCCCATGTGTGCGGCACATGGGAGTTTTTTTGTGTCAGCTTGCCTGTCTTCACCTGAGAATCCGAGTGTTTCTCACCTGAAAGCTGTTTTTCCTACAGGTTACCGCGAAAGTCATTTTTCCTATGGCCGATAACAGAAACAGGGCTAATTCGATTGCCGGAATGCCGGGCGTCAGGTGGAGATTCGGGATATTGCGACCTCTGCGGCTCATTGGGCTTTCAGGCAATTGCAGTAGCAATTAACTGTATTACTAAACAAAACTACGCCAACAAAAATACGCCAACAAAACAACTACATATCTAACGGACAGGAGTATGCTATGTTCAGCAAGTTTCCATCACTTTTATCACTACCAATGCGAGCTGTTACATCGTTTGCCGCGCTGGTGACACTCTCAGCGTTCGCCGGTTGCACCGGCACAACCAATGACACCGGCGCCAGCGGTCTGCAGGTCAGTTCCTTGTCGGCATCACCCGGTACGGTTGACAATGGCTCCACGACTGTGGTAGAGGGAACTGTCATGCTCAACGGCGCCGCCGTGGCCAACCGTGTCGTTACATTCACTGTGACACCTTCAACCGCCGGCTCCTTCAATCCGTCGGTGGACACATCGGATGCCAATGGCATAGTCGCCAGTGTATTTACCGCGACAACAATCGGCTCGGCTACAATCACCGCCTCAGTTGCCGGCGGCGCTGCGAGCACGACTCCGGTGACTGTCCAAAGCGCACAGTCTTCAGGTAGCGGCAATATCAGCGTGAACGTCTCCAGCTCACTTCTGCTTGCCGACGGCGCCACAAACGCGACAGTCACAGTCACTGTCCGCGACGCCCTCAGCAATCCCGCCCCGGACGGAACAGTTGTTCGTCTGGCCGCAGGTGAAAAATTTGTCGATGTCGACGGCAACGGCTATTGGTCCGCGGGAATTGATTCACTGGTCTTTGATGTTAATGGTAACGGCAACTGGGACGCCAATGGCACAATCGCCGCCACAGCGACAGTGGCCGGTGGCGCAGGCGCCGCAGTGGTGACCTATACATCAGGAACAACCGCCTCAACTGTCTATATCCACGCCAGTGTCGACGACGGCGCCTTTACCGGTGATATGGAGGCCTCAATACAACTGACTCCGGACGCCGCAGTTAATTCGATTTATCTTGACGCCGACTCAATTCATCTCGCTGTCAAACAGACCGGAGGGTTTGAGACAACGAAGCTTAATGCCCGTTGCTTTGACCTCAATGGGAATCCGGTGCCTGAAGGTATTACAGTTAGTTTTGTTATTACCGATGGTCCCGGTGGCGGTGAGAATATCGCCAACCTCGGTTATGGTCCATATACTGCAGTAACCAACTCACAGGGTGTGGTTACCGCGCCAATATCATCCGGAACGATTTCCGGAACAGTGCGTATCCGCGCCTCCTCGGACACCGTTCTTTCGAACGCCACTCAAATAGTTATTGACGCCGGACCACCGGCGGAAATCTCTGTGGGTGTGGATACATGTAACATCCGTTATTGGCGTGTAGTCAATGGTGAAATCGGCGCTGTTGCGGTTGTTCGCGATGTGTACCACAACCCAGTGACAGATTCAACAGCCGTGTATTTCACTACCGATGAAGGTCAGGTGATGGCGCATCAGCAGTCAACACGTGACCACAAAGGTGTGGCGTCGACAACATGGATTTCCGGATATGACGTCACAGGGAAAGACGGTATTGTCTGGATTATTGCAGAAACATCCGGCGGCACGGTGAAGGATTCTGTATCCTTCTTCAACTCGGATTTCGTTGACTCAATCAATGTCATCGGTTGGCCGAGTACGCTTGTTGTTGACGGCGAAGACAATGCGGACTTTACGGCGCTGCTCTATGACATTAACAACAATCCGGTTATCAATGGACTCGAAGTCAACCACAACGAAGGATTCCTGACTGTCACTGTCGACAAGTCCGCCGGACAATGCTTTGGCTCATTTGCGCTGGGCACGGTGAAACGTGATGGTCCGTTGAACCGTGACTATGTGATGAGTGGCGCTACCGATGACGGTATCGGCGCCGTCGATATGGTGACATTCTTCCTTGAGAACGGCTCACAGACGAAAGTCTGCACGTTACTGACCGGCGCCAGCTATTCCAAAAACTCCGGCTTCGATCAGCTTGTCGGTTCGGTTGCCGGAGGGCAGACTGTGCCGTTCGGGGTCGATGTCAAAGATCGCTTCGGCAACCCACTTGGGTCGCACACGTTGGTAGCCAGCGCATCAGCCGGTACAATTCTGACCGGAACTCAGACGTCAAATCTGTATGGTGAGGCCTTCGGATTCCAATTCACCGCTCCGGTTGACACATTGATTAAGGAAGCGGTCATCACTGTCACAGACACAGACCCGAAAGGTAATGGCATGAAACTCACTAAGAGTGTGACCATTACTCACTAAGGCGCAGAAAAAGTTTTTCCACCTCTTTTGAGAGCCACAAGAGCGTTACAACTCTTGAAGCCGCCTCCTGAATCCAGGGGGCGGCTTTTTGTTTGCCAGATGGCCACAGTCATGTATATTGCTACCAGTATGGTGAATCGAACGGTCACTGAAATCACATCTGCAGACAGCTCTGCCAACAGCCCCGCATCCAGCCCGGAGTTTGCGCGCTCGGTTCCCGAAGCGGTTCTGGCTATGGCCGCAAACCAGTCCGAACGGGTAGCATTGGTGGCTGACGGCGGCATTGAAGTCTCCTATGGACAACTGGCGGACAGGATTAGGGCTGTGGCCGGTGGGTTGCGTCAGCTTGGTGTGGGAATAAAAGATCGGGTTGCGCTCCTCGGTGAGAATCGTCCTGAGTGGGCGATTGCCTATTTGGCGATTCAGGCGGCCGGTGGAACTGTTCTGCCGCTCGATGTATTGCTGAAAGCTGACGAGCATGAACACCTTCTGACTGTCGGGGCGCCGAAGGCGCTGATAGTGTCGCAGAAATTCTATGGGCAGTTGCAGGAGACGCTCAAGGCGCGTTTTGCTGATTTACCGTTGATTCTCTTTGATTCCTGTAGCGCTGAGTGTGAAGGGCAGTTTTCTCTTGAAGAATTATACCGGGCTGAGCCGTTTGTGTGTGAGACTATCGAGACGGAACAGGCGGCGTCGCTGATATTCACTTCCGGTTCGACAGGCACACCGAAGGCGGTGGTTCTGACACATGGTAATTTGCTTTCAAATATCAGAGGCATCTTCGCCGGATTGCATTTCAATGAGGATGACACGTTCTTATCGTTGTTGCCTCTCTCGCATGTTTATGAATCCACCACAGGGTTCCTGACACCGTTGATTGCCGGCGCCCGGATTGTCTATGCCCGCTCACTCGCCGCTGCGCAGGTGGTCGAGGACTTGCGCAATCATGAAATCACTATTCTGATTGGCGTGCCGTTGCTCTTCGAAAAAATGGCGCGCGGGATGCAACGCAAATTAGAAAAAGCGCCATCACTGCAAAGAAGATTGTTCGCAACGCTCTACCGGCTCTCGCGCATAGGCGATAAGCTGGGAATGAAAGCAGGGAAGAGATTGTTTGCGTCGCTACGCGCCAAAGCCGGGATGCGCTCACTACGGATGATGGTCTCCGGCGGGGCGCCGCTGGACCCTGCGATTGCCGAGTTCTATGCCACGCTCGGGTTCTGCTTCTTGCAGGGCTATGGCATGACTGAATGTTCACCGGTGATTAGTGTCAATCTCCCCGAAGCCAATCGCATCGGCTCGGTCGGTCCGGCGCTACCGGGAATCGAAATCAGAATTGACAATCCCAATGCAGAGGGGATAGGCGAGATTGTTGTCGCCGGAGGTTCTGTCACACCCGGTTATCTCGATGACGAGGAAAAAACAAAGAGTGTCATTCGCAACGGTTGGCTCTACACCGGCGACCTCGGCAAACTTGAGGACGGCTTCCTCTATATCTGTGGTCGCGCCAAGAATCTGATTGTCTCTGCCGGTGGAAAGAACATCTACCCCGAAGAAATCGAACTGGCTCTACTTGAACATGATTACATCGGCGAGGCGCTTATTCTCGGCAGAAAGACAGAAGGCAAACAGGGCGAGCGAGTCTGCGCGCTGATTTATCCCGACATCGACCGCATTGCAGAGTTGCATCCCGAAGTAACCGGCCTCACTCCCACAAGCGAATTAATTCGCCCGCTGTTAGAGCGCGCAGTCAAAGAAACCAATACCCGCATGGCTGATTACAAGCGCATCGCCGAATGGGACATCCAACCGGTGGAATTCGAGAAAACCTCCTCACGGAAAATCAAACGTGGGTTGTACGAGTAGGACGTATTGAAAGGCAGACTCGCAGGCGTCATGTGGACTTTCTTGATTCTAACATAGTGTTTGTTTTGTAGGGGCGTCGTTTCGGCGCCTTCTTCTGATTCAGGTATTCTGCCTGACTGAACAAGGGCGCCGAAACGGACGCCCCTACAATACGAAGCATTTGTCTTGATTCGAGAGAGGGCACAGCGCGTAGCGCACCTACATCGCAGGACACTACACATACTCAAAACTTTTTTACTGCATCATAATCGTGCGAACCATATACTCTCCGCTGACGCAGAAGGGCGTCCTATGTTATGGCAGAGGTAATCGAGGCGATACAGTGGCAGGATGATACGCTGGTAATCATTGACCAGCGCGCTTTGCCTGTGGAATTGAAGCGTTTGTCATTGCGGCGTCATATTGAAGTGGTGGAGGCAATTCAATCATTGGCGGTGCGCGGCGCCCCGGCGATTGGGATTGCCGGAGCGTTTGCAGTGGCGCTGGCGGTGAAAGAGGCGCGGGCGCTGACTGCCGCAGAGGGCGCTGAATTCGTGACGAGGGCGCTGGATGAAATCGAGCATGCGCGGCCGACTGCCGTCAATCTGTCGAAAGCCGCGAACATTCAGCGGTTGGTTGTCGAGGACAGTAACACGATTAATGATTCGTTATTCGCGCGTCTGGTGGAATCGGCATCTGCTATTCATGAAGAAGACAAGCAAATGTGTCAGCGAATCGGCGACTATGGCGCGGAGCTGATTGCGAAACATTGGGATTCCGCGACAGCGCTGACAATCTGCAATGCCGGCGCGCTGGCCACCGGTGGTATCGGGACTGCGCTTGGCGTGTTGTATGTGGCGCATGAGCAGGGCAGGCTGGCGGGTGTTTATTCCTGCGAGACACGCCCGTTGTTGCAGGGCTCACGTCTGACGTGTTGGGAATTGCAACAGGCCGGGATTGATGTGACACTCATCGTGGACAGTGTCGCCGGAACATTGCTGAAACAAAACAAAATCGATTTTGTCATCGCAGGAGCCGACCGGATTGCCAACAATGGCGACACAGCCAACAAGATTGGCACCTATACGCTGGCGACACTCGCCAAAGCCCACGATGTCCCATTCTACATCGCCGCGCCGGAGACGACCTTTGACCG
>CAZFAL010000042.1:0-5103 GCA_964516945.1 uncultured Ignavibacteriales bacterium
CAAATCCTGCGGCAGAGAGCCGGAATTGACACCAATCCGAATCGGGATTCCACGGTCTTTGGCCGCCGAACAGACCGCCTCAACCTTATGTCGCGCGCCGATATTTCCCGGATTGAGCCGGACTTTGTGCACACCCTGTTTGATGGCCTCCAGCGCCAGCTTGTAACGGAAATGAATATCGGCCACCAGCGGGATATTGATGCGCTCCTTAATCGCCCCCAGCGACTGTGCGGCCTCCATATTTAACACCGAGACCCGGACAATCTCACACCCCTCATTCTCCAGCGCCTGAATCTGGCGCACGGTGGCTTCAACATCGCGCGTATCGGTGGTGGTCATCGACTGCACCACAATCGGAAACCCGCCGCCAATCAGGACTTTGCCGATCTTGATGGATTTGGATTTGCGACGGTTGACTGTCTTTTCGTACTCGGCCATGCCATAGCGGTATTTGCCGGTATATTCCTGCCGGTCGAGCGCATCAGCCGGAGCGGCGTCGATTCCATTGTTGTTTGCGCTGTTTGTGTTGTTTGGATTGTCAGACATGTTCTATTATAGCTTTCCAGTATGTTATGAACTCATGATGAGCGTTGAATTGATACTTGAGTCACCGGGCATTCGGCTGTACTCTTATACAGCGGCCGGCCCTGAACTACGGCGACATTAGTCAAACATCGCAGAATAGAGCGAATGTGTCAATATAATTGGAAATTCAGGCCGGTTTGCAAAGGACCTGTCAAACAAGACATTTAGGCAGTCTTTGCGAGCGCCAGCGAAGCAATCTCGTGGATTCATAGCCGGGAGAGCGCCACGTCGCCCGGCTGGCGCCGGACTCCTCGTAATGACTTATTGTAGTTTTCGACGGTACAAAAAGGAAGACAGAGATACCTCGATGCTGAGTTTTTACCTCAAGAGAATAGCGGTTGTCATCCTGATTATCATAGTCGCAGTCGGCTATTCCCGCTGGAAAGACAACAAACAGGCCAAAGCGCAGGCAAAGTCTGTCCGCTATGCGCGGGTTGTCGCCGAATTGGCAGTCGCCGAGGCCCTGTATCATGAACCGGATGATACTGCCAGGAACGTCGATAGCGCCGGCAGTAGTCGCGGATGGCTGGCGGTTCGCGATTCGGTATTGCATGAGTATGGCTTGAACTCGGACAGTATTGACGATTATGTCAATTCATTCGAGGGTCACGAAGAAAAACTGGGCGCATTCTGGAAACGGGTGCGCATCAATGTCGATTCGCTGGCGAAGCTGGAACTGGCCAGACTATCCCCGCCGCCGGACAGCGCCGATGTGGCCGCTGATTCAAATCAAACAACCGTTCCGGATACTATCACAGCCGTTCCACGGCATTAATTATTGTGTAACCCGCTACGTTCTACTCCGCCGAGAACGCATTCTCATACCGCTCTATTTTCTCACCGGAACTATCACGAGTAACCGTCAGCACATCAAAGGACAAATCCAGCCCGTCAACATCATGACTGCCAAGATACTCCTGCGCGGCTTCTATCAAAAACCTGCGCTTGCGCTCATCAACACGATATGACGGATGCCCCATGAACTCAGACCGCCCACCCTTGACCTCGACAAAAATCACGGCGGTGTCATTACGCACAATCAAATCAATCTCCCGATGTCCGGCCTGATAGTTACGCTCAAGAATTGCATAGCCCAGTTTTGTGTAATAGCGCTCTGCGATATCCTCATAATGATACCCATCACGACGACGATTCGGTTTGGATGATTTGTTCCTGTCAGTGTCCATAGCGTCTTATCCGCTACAATATACATAGGTATATAGAAGATTGCCATCGCCGATGCGTCTGTTTGCTTTTCGGCGTAGGTCGGGTTCCGGAGTCCGGCAGTTGCCGGACGGAGAAACCCGACAAAGATTGGTTCAAGCAGAATATAGAATGAATACAGAAACTTACAACAACGCCGCAAGCTGTGGCATGTGGAGCTGGAGTGAATCGGCGACCGGTTTGAATGAGCGCCGGTGAATACAGGTCGGGCCGTGTTTCTTGAGTTCGGCGAGATGCGCCGGAGTGGGGTAGCCGAAATGCTCAGCAAAGGAAAACTGCGGATGAATTTGCGCATATTCGCGCATGATTCTGTCACGAGTCACTTTTGCGACAATCGACGCCGCGCCGATTGACTTGCAGATACCGTCACCACCAACAATTGTCATCTGCGCACAATCACTATTGGGGATTTCAAATGTGCCGTCAATGAGACAACATTGCGGTTTGACAGAAAGCCCACACACCGCGCGACGCATCGCCATCAGTGACGCTTTGAGGATATTGATTTTGTCGATGGTTTTGTTGTCAATGATACCAACTGAAACCGGGACTTCACTCGCGGCGATTTCTTCGAAAACTTCTTCGCGTTGTGTCGCGCTTAGTTTCTTCGAATCATTCACTCCGGCAATAGTGACACCTGCGGGAATTACTACCGCGGCCGCTACAACCGGACCGGCCAACGGTCCGCGACCGGCCTCGTCAACACCGGCGATAATCGTATAGCCATGATCTGTCAGGAAATCATCAATTTGCAAATCAGTCAACGCGCGCGCAATTGCGGCCTTAGAGCGTTTCGGTGTTTGTGTCGCTACCATTTTCTATGCTGTCTTTCGGTAAGAGTGTCAGGACGGTTCCTATTGGCTGAATGTCACATACTCATCCTGCACAGCTCCCTCTGTACCAAGCTAACAGGTGTCACATCATCCGTCAATCGATTTCTGCTGTTTCCCGGCTCATTTCCTCGTGTGTTGCACACTTCATGGTCAGCTTCTTTTTCAGTGTAGTGACTCCAACCACGCTGAGTGTCATCAGACAAGTTGACGCGCAGAATGTATCTGCGGGATTGTCTGCTTACCGTGCGCATTGCGCCCTGTTGTTATATATCGGCATTGTTGCGCAATGCTTTGACAGCCGTCATGCAACACCGGAGCGGATTTGACGAAGCGCAAGGAAGTCAATACATTCGATTATGAACAAAAACAGTACATCCGCGAAGACCTCTCCTGCCCACATCTCAGTGTTTCTGTATGCAGTGTTTCATTTTGCCACACTGGTGGCGCTGACGCTGATTCCAGCTCAACAAGTTGCCGCCCAGAGGTTTCTGGATATCTCTCCGGTGAGCAAATATCTACCGGATTCATTGCGCCAGCGCTATCCGGCGCCGATGCTGGCTGATGATGACACACAGTTCGCGCTGGATTCGACCGGCAAACCGCTGTATTTGCAGTTTGTTTCCAATAAATCACATTCGGTGGTAGTGGTCGTAGACCCGTCGCGCGGCAAGGATTCGGCGCTGATTTGGGCCAGCGAACCGCTCGAAGGACGGATTGACTATCTCTATGTAGCCGATATCAATCGGGATAATCATGAGGAAATTGTGGTTTCCAGCAGAGCGCTCCCCGATCGGACAACTCACAAAAGCGGCTGGAACCGTGTCTACCTCTGGCGCTGGCCGCTCGATAATAATCCGGATTCCGTGCTCGCGCTGGCGCCGTGCAGTGACACACTCCACCCGTATTTTCAGGCGCTGACCAAGGTCGAAGTGACAGACACCGGCGCCAATCCGGATGGTGTCTCTGAAGTTGTTGTCACGTCAATTGTCAGTGGACTGGCGACTCGTGAGCGGACGATAGTGCAGACAGTATATTATTGGACAGGTGACGAGTACTGTGTCAAGCGCTAACTCGTAGGTCGGGTTCCGGAGTCCGGCAAATGCCGGATGGAGAAACCCGACATAGTTGATGATGCAGTCGTGTCGGGTTTCTCTCTCCGGCGCCTGCCGGATTTCGGAACCCGACCTACGCTTGCCCTAAGCGCCTACTCCTTACCCACCGTATCCGCCACAACCCCAAAGCTCAACGCAACCCGCCAGGCGCCTTTGATGGTGTTCTTATGCCAGTCGACAAGCAGTTTTGTTTTGTGGAGCGCGTCACTAAGTGTGTCTGCCTTCCATGACTTCGGATTGTATGTGACAGCGATGTGTTCCGACAGCGAGGAATCAGTCGCGACTTTGGCATATTCATCAAACACCGCCCCGTCACCCCAGTAATCCAGAATTACTTTCGCCGAGTCAATGACATCCTGGTCATAGGGCCAAAGGAGAAAGTCCTGTTGCGTTTCTCCGGTCGTGATATAATCCAACAGCGCTCGAGTGCGCACCACGGCGTCCATTTGCGCCAGATTATGCTTATGATCAACATACATCTTGGCAAACGTCAAAATAGTGACAACAAAAATCAACCCGAAAAAGAGCTTCTGGAATGTGGTCTTGGCTTGCATGGTCTATTTGTATCAGTGTGCTTTCGTGTTCAGCATAGTGTCCACCTCGTCATTTCCGCGCAGGCGGAAATCCAGGCAGGCTGGCGGGTCAGGCTATCTCTCCGTAAATATCCCGCCAGTCAGAAAGTTTTTACAATTCACTTGTTCCGTCAGGTCCTCAGACCTGACGGTTATGTCATAGAACGAGTGTCAGGTCTGAGGACCTGACACAACTCTTAATATATTGCAGGAATTACGTCAAATAGAAACGCGTGAGACAAAGAAAAGGGATCTATGAAAGAAAGCTTTTTCTGATCAGTTGCTGCTTCAATATATGGAATTACAAATGCTCCTCCATCAATGAGAGATATGTTGTCGGGTATTCTTTCAAATCCTACTTGCAACTTCTGAGCGTGAATGATTCTGTTCAATGCATCCCTAAGGTCAGTAACCACTGCCTGCTCTTTTAGTGGAGACCATTCCCAACGAGCGGCGTGAAGCGGATACTTAGTCTTCAAACCCAGTGGTTCCATTGCCCGACGAGCGTTAAGCGCAAACGAACTAACAACATCTATCATTGCACCTCTCGCGAACTCTTGAATCATCCTGCTCCGAAAAGGGTACTTGGCACTTGATAATGCCCAAAGTTTCACTGCGTCTTCAGATGCCGTAGTTACAGAATACTTCGTAATTTCTTCCATTATCTTGACATTCCAATGGCTTCTCGCTGTGTAGCAGGCCACCAAAGTTTGATTTGTCCTCTCACTTCGCCACCCCCGGCTTTACCATTTTCTTCAAATCAAACGCTTTTTTGAC
>CAZFAL010000042.1:5203-18753 GCA_964516945.1 uncultured Ignavibacteriales bacterium
CTCACTTCGCCACCCCCGGCTTTACCATTTTCTTCAAATCAAACGCTTTTTTGACTTCAGCCGGGGTCATCAGGCCCATTGCTACTACGGTGTCGGGGATTGACTCTCCGGTGGCCAGCGAGCGTTTGAAGACTTCGGCGGCTTTGCGGTAGCCGATGATGGGGTTCAGGACTGTCACCAATGAGCTGGTGGACAGCGCATAGCTCAGACACGCCTCTTTGTTGGCGACTACACCGTCGATGCATTTCACCCGCAGGGTTTTCAAGCAGTTGGTCATAATCGTGAACGACTGTGGCAGGTTCCAGGCAATCAGCGGCATCATCACATTCAACTCCATCTGTCCGGCCTGCGCCGCCCAGAGAATCGCCTGATCATTGCCGAGAATCTGGAAGCAAATCATATTGGTCATCTCGGCAATCACCGGATTGACCTTGCCGGGCATAATCGACGACCCCGGTTGCACAGCCGGCAGTTTGATTTCGGCCAGCCCGACATTCGGCCCCGATGACAGCAGTCGCAAATCATTGGCAATACGCGAAATATCCTGCGCGAGATTACGCAGAGCGCCGGAGACCGCCACAAACGGCGCCAGTGATTGCATGCGCTCAAAATAATCTTTGGCGGGTTTGACTCCAAGTTTGGTTTGTTTCTGCAATTGCGCGGCGACTGCGCGGCGGTATTTCGGGTGGCTGTTAATGCCGGAGCCGACCGCTGTGCCGCCGAGACCGATTTCCTGTAATTCCGGCAGAGCGTTCTTAACACCGGCGACGAGTTTTTCAACGGCAGTGGCATAGGCGCCCCATTCCTGCCCGAGTGTCACCGGGGTGGCGTCCTGCCAGTGTGTCCGGCCGGATTTGTAGATATTCTCGAACTGTTTGGATTTCTTGCGGAATGACTTCGCCAGCGCTGTCCCCTCGGCAATCAGCTCTTTGGCCAGTGACAAGGTTGCCAGACGGATACAGGTCGGGATGACATCATTGGTGGACTGGCCGAAGTTCACATGGTCATTGGGGTGGACATACTTGTATGTGCCGCGTTTCCTGACACCGAGTAATTCATTGGCGCGATTGGCGAGGACCTCGTTGATATTCATGTGGTGACTTGTCCCGGCGCCGGCCTGATAAATGTCCACCACGAACGAATCGGCAAACTTGCCGGTTAACGCCTCATCAGCCGCGCGCACAATCGCTCCGGCCTGCTTTTTGCCGATAGTTCCGAGCGCGCCATTGACTGTCGCAGTCGCTTTTTTCAATTGCAACCCGGCCCAGACAAATCGCTCATGCGGCCGTTGTCCGGAAATCTGAAAATTCTCAACCGCCCGCGCGGTTTGGGCGCCATAGTAGGCCTCGCTCGGGATTTTCATTTCGCCCATTGAATCGGATTCGATGCGGTAGGATTGCTTCTTTGTCTTTTTGGTAGTCATGGTTCTATGCCCCATCAAAGCGGAAGTGAGTGTATCGTTGTAGTTGTCGTAAAACTCCACCGCGCAGTACGCGGCCTGTACGTTCTGATGATAGAGATAATCTACGTCCCTGTCCACTATTGGCTGTCTCTCAACGGTTCAAATTGAAGCAATCCTACATCTCTGAACCGCCTGGATTTTTTCCTTTAGAACCCTCTGCAATTGCGCTTCAGGACCTCTCTGCGAAGCCCGATAATTTGAAGACAGACCAAAGCAATCAAGATTCTGTCTGTCAAACAATCGACTTATAAACAAATCGAGCTTGCATACTTGTAACCGTTTAACGAAGGAGACCTATTCATGGCCAAGGAAACACTTTTTGACAAAATCGGCGGCGAGCTAGCAGTTAACGCCGCAGTGGATATTTTCTATCGCAGAGTGTTGGGTGATGATTCACTGGCGACATTCTTTGAAGATGTCGATATGGACGCACAACACGCCAAGCAGAAGGCATTCTTGACGATGGCCTTCGGCGGTCCGAACAATTACAGCGGCAAAGACATGCGCGAAGCCCACAAGGGTCTGGTCGCCCGCGGCATGAATGAGTCACATTTCAACGCCGTCGCCGGTCATCTGCAGGCCACACTCGAAGAGCTGAACGTTCCGGAGCATCTGATTGCCGATGTTATGGCTATCGCCGGTTCGACCAAGCAAGACGTCTTGAATGTTTAATCCACCTGTCTGATTTGCATGTCTCATCTGTCTGACAACAGCGAAGAAGTCACTCTGACTATCGACGGTAAAGACTATCTGTGCCGGAAGTCAGAGACTGTGCTTGAAGCGGCGTTTCGGCACAATATCCGCCTGAGTTTTTCCTGTCAGGAGGGTGTGTGTCAGAGCTGTCTTATCAAAGCAGTCGCGGGAACACCGTCGGCGCTGTCGCAGAGAGATATCAAATCCACACTGGCCGCACAGGGATATTTTCTCGCCTGTCGCCACAAACTCAGCGAAGATCTAACTGTGACGCTCGACGGCGCTCCGAATGCGTTTGCGAGCGTCACAGTTCTTGCGCATGAGACGCTGAGCGATGATGTCTGTCGTCTCCGGTTGCAGAAACCGGACGACTTTTCCTATTACAGCGGACAGTTTGTCACCCTGCGTAAAGACAGCGGCGAGATTCGCAGTTATTCTCTGGCGAGTGTCGCTGAAGTTGACGGCTATCTTGAATTACATGTGCGCAAGTTACCTGACGGAATGGTTGCATCATGGTTGTGTGATACAGTCCGCAAGGGTGACACGGTGGATATCTGCGGTCCGTTTGGTGAATGCTTCTATGTTAAGGATGAGGAAACATTGGACAGACCAATGCTTCTGATTGGAACCGGAACCGGGCTGGCGCCGCTGTATGGTATTCTGCGGAGCGCATTGCATAGCGCTCATACCGGCGAGATATTTCTCTATCACGGCGCCTCGACAAAAGACAAACTGTATTTGATTGACGAACTGCATCAACTTGAAGCGCAGTATCCAAGTGTTCACTATCTGCCGTGTCTCTCTCAGGAGAGCGGTCAGTTCGGCTTTCGCGAGGGGCGGGCGCATGATGTGGCGCTCTCGGATATCAAAGAACTGCAGGGCTATCTCGTGTACTTGTGCGGCAACCCGCAGATGGTCAATAGCGCACGACGCAAGGCCTATCTGCAGGGCGCGGCGATGGGAGACATTTTCGCCGACGCGTTTACTCTGACGAAAACATCATCGACAGTCACCGGTTAGCGCATACAATACTATTCAAAACTATGCAAACAAAAAAAGCCCGTCCGGTAATAACCGAACGGGCTTTTCTATTTTTCACTTAATCGCTACATAATAGCAGAAATTAAATCGCAGAAACTACATCAGGGATACACCGAAGCGAATTTGCGACTGCCGCCGCGAGTCTCGTATTTCACTACGCCGGTGATCTTCGCAAAGAGCGTATTGTCACTGCCGATACCGACATTTTCGCCCGGGTGGATTTTGGTGCCACACTGACGGACGATGATTGAGCCGGCCGGGATTGCCTGTCCGGCGTACACTTTGACACCTCGTCGCTGACCATGCGAGTCGCGACCGTTTCTGGAGGAGCCAACACCTTTCTTATGAGCCATACCGCTATCTTTCCTGCTTGTGCTGTTCTTTTCAACTTAACTATCTCAGAAGCGCCTAAGCCTCTGAGAGCCAACCAATATACGATTTCCGCGCAGTTTGGCAAGTGGAGAATCAGCTCAACCCTATCCAAAACCCGCCAAAAAAACGGCCTCGCCGCCAATACTGACTGCGAGACCGTAATTCAATGCTATACAAGCGGTTATCAGTTGCTTACAATCTCCGGCTTGTCTGCGGCTCCGGCTTCATCGCCGGTTTCCTCCGTATGCTTGCCCTTGGAGAAACTGAAGGTCAACTCTTCGGCCTCTTTGTCAACACCAATGGTCAAATCTGCATCACCGGCATACTGGCCACGCAGAATCTCTTCGGAGAGCGGATCTTCGAGATATTTCTGCAACGCCCGCTTCAGCGGTCTGGCGCCATAAGACGGGTCATAGCCGACTTTCGCCAAAAACACCTTTGCCGGTTCGGTCAGATTGAAGCTGATTCCCTTATCAGCCAGACGCTTGGCGATGTCAACAAGCAGAATGTCCACAATCTGTTTGATGTGGGACAATTCAAGATTGTGGAAAATAATGGTCTCATCAATACGGTTAAGTAGCTCAGGGTTAAAGAGCTTCTTCATTTCCTCAGTGACGCGCTTCTTGACATTATCATAGTCATGCTCGGCTTCCTGATTCTCGAAACCGACAGTCTTGCTTTGGCCAATACGACGTGTGCCGACATTGGAGGTCATAATGATGACAGTGTTCTTGAAATCGACCTTTCTGCCAAAGCTGTCAGTCAGATGACCGTCATCCAGCAATTGCAGGAGAATGTTGAAGACTTCCGGATGCGCCTTTTCGATTTCATCAAGTAGCACCACTGAATACGGGCGGCGGCGAACTTTTTCGGTTAACTGTCCACCTTCTTCATAGCCAACATATCCGGGAGGCGCGCCGGTCAAACGGCTGACCGCGAATTTCTCCATATACTCGGACATATCCACGCGGATCAATGAATCCGGATCTTCAAAGAGGAACTCGGTAAGTGTGCGCGCTAATTCGGTTTTGCCGACACCGGTCGGGCCGAGGAAGACAAATGAGCCAATCGGGCGACGCGGGTCACCAAGTCCGGAGCGCGCGCGACGAATCGCTTTGCTGACTGCTTCAATCGCCTCTTCCTGACCGACAAGACGTTTCTTGAGTTCATCTTCCATGCGCAGAAGGCGTTTGGATTCTTTTTCTTCAAGACGGAAGAGCGGAATACCGGTAATCTGCGACAGCACTGCGGCAATGTCCTCACCGGAAAGCACGGTTTTCTTTTCTTCGCGCTGTTCTTCCCATTCGCGCTGTAATTCAACAAGGCGCTCACGTTCGGCCTTGAGTTCATCACGTAATTGCGCGGCGGTTTCAAAGGCCTGATTCTTGACGGCGGCTTCTTTCTTTGTCTGTATCTCGGCGATGCGCGCCTCAATTTCGGCGAACTCTTCCGGTTTGGTATAGGAAGACAAATGCGCTCGTGCGCCGGCTTCGTCAATCAGGTCAATTGATTTGTCCGGTTGAAACTTACTGCTGATATAGCGTGTCGAAAGTTTGACGGCCGTCTCAATCGCCTCATCAGAAATGACAATCTTATGATGATCTTCATATCTGGGACGCAACCCCTTGAGGATTTTGATTGTGTCTTCCTCGGACGGTTGCTCGACAGTCACAGTCTGGAAACGTCGGTCCAACGCTCCGTCTTTTTCGATAAACTTACGGTACTCATTAAGTGTCGTGGCGCCAATACACTGCAACTCGCCGCGCGAGAGCGCCGGTTTGAAGATATTCGACGCATCAAGTGAGCCCTCGGCGCCGCCGGCTCCGACGATAGTGTGTAACTCGTCGATGAAAATTATTACATCTTTCGAATTAACAATTTCATTCATGACAGACTTGAGACGCTCTTCAAACTGTCCGCGGTATTTTGTGCCGGCGACAAGTGAAGCCATATCAAGTGTCACCACCCGTTTGCCTTCAAGTGTCTGCGGGACTTTCCCTTCGACAATGCGTTGCGCGAGTCCTTCGGCGATGGCGGTTTTGCCAACACCCGGCTCACCAATCAGCACCGGATTGTTTTTCTTGCGGCGTGAAAGGATTTGCGAGACACGTTCGATTTCAGTTTCACGGCCAATAATCGGATCAAGTCGTCCGCGACGCGCCAGCTCGGTCAGGTCACGACCAAAATGGTCAAGCGCCGGAGTCTTGGATTTTTTGCGTTTTTTCTTGAATGAAGACGGCTTGCCGTTCTGGATATTCTTGAGCTCTTCATACGCTTCTTTGTAGTCAATTTCAAACATCGAGAGCACCTGCGCAGCGATACCTTCCTCGTCTTTGAGAAGCGCCAGCAGAATATGCTCGGTGTCGATGTCTTTGGATTTGAGCGCGCGGGCTTCCTGACCGGAAACTTCAAGTGTTTTCTTGGCCCGCGCTGTCAACGGCAGTTGGCCGATAGTCATTGTGCCACCTGAAGGTTGCACCACATCCTCAATCGAGGACTTCAGGTCCATCAAGTCCAGGCCAAGATTAGCCAGGATTTCCGCAGACCGTCCTTCACCAAGGCGAATCAGCCCGAGAAGCAGATGTTCTGTCCCGATGTAGTCGTGACGCAAGCGAGCGGCTTCATCACGAGCGTACTCGATTGATTTTCGCGCCATTTCTGTGAACATCTCATTCATACCGTTACTTCCTCCCTATCCTCTAACACAAAATAGCGCTTCTGGTTCATTCTTAGCAATAGAAATGTCAGCAAGAGTGATTGTGCGCCAGGTTGTCCGTCAGTGTTCTGTCACTTTGTAGTACTACTTCTCTGTCAGTATGCTCACTGCTTTGTTACTGTTAAGCTTGCGTTTACGCGTAAAACGCAACCCGGCGTTACACGTAGAAATATACATCCTGCTATTCTTAGGGATCACCCCGTCGGTCACAGATACGTAACCGCTCGCGCACAAGTTTTGCGCGCACAACATCACGTTGCGACTGGTCCATTTCCTCACCGAAGTACATTTGCAAATGTGCAGGTTGCGACAGCAGAAGGATTTCGTTGATCTGATCCAAATCAACAAATGACACTCTGCCAAGCGCCACGCCAAAGCGCACCGCAGAAAGCATATTCATCACTTCCTCTGATGTCAGTGAGCGGGCATACTTAAGAATGCCATATGCGCGCCAGACTTTGTCATCAATCTGATGTTCCGCTTCATTCAGCAAACGATTGCGCGCTTCATCTTCTTCGGTGATGATGGACTCGGTGATTGATTCAATGCTTTTGAGAATCTCGTTTTCCGAGGCGCCGAGTGTTGTCTGATTTGAAATCTGAAACAGATTCCCGAGAACATCGGAGCCCTCACCATAGAACCCGCGCACGACCAGTCCGAGCTTTGATATTCGCGCAATAACATTGTCAATGTCACCAGTCAACACCAAACCGGGCAGGTGAATCAATACCGACGCGCGCATACCGGTGCCGACATTTGTCGGGCAGGCGGTCAAATAACCGAAATCCGGATCATAATCTATTTCGAGTGAACTACTGAGTTCATCGTCAAGCTCATTAGCGCGTTCAAAGGCGCGATACAAGTGCAGCCCCGGAAACATGGATTGCATCCGCAAGTGGTCTTCTTCGTTAATCATTATCGATGTGCGCTCATCATCATCGACATACAGCGCCTTATTCGACTCGTCCTCAAGAAACGTCGGAGAAATCAAATGACGCTCTACAAGAAAGTCCCGTGAGAGCGAATTCAATTCATCGGACTTGATAAAGCCGGAAGTATCAAGAACCGGCGAGCGCTCAATCGCGGCGCCGACATAGTTGACTACTTTGCGCATTGTGTCACTGTCTGCAGAATTCGGATAGCGCATACCGCTAATGTTGCGCGCGAGACGCACACGCGAAGAGAGCACAACCGAAGTTTGCTGTCCGGGAGCTGTGAGCCATGAGGCGGGATGATGCGCCATTTTGTCAAAGCTGGGTGTCATGATTTCTCCGCCCCTTTGGTTTCCGTCTCTGTTGTTTCACGCTTATTGGCATCCGACGCTTCACTCTTTTCTTCTTCAAGCGCTTTTTGCACCTGCGCGCGAATTTCCCGCAGGCGGTCACGCAAGTCTGCGGCGCGTTCAAACTCTTCGCTTTCTATCGCTCGATGATACTCGGTCTCGAGACGCTCCTGCTCCTGCACACTGACAACACCACTGCCCTGCGAGTTTGGGAGTTTTCCGCGATGAATGCTGTTGCCATGGATCTTGCGCAGAATCACTTCTAACTTGGGACGAAACACTTCGTAGCAGGCGCCACAACCAAATCGCCCCTGCTGAGAGAACTCGGTGAAAGTCATGCCACACTGTTCGCAGGCCACACCCGCTGATTCTTCATCAAGCGGCGACAGTGACTGGTCAACAATGGACTCGAGAATCTTGGCGAGCGGGAACGGAGTCTGGTCCAACGGATTATGAAAGCCCATCGCCGAGGCGCATTCCTTGCAGAGCGTCACCACTGTCTTCTGGCTCCCGCGGATTTGCGTGATTTTCACCGTACCGTCAGTTTCCCGACCGCAATTATGACATTTGATATTTTCCATGGCGCTCTTCCGAATGAGATTCTCTCGATGAAATCATTCCTATCTACGGTTAGACTATTCATCCACCCCATATACACTTACCTATCGGCAGTTTTCTCTATTCCTCGCTTCCGGAAACACAGACTCGCAAAAATTCCCATTGATTCAGTAACAACTCACACATCCGGTGTTTCAAAATGGACACGTTTGACTACGTAGCCGCTACGTTTTGGGGGAGTCTTTTGCCAGAGCGCCCCCCACTAAGTTATACACAACAGAGCAGCGTTTCGCCAGTTCAAGATTGTGGGTCGCGATGACAAAGGCGCTGCCCTCACGCTTGTTTATTTCAACGATCAGGTCATGCAGGCGTTCCCCGGTCTTGATATCGAGGTTGCCTGTCGGCTCGTCGGCCAATAATAGACGTGGACGGTTGGCCAGCGCACGCGCCACCGCCACTCGCTGCTGTTCGCCACCGGAGAGGGCCGAGGGCAAATGTCCGGCGCGGTCCGAGAGTGAGACAGCCGAGAGGAGTTCTTCAGCCCGTTGTCGCGCCTGCGGGCGTGAGGCGCCAGCCGCGAGCGCCGGGAGCATGATATTCTCCAGCGCCGTGAAATCTTCGAGTAGATGATGAAACTGGAAGACGAAGCCGATGTTTCGATTGCGGAATCTGGACCGATTGTCTTCGTTCAATGAAACGATGTCAGTTTGGGCGCAACGAATTGTTCCAGAAGATGGTGAATCAAGTCCACCAAGCAGGTGCAATAAGGTAGATTTGCCCACACCGGATTCGCCGACAACGGCCACCATCTCAGCGGACTTCACCTGCAAAGACAAATCGCGCAGAACGTCGAGCGTTCCAGTCGTAGTCGCAAAACTCTTGCAGAGGTTGCGAACCTCAAGCAGGTTGTCTGTTTGGGTATCTGTTCTATGTGTCTCAGTCATCGTCGCAGGGCCTCAATTACCGGTTGTCTTGCGGCGCTGAAGGCCGGATATAATCCAGCGAGAAATGTCATCACCATTGTGCCGGCGCCGATGAAGAGAAAATCTGTCACATGCGGGTCAAACGGCAAGTACGAAATAAAATACACATCCGCCGGAAGTGTCAACACATGGAATGTGTTCTGTATCCAGGTCAGCGTCAACGCCAGCGCCCAGCCGCTGAGAACGCCGATCACCCCGACAGCGAGTCCATTGTAGACAAAGATTTTGCGAATTGAGGCGCTGGTCAGGCCAATTGTCTTGAGAGCCGCAATTTCGGAGCGTTTCTCAAGCGCCGTCATCACCAGTGTCGAGATTACCGAGAACGCCGCAATGACTATCATCAAGGCAAACACGAGATAGATAACCAGCTTCTCAAGATTCACCCAAGTGAACAGATTCGCATAGAGCTTATTCCACGGGACCACATCATAGTTATCACCCAGTTTTTCCTGAATTATCGGGGCCATTGATTCGGCGTCAAAGATATTGCGCACTTTCAAATGCACTCCGGTGACAACATCACCGAGGTTGAACAGCTTCTGCGCGGCGGGAATTGAAAGATACGCCAGTTGGGCGTCATATTCAACAAAGCCGGTTTTGAAAATCCCTGTGACACGGAAGAAGCCCTTTTTCGGAACCGCTGTCGGCGAGAGCGAACGGTCGGTGATGGAATAGAGAATGATTGGGTCACCAATTCCGGCGCCGAGACGGTTGGCGAGGTCAGCGCCGAGCATGATGCCATCGATACGCTTGCCGCTCCTTCCGGCGCGTTCATCCTCCGGTGAATCAGGGACAGTGAATGAATATTCGCCGCGCACGATATGCTCCGGCAGGGTCCCAGTGGTGGCTTCCTGGTCAAGGTCAATGCCCCGCACCACGATGCCATCCCCGGTGGAGCGGCTTTGTATGCCGGTCTTGTAGTAAATAAACGGCGCGGCGCCGAGGACGTCAGGGACTGTCAGCGCTTTGGCCATCACCGAGTCAGCGTCGTGCATCTGTGAGTCTTCGGTTCCGACGGCGAAGATAGTGATATGCGATGTGGCGCCGAGAATGCGAGTGCGGATTTCCCGCTCGAAGCCATTGTGCGCCGCGAGGAACAAGCACACCGCGCCGACACCAATCCCGACCCCAATCATCGTAATCAGCGACGACATCGAGGTAAAATATTTGCCCGAACGCAAATAGCGCCTGGCGATGAAGAGTTCGAAATTGTATGACACTGAATTTTTCCGATTCTACTTTATGCGTTTTATGCGTATTGCCGCAGATCATTACTTCTGTCATCCTGAGCGAAGCGAAGGATCTACTCCCGATTCATCCTGCTAATGTCGAACCAGATTCTTCGCTACGCCCAGAATGACATTTCCTCGAGAAGCGCTCACACCGTCAAAACGTAGGTCGGGTTCCGGAGTCCGGCATTTGCCGGACGGAGAAACCCGACATCTCCCCGACAAATAACGCAAGCCGGGTTTCTTACTCAGATTCGAAGATTCACAGTCACCGCAACCCGACCAACGGCGCTGGCAAGTATAGGGGATTTTAACGAATGAGGGTACTGGAAAGGCGGGAGTTGGGCCGTGTTTGACATGAGGTAGGCAGCCCCACTATAATGCAAACGCATAGGCAACTGCCTTTGGTGTCAATTTCCCGTTTTTCCCCTTTCGCCGCCGGTGATGAGTCTGAAATTCTTGAAAGGAAGGCGCACATGATTCGACAATCTGTACTCATTGGATTGGTTTTGTTCTCTCTCGTAGTTTTGCCGAAGCGTGCTATGAGTGAGGGTAAAGCTGGTGATGTGGCGATTGGGTTGGATATCAGCGACGGTGTCCAACTTCAGTTGCCATTTCGTATCTGGGCCACACACAGGGTAACATTCGAACCGTCGATTGGAGTCTCATATGATTCCCCACCAGTAGCGAGGGATACACTGAGACTGCAGTTCGGTTTGGGTTTACTGTACCACGGTCGTCCAGAGAATTCACTACGGCCTTATGGAGGTTTGCGAGTTGACCTGAACGTTCTGACAAATACAGGAATAACGGCAAGCGATCTATTCATCACACCGACTGTCGGAGCTGAGTACTTTTTGTCAGGGAGATTCTCTTTTTCTGGCGAGTTCTTGCTGGAAATCAGTTTTACTGACAGTGACCGAGCCGCAACAAGAGGATATCAAACAGACACGCAATCTCTCCGAACCAAACAACGCCTGGTTGTGTTTTTCTACATGTAGATGGAATGGTAGTAACGACATGATTTACTGAAATGAGGTGTAGAAATGACTTATTGGCAGATGGCAGCTGGTTTTGAAGATCGGGGTTATTGGGAATACTTTTACAAGTACGGTGTTGCTTGTGTCGGCGGGAAGAAGAATATAGCCCGATTCCTCACTGATATTGCGAAAGATGACATACTCATCCTAAAGGAAGGCAACAAAGCGATACGGGCAGTAGGTAAGGTCTTATCAAAACCTAGAATGGCCGAAGAAAGCTCTATGTCCAATCTGTCTGGTGATGATCTGTTTTACCATTTTGACGGCTGGGTCCTTCCGGCATACTGCGAAGTACAGTGGAGAAAGCTTGCTAGTCCTGTAGAGATAAAAGGATTGAAATGGGGCACATTTAGCGGTGTCAACGATGAAGGCATCAAACAAAAGGCAATGGAAATACTTAATAATGTGAAACCAATTGAACGTGAGAGAATGCCCGAGCCTGCAGATTTGATAGATGATAAAAAATTGCTCACTTTTCTTGTCCAAGAAGGGCTTAGTACAAAAACAGCTAACGAACTCAGGACTTCAATTGAGAGAACACGTCTCCTAGCGGACTATTACTTCCACGAGTATGGGGATGAAAAAGATGGCTTGTCTTGGAGTGACCTTAGAGAGCATGAAATCAGGTCATTTCTAGTTCTACCGTTCTTGATGGCTATGGGTTGGTCAGAACAGCAACTGAAAATCGAGTTTCCCGTACAATCTGAAGGACATTCGACCAAGAGAATTGACATAGCTTGCTTTGACAAGCCCTTTTCCGGAGGAAACAAAGAACCTTCAATCATTATTGAAACGAAGAGTTTTGGTATCGGTCTGGCTAATGCGTCAGAGCAGGCAAGAGCGTATGCGGCTCAGTATCCTAAATGCAGGACGTTCATCGCTACAAATGGTACTTGCTATAAGCTTTTTCCGAAGCGTGAGAACGGTTCATTCTCCGACGAACCCTCGGCATATCTCGATTTGTTACGCCCCCGGTTGCGTTACCCATTAGATCCTATCAACTGTGATGGAGCAAAAGGGGTATTGAAAGCCCTACTCCCGAAAACACATTGAGTTCCCTTGTTGTGAGCTAAGTAGCTTCACTCATTCTCACTTCCGGGTGCCGCCGAGATAGATCGCTGTCAGTGTCAGCGTGGCTCCGGCGAGTTGGAGCAGGGTCATTGATTCGGAGAACAGGAGCGCGCCCCAGATTGTGGCGAAGGTTGGCTGGAGCAGGAGAATCAACGCCGAGCGTGAGGCCGGTAGTTTGGCCAGCGAGTTGTAAATCAACAGCCAACCGGCGACCTGCGCTATCAACGCCAACGCGGCGCTATACAGCCAGCTTAGGCCATTAGGCGGCTGTGACGCTTCACCCTCGACCGCCCCGGCGACAAATAGCAACGCTGCTGACAGCAGTGAAATCCAGCCCAGTAGCGTCATTGTTTCTGTCAGCGGGTTCGCATTCTCTGCGCTACGGTTCTGTTTGGCCGGTGTCTGCGAGGAGCTTTTCAGCGAAATCAAATACAGCGCATAGACCACCGCTGTCGAAAGTCCGAGTGTGACACCGAGCAGATATGACGACGTAAAGGCAATATCCGAGCCGACACCGGTCAGCAGAATCACACCGACAATCCCCAGCGGCGCGGCGATTTTGAACAAGGCGCTGAGGCGCTCTTTGAACAGCGCGCGTCCGAGCAGTGATGTCGCGAACACCTGCGTATTGCCGAGAATCGTCGCCATCCCGGCGCCCACCAGCAGAATCGATTTATGCCAGACAAACAGGTCAATCGCAAACAGCGCCCCGGCTATCAGCGCCCATCTGCCGACACCGGCCTGCAGTCTCAGTGAACCACCGAACGACACTGACAACGCCAGAAACATGACACCGCCAAACAGTAACCGCCAGAGCGCAATCGGTGTCGGTCCCATCCCTTCCTGCAGGAGCAATTTCACAAACACCGGCGCAAAGCTGATGCAAATCGCGCCAAGCGCCAATAGAAGCGCGTATTTGAATGTTTGTGATTGTGTGGTCGCCAAAAGATATTTTCAGGTAGTGAAGATGATTTTCATTCGTAGGGGCGCTGGCGCGCTGTGCCTTTTTTGGACTCCAGAGAAAGCGCCGGATTTGTAGGGGCGGGGTTTCCCCGCCTTTTTTGTTTCAAGTGTCCTGCCTGACCATACAAGGGCGCCGAAAC
>CAZFAL010000043.1:0-18322 GCA_964516945.1 uncultured Ignavibacteriales bacterium
CTCCGA
Source organism: uncultured Ignavibacteriales bacterium (assembly GCA_964516945.1). GTDB lineage: Bacteria > Zixibacteria > MSB-5A5 > GN15 > JACZUZ01 > JAJRPJ01. The sequence goes on from CAZFAL010000043.1 coordinate 7, forward strand.
TTGAGAACCAAAACCGGGGTGAGAGGATCCTCGCCGCAATTCTGATTAACTAATACGCTAACATGGCAGGGATGCAATGTCAACAGTAAAACTCAACTTTTTTGTATAAGCGCCTGCTTCCTATAGATGTGAATCTATGCGCTGCGAGCGTAAGGTGTTGTCCGTAAACTGGTTGCAACTACAGGCGTGAACGACGCATTGCTCTAACCACAGAAAAAAATATCAATGCTACCTACGAGACAAACTCCCATGAGCCGAATCGCCGGACGAGATATTCATCACTGACTTTTTCCAGCGCCCAGCCGAGTAGGAATGCGGCGCCGAGAATCAGGATGTATCCGAAGTAGCCGCCGTAGCCGAAGCGCTGAATGGCCAGCAGTGGCAGGACGCCGATTCCCGGCAGAAAAACCGCCAGCAGGCGCCGCAATGAAAACCCCGCGTTACCTGCCATTGGCAGAGAGAATGGGACTCCGGGATTGAAAAAGACAGCGATGACGACCAGTATGCGAATCAGTAAAATAATAAACAGCGTGTGCAAAACGGCGTGAACGGCATTGCCGTAAAAGTATGAAAAGATAACGGACAGGCCGGCGCCTATCGGCGCCATGAGCATGACAGAGGCCACAGTGCGCGCGCCGGTCAGTAGTTTGACTCGTTTCACCGGTGTGGCAAAAAATATCCACGCGGCTTTGAAGGCGGAACTGTGATACACTGACATGGTAACCATCATCGGGAAAATCATCAGCATCACCAAGAGTGTGTTTGAGCCGTCAGCGTAGCTCCCCGATGTGACAAACGGGTCGGCTAACCCGGCGTCACCTTTGAAAATGTTCAGGAGCGGCAACAGCAAGAGTGGGATAGTGACCAGCAATCGAATCCGAAAGCGCGCATCACCCCGAAATTGCGCGCGCAGGAGTGTCAACACCGCCCGTGACTCTGCAGGCAGGTAGCGCCGCCAGAGACGGGTAACGAATGTCAGGCGTTGCTGTGGCTTGACTGTCGCCGAGCTTTGACTGCTTTTCAGGAGCGACTCGGCGTATTTCAGACTCAGCGTACGTGACGAAAAGTAATAGAGCAGGACAAAGGCAACGACACCTGCCAGCGTTCCAAGCGCAAAGCCGGAGCGCCAGCCCTCAGTGATAATCCGAAACGGAGCGGTGAACCAATACGACGGAATCAATGTGACCAACGGGAATTTGTTTACATCAAGTGATTTGATAATCGGTTTCAGGTTTGTTATCCAGAGGTACATCAGAGAAAACGACATTGACAGCGTCATTTGAGCATAACCGAGATAGCGCTCCATTTTCGCCGGGTTCATGAAACGCAACATCAGCGTGTAGACAACCGCCACAATCTGACTGCTGAAGATTCCGCAAAGCCAGAATACCAGCAATGTTTCCAGTCCGATGAGAGCGCTACCGGTGTGGATGACGGCGCCGATGAGTGGCGCGAGTGACAACGTGAGTGTGATAATGGTGACATGTGTCAGAAAATAGATTTGCTTGGCGGCGTAGAATGTGCGCGAGCTGACCGGGAGTGGCGCAACGACATAGTAATCCTCCGGCGCGATGATAGTCTTGCCAAACTCCAGCATAATCTGGAAACTGATAAAGAACATGACAAAGCCGCCGGTAATTATCAGGCCGCCCTGGATGTCCGGCGAGATGAGCAGCAGGGCGGTGAGGAGCAGGGAAAAGAACACGTTCATCCCCAGCATGCCAATCATCCCGGAAATGGCCCCGCCGCGTTTCTGAGTGAAGGGATTCATACTGCCCCGCCATTCGTTCTTGCGGAAGACGCGCAGGAGCTCTTTGACCTGCTGACGGTTCACTTGTTGGCTCACAACAGTCTGCGAGTGTGTGTTGGCTTTTGTCATTGCAGAAACTCCCAGGACTTGTAGCGCTTAACAAGGTAGGGATCGGTCACCCTTTCCAGCGCCCAGCCGAGCAAAAGCGCGCCGGTCAGGTAGAGCGCATAACCGGGGTAACCGCCATAGCCCAGTGTCTCGACAGCGGCTATGGGAAGAATGCCAACCATTGAGATAAAAATTGGCAAAATGTTCCGCAGGGAAAAGTTATTGCCGCCTTCGGGCATGGGGGTTGAAAACGGCACGCCGGGGTTGAAGAAAATTGCAATTGAGATGGACATGCGCATAATAGAGACAATAAACAGCGCATGCAACGCCGCATGGATGAGGTCCCCGTAGAAAAAGGCAAAGACACCTGTCAATGCCAGATACATCGGAACTAATTCCACAAATAGCGCAATGATTCTTGGGCTGGTCAGAAGACGGCTCCGGTTCAGCGGGGCTGTGAAAAATATCCATGAGGCCTTATAGGCGGAGCTGTAGTAGACAGTCATCGCCAGCATGGCCGGAAAGATGAACAAAGCGCCATAGATCTGAGTAAGCCCCATTCCTTCAGGATTAAACTGTGCTCTGTCGGGACTGAGCGGGTCGAATATCAGTGAGCCGCTTTGCGTAATCGTCACCAGTGGAATCAGGAGAACAGGCAGAAATGCCAACGTTTGCAAGCGGAATTTGGCGTCGCCGCGAAGCTGGGCGCGCATGAGCGTCAGGATGGCGCGGGTCTCGACGCTGACATTGTTATTGATGTAGGCGCTGATGATAGGGATGTGTCGCTTGTGGGTGACGACAACCGAGTTTTGTGCGCTTCGTAATAATGATTGGGCATAGTCAAGCCCCAATGTGTTTGCTGACAGGCGATACAGGACACCGAGGGTGACGACACCTGCGAGCGCTGCGAGAGCCAGATCGGCGCTCCAGCCGTTTGCCAGCGCGCGAAACGGGGCGCTGAACCAGAAAGGTGGGGCGAGTTCGATATAAGGCGCCGAATCGATGTTCAAATGTTGTATAAATGATTGCAGGTTGGACATCCAGAAGTAGACAAGAATAAGGGAAAGCGAAAGTATTGACTGCGTATAGGCCAGAAAACGCTCCACTTTTGCCGGACTGGCAAATCGGAGTGTGAGTGTATAGGCAACTGAGACAATCTGGCCGCTCAGAATCCCCGAGAGCCAGAAGACTACCAGTGTTTCCAGTCCTGTCAGGGCGTTTCCGCTGACAACGATTGCGGCGACAACCGGGATGAACGTCAGTGACAGCGTGATGATGGAGACGGACAGAAGAAAGTGAATGCTTTTGGCGACATAGTATGTTCGTGAGCTGACCGGCAGAGGCGCGATGATGAGATAGTCGTCGGCGGAAATAATTGCTCTGCCATAGATGAAGACCACATAGAACATGACAATAAAGAAGACAAAAACACCACCGAAAATCACACCGCTTTGAATGTCGTGCGCCACAACAATAATTGCCGCAATTCCGAGAGAAAGAAACAACTGGAGCGCCACCATCACAATCTTTCCGAATAGCGCCTTCTCACGTTTGCGTGTGCGGGCGTTCATGCCGCCTCGCCATTCATTGCGGAGGAAGACTCGTAACAACTCACGGGCCTGTCCCCAGTCGACTTGTTGATGTGCGGCGCTATTTGTCATTTCCGAGTTCCTCAGTCGCCGGCGATGATGTTGACTACTTCCTGTGCGGTGTCTTGAGTGTCTTTGGCGCCGGTGAGCTTGTTGAAAGCAGTGTCCAGTGTATCTGCACCCGCTGTGGCCATGATTTCTTCCGGTGTCCCCAGCGCCAGTTTTCTGCCGTCCTTGATAATCAGCGCCCGGTTGACAAGCCGCTCGACCACCTCGAGGACATGTGAGCAGAAAATGATGGCTTTGCCTGATTCGGCGAGTGTACGAATAATTTCCTTGAACACTGCCGAGGCATTGGCGTCGAGACCGGAAAACGGCTCGTCGAGAATAACGAGGTCAGGATCATGCAGAAGCGCCGAGAGAATCAGCGCCTTCTGTTTCATGCCATGCGAGTATTCCCGCATCATCTTGTTGGCCACCTCTGATAGGCCAAACACCTCAAGAAGCTCCGCAGTTTTACGCTCTACTGCGTCCGGATCGAGATGTTGCAGAGCGCCAATGAACTGGAAATACTCGTTAGCAGTCAGATTCTCATACAGGGCGCCGTTCTCCGGCACATAACCAATCTGCGCCTTAAACTGATTGTCCTCGACTGTTACCGTGCGGCCCTGGAAGGTTACCGTTCCACTGTCAGGCCTCAATAATCCCAGTATCATCTTGATTGTGGTGGTTTTTCCGGCGCCGTTCGGACCGAGAAGCGCGAAGACTTCACCGGCCTTGACAGAGAAGCTCAGCGAGTCAACAGCGAGGGTTGCGCCAAAAGAGCGGCTAACAGAATCAATGGTGACCATATCGGGTTGTCCTTCTTTCTGTGAGGTGCAGCATAATAGTGATATTTCTGTGCGTTTTTCAAGTCCCCCGGTTTCCCCTCTCCCGGCCGTGGTATCTGATTTGGCGAAAACTAACACAGCCCGGCAGTGAAGTCAACATGGAAGGTCCGGTATCTATGGTTTTTGGCTGTTCTCAGCGGAAGAAATGTAAAAAACTAACATTTATTCCAAAAAAAGAGCAAAAAAATGAGAAAAAATACAGAAAACACTTGATATGTGCCAAAATATCGTTATACTCTAATCAGCATGGCAGTCAAGAACCTGAAATCCATACGCAAAGCCAAAGGGCTGACACAGAAGACACTGGCGATTCGCTCGGGAGTGAACCGGGGGACTATCGCCTATTATGAGACTGTGGAGAATATCAACCCGACTCATGTCCAGCTCCGCAGACTCGCCGATGCGCTGGGATGCACCCCCGATGATCTGGTTGCTGAAGAGGGAGAGCAGGCGAGACACTTTATTTTCGACTGGCGTGAGCGTCATCCGAAGTATGCCGATATCGATTTATTCCAGAATGTCCCGGCCTATGTCATGGAGCGCAATGATGTTCAGCGGATTATTAAGGCAAATCCACTGGACAGGCGTCTCGAGCTTTTGAAACTCTGGGAGTATCTACCCTCCGAACAATATCGAGTCACATTGTTGTCGCTGTTTTACGGTGATGAGGATATTTCCAAGGAGTTCAGCGCGTGGGAGTCTTTGTTCCCTTCACAGATGGCCTGGGAAGTTCGTTTCTGTGACGCCAAGCCCCCGATGGACGAAGATGGCAAAAAACTCCGACCGGACGGAGAAAAGAAGCGCAAGGGAAGACCTCGTGCTTCTGCAAAGACTACAAAGAAAGGCGCCAGGAAGACATCCACAAAGCGCAAATCGACCCGACGGTAAAAGTCTCAGTTTTCTGTTGCTGTCTATTATATAGTATATACAATAAATACTATTAGCCCCTTTTTCGTAATATCTACCCAATTATTCCCACTCATAGTCAGGCCTTGCTCTCTACAGCGGGGCGGTAATTCGTTATTCCCCATAAGTTTCGCAACTCTTGACTTTCAAGCGGACTATCGGTAGTATGGGCTGTCCGGCTCATTCTTCACGGAATAACTCAGCGTAGCGGACAACTGAAAAGCTCTCATACATGAACCAGATTCGAACCGCATACACCGAAGACCGCCGGGATAGGCGTCAGTTGAGCAATAGGTTGTTGCGCCGTTTTCTGCATCGTTGTGTGCGTCATTTCTACGTGGCCAGCGTCCTCGGTTGCGCCATGATGATAGTCTCGGTTCTGGTGTTCGGCGTAGCCAGCGCCCAGACTGATAGTACTGAAAGCCCGGTAACGAATGCTGAGAACACTCCGCTACCATCCCCCCCGGCGGCGCCCCTGAATGTCAAAGCCGTAGATAAGCCCAATGATAAAGGTGGGGCCGCAACTATCACCTGGGATGCCTCCGTTGACGAGGAAAACGGTATTGTGGATGGCTATGTTATCTTGCGCGCTGAATCTCCTTCGGGGCCGTTTGTAGACACTGTCGGCAAAGCCACCAGCGGCGCAACCTCCTCAACAGACAACAATGCCACCGACGGGGTGGAGTATTATTATCGTGTTGACGCCTACCGGGTCGTAGTTAACTCTGACGGTTCTGAAACGTGGCTGAGTTCACCTTCGGTGGCCTGGGGAGGGGTCAAGACCAGTCCGCAATGGTTCAATAAACATCGGGGCATCACACTGTTTCTTTTCCTGATAATTGCATTTTCCATCTTACAGTTCATCAATCAGGCCAAGAGCGGCAAGAGTTATCTCTGGCTGGCCAACGGTGTGTTCATCATATTTCTCGGTGTCTTGTATTCATGGGTGTTAGCGGGAATCGCCGCTCTCACACTGGCGCTGTTTATCAAGGATATTTTCTCCGGTTCGGAGATTTTTCTACGGAAGATTGCCGGTATTGACGCAGTCGAAGAGGCAATCGGGCGCGCCACAGAAATGGGCAAGAAAATCTTCTTCATTCCCGGTATTCAGGATATGAATGATGTGCAGACAATCGCCGGCATGGCCATTCTTGGTCGGGTAGGAGCGGTGGCCGCAGAATACGAAACCTGGCTCGAAGTTCCTGTCAGTAAGTCAATGGTGATGGTCACTGCGCGGGAGACCATGAAAGAGGCATATTCCCGTGTCGGTCGTCCTGACTTGTATCAGGAAGCGCAGGTGCATTTTGTGACCGAAGACCAATTCGGCTATGCCGCAGCTCTCGATGGTATGTTTGTGCGTGAAAAACCGGCGACCATTTTCTATATGGGCGCATTCTTCGCAGAATCTCTGATCCTGGCTGAAACGGGCAATGAAGTCGGCGCGATTCAAATTGCCGGAACCGCGATGCCTGCGCAATTGCCGTTCTTTGTTGCGGCTTGCGATTACACCTTGATTGGAGAAGAGTTATTTGCCGCCTCGGCCTATTTATCACGTGAACCACGACAGCTTGGCTCCTTGAAAGGGCAGGATGTCGGCAAAGCGTTGTTCTTAACTGCGCTGATAATCGGTTTGGTGGCGATTCTGATTGATTATTGGGCGGAAATCCCGGACTGGCTGAAACTCCAACAGTTGTTCAAAGTCTAGGCGGGTTGAAACCGGGCTGAGAAGATCCGCCAATTGCGCCCTGGCACGAACGAGTACTGATATAGAAGAATATGAAAAGAGAAGTCCCACTTATAATCACCTCCGTCGCCGGAATCGTCTTTGCGATAAGTTATTTTATTCCGCATTGGCCGTTCGGCGAGGCCGAGAATATCTTTGGTGACTGGATTAGCATTGTTTCGGCATTTGCAATCTGGCTGGGTATGATAAACCTCGCTCAAGTGTCACTCATCAAAGTAACGCGCAAGAGTGAGGGTTGGCAGTATGGTTTGATAATTCTCATTTCCATGGCTGTGATGTTAATTGTGGGATTCACAACTGTCTACCATGCGATTCAGACCGGGACATCACATCGCGCCGCAGGCACCGGATTCAAATGGATCTATGATTATGTCTTTGCGCCACTCTCGGCGACGATGTTCTCCATGCTGGCTTTCTTTGTCGCCTCGGCGTCATATCGCGCGTTTCGCGCTCGCAGTCTTGAAGCAACACTGTTGCTCGTGACTGCCTTTTTTGTGATGGCCGGACGTGTCCCGCTCTTTGACCCGATTGTCGCCTGGTTGGGCATTAGTGATTATCCATACTTTAGTAAAATCGCCGACTGGGTGATGACGTATCCCAATTCCGCCGGACAGCGGGCGATTATGATTGGCATTGCGCTGGGCATCATGTCCAGCTCGCTACGTATCATTCTCGGCATTGAACGCTCACATGTAGGAGGCGACGCCTGATGCACACATTTGCTTTAATCGGGTTGGCTCTGATGGGACTGAGCTTAATCTATGTGCTCTATCGCACAATTGTCGGCCGCCCGGTTGAACGCCGCGTCGTGTTCATTTATGTCGGTCTCGCTGCGGCCCTACCGCTGTTTATGAAACTGTTGCCACCGGTGCAGGTTACTCCTGATGTGCAGTCTGTTGTTGACGCGCTCAAGAGTCTGCCGCCCCATTCAAAGGTGTTGGCGGCATTTGACTATGATCCGCCGTCTGCGCCGGAATTACAACCGATGGCTGAAGCGTTCTTCAAGTATGCCTTCAAGCATGATTTGGATATCATCATCATGGGACTCTGGCCACAGGGACCGCAGCAGGCCAACGAGGCGATAGACGCCGCCATGAAAGACCCGGAAGTCAAAGCAAAAAATCCTGTCTATGGTGAAGACTATGTGAATCTTGGGTTCCAATCCGGGAATGAGTTTGTAATCCAGCGGATGGGCTCCGGTTTTAAGGCGATGTTCTCGCAGGATGAGCGCCAGACTCCGTACGATTCAATTCCGGTGCTACAAAACATCACAAATTTCAGCAATATCGATTTCATCATGAACTTCAGCGCCGGGAAGCCCGGTTCTGTCGAATGGGTGCAAATTGCTGTTGACCGTTTTGGCGCGAAGCTTGGGGCAGGGAGCACCGCTGTGCAGGCGCCGATGGTCTACCCATACTTGCGCGCCAAGCAACTTGTTGGGTTGCTTGGCGGGATGAGTGGCGCCGCTGAATTTGAAAAAGCGCTTTCAATGCCCGGTAAGGGGTCTTCGAGATTGCTTTCGCAGATTTCTACGCATGCGATTGTGATTCTGTTTATCGCCATAGGTAATGCGGCGTTTTTCCGCTCAAAGAAAAGGGGAAATGCATAAGCCATGACTGATGTCAGCCCCATTGGAATCTTTATCGCCGGTATATTAACGCTCGGAATTTTCTCGTTCCTCTACAAGGACAATCCTGTCTATAAAGTGTGCGAGGCGATTTTTGTCGGTGTATCCGCCGCCTATTGGGCGGTGGAATACTTTTACAGCGCGCTGTATCGCAAGTTCTGGCAGGGTGTCAATCCGCCGGCCGCTAACGGCGCCGAGGCCGACTGGTTACTGTGGGGTGGCGCCTTGCTCGGTGTGTTGATGCTCTTCCGGCTGGTTCCGAAAGTCAACTGGCTCTCACGCTGGCCGTTGTCGTTTATTGTTGGCGCGACCGCCGGTTTGTATATGATGATTTTCTTTGTGTCGAATGCGATGAATCAAATTGCCTCGACTATGCAGCCGCTGATACAGGACACCTGGCCGGAAACACTTGGTTCATTCACGGTCGCCATCGGCACAATCACCGGTTTGATTTATTTCTTCTTTTCAAAAGAACACAAAGGCGCCTTCGGTGGCGCCGCGCGGGTTGGGATCTGGTTTTTGATGGTCACATTCGGCGCGTCGTTCGGGTATACGGTCATGAGCCGTATGTCACTCCTGATTGGCCGGATGGACTTTTTCTTCCATAGCTGGATACCGAACTTTGGACACATGTTTGGCGGCTGATAATTGGTGTGATGATATGTTTTATATTGCAAGTGAAGTGAAGCGCCACTATTAACTGCGTCGGGATGATAGTGTGGTAGACCATACTTCGTAATGACCTGAAAAAGATGACAGATATACAATTCAGAAAGCATGTGCACAGAAAACCTGTGTCGCTTATGTCGCTTTGCGTCGTTATGCTTTGTGTTGCCGTCGCCTTGCCTTCGGTAGTCATGTCTCAAGATGCAACGGCAGGCGACACGGCGAGTGTTTCGTCGGCGCTCCCACCGCAGGCTCCGACAGATGTAAGAGTTGAAGACGCTCCGAATGACGGTGGTCGCGCAGTGATAGTTACTTTCACTCCGGCTCCACAATCAGGTCCGGGGCAAGCGCAGATTCTTGGTTATGAGGTCTATCGCTCTCTGTCTGCTGATGGTCCCTGGAAAAAGGTCGGCGCTGTGCCGACTGATGTGACCGCTACGCTGACTTACAAGGACGCAGGTGGCAAGGATGAAGCCAGTAAAGATTATTTCCCCAAAGATACAGACTTATATTACCGCGTTCGCTCAGTGACAACGGACAGTTCTCTGTTTGCGGAATCGGCAGTCGCCGGCCCGGTGCAGGGGAAAGGCCAGTGGTGGAATGACGGGCGTAGCGCCGTGTTCTGGTTTCTTTTGTTTTTCACAATTCTGACGTTGTATTTTCTGCGCGCCGCGAGAACTCGTGGTGAGTCGCTCTATGTCCGTCCGCTGGCTGGTATTGACGCGGTCGATGAAGCGATTGGTCGCGCCACAGAAATGGGCAAGCCGATTCTCTATGTCCTCGGCCTGGGAACCGCAGGTGATATTGCGACCATCGCCTCCTTTACGATTCTCGGTCGTGTTGCGCGCAAGGTGGCTGAATATCAGACTGATGTGATTGTCCCTTGTAATGACCCGATTGTCTACACCATTGCGCAGGAGACCGTGCGCTCCGGTTATATGGATGCCGGTCGTCCGGATGCATTCCGCGATGAGCAGGTCTATTTTGTCACACAGGCGCAGTTTGCCTATGTGGCCGCTGTCAATGGCACAATTCTGCGTGATCGTCCGGCAACCAATATCTATCTCGGGAAGTTCTTCGCTGAATCACTTATCCTCGCGGAAACCGGCGCGATCGCCGGCTCAATCCAAATTGCCGGTACAGACGAAATTGCACAGTTGCCGTTTTTCGTTGTTGCCTGTGACTACACATTGATTGGAGAAGAGTTATATGCCGCCTCGGCATATCTCGGACGTGAGCCGCTGTTACTTGGAGCGCTGAAAGCTCAGGATTATGCGAAAGCGGCTATCGTAATTCTGGCGATTATCGGTTTGTTCGCTGCCGGCTTCGGCTGGGATGCATTTGCACAGGCGTTTGTGGTGAGTGGATAAGCTATGAAACGACAACTTCCATTAGCGTTTGTCATTGTCACCGGCTGGCTGGTGTTGGCGCTGTACTTCATACCCAATGAAGGCGCCCAGGCGCTAAACAATTATCTGCTTGATGGCACAACTATCATCGGTATCTTTGCACTTGCGCTTGGTATCTGGTCGTTGATAACAGTGCACGTCGACAGGATTCGTTACAAGAAGCGTGACTGGCAGTACAGTTTCATCACCTTGTTCGGTTTGTTCGGGATGATAGTTTTCGGCCTGAAGTTTGGTGGTGAGAGCTCGGTTTTTCAAGGGCAGGAATCATATATGTTCCGTCACTTCTTCGATGATATTCTTATTCCGATATATTCAACCATGTTTTCGTTGTTGGCGTTCTTTATTGCTTCGGCGGCGTATCGCGCATTCAGAGCGCGCTCCGCGTTGGCAACAGTTCTGTTGGTTGGCGCTATCATTGTGATGTTGCGCTTTGTGCCATTTGTTGCGGACGCTATGCGCCCGCTCGCGGACTGGATACTCAATGCGCCTAATCTCGCGGCGAAGCGGGCCATCTGGATTGGTGTCGGACTTGGTGTGGTGGCAACCGGCTTGAAAGTGATTCTCGGTATTGAGCGCTCGTATATGGGCAAAGACTGACGTAGCGCTTCTGATAAAACAGTACGAGTGACAGAGTGAGTAAAAACTGTGAGTAACAGCTCCAATAAAAGTTTCTTTGATAAAGTCATGCTCCTTGACCGGCGCTGGGTGTTTCTGGTGTTGGCGATTGTTGTTGTCGGGTCGTACTACATCAAAATGAAAGTTCCGGTTCCGGCCTCGAAAGAGGTTAGGGACATTTACAATGCGGTGGAGGCGCTTCAGCCGGGTGATAAGATTTTGCTTGCTATTGATTATGATCCGAATGCGCTGGCCGAATTGCATCCGATGACCTACGCCATTCTTGAGCAATGCTGGCGGAAGCATATTGGAGTGATTATTCCGTCGCTTTCGCAGAACGGCGCCGGTATGGCCGAACAGGCGATTCTTGATATCGCTGATTCCTGCGCGCTGGACAGGACATACAATGGTGTCGAATACAAAGGGCGCAAAATAGTCAATGGTGTAGACTACTGCTTCCTCGGGTATCGCGCATTCTTTGATTTGGTGATCGCCGGCATGGGGCAGAACTTCCGGACGATGTACACGAAGGATTATTACAACCACCCCTTAGACTCGATTCCGATTATGAAAGATGTGCAGAATTATGATGATATCAAGATGGTGATTGATATCTCAGGTTCTAATGTGGTTGACGCCTGGATTAAGTACGCCGCAGCGCGTTACAATGTCAAACTGGCGCTGGGGCTGACCGGTGTTATGACCGCCGATTACTATCCGTATCTCGGTTCCAAACGTATCTTTGGTTTGATGGGCGGTTTGCTCGGCGCCGCCGAATATGAACGTCTGGCTGACAATCCCGGACTGGCAATGGACGGCATGAAGGTGCAGGTCTGGTCGCATTTGGTTATTATTCTCTTTATTCTTGTCGCCAACATCGGCTACTTTGCAACCCGGAAGAAGAAGGGACTCTAAGATGCATGAGCTGTTGAGCACAGGCGATTTTCTCTGGATGACCTTTGCGGCAATTTTGACGTTTGCAACATTCTCTTTCCTCTATAAAGACAACCCGCTCTACAAGATCGCTGAGCATCTCGTCGTAGGTGTTTCGGCTGGCTACTTCGTTATCATCTTGTACTACGGCTCTCTGCAACCACAACTCATAGACCGCCTCGCTGACGGAAAGCTGTGGTATCTTATTCCGCTGTTCCTCGGCATTATTATGTGGGCGCGTTTCTCGCGAAAGTTTTCCTGGATTTCACGCTATCCAATCGCCGCCTATATCGGCATTGGCACCGGGTTGGCGATCCCGCTTGAGATGCAGACTAAGGTTACCGAACAGTTACATGCCATGATGGTCAAGTTTGACTGGGGCAATCTGCTTGGCAACGGTATACTGGATTACAATAACTCAATTACCGCCATGATAATTGTCCTTGGCTCTCTCGCTACACTGATATACTTTTATTTCTCCAAAGAGCATAAGGGCTGGTTTGGCGGTATAGCGACTGTTGGAATCTGGACTCTGATGCTCGGCTTTGGCGCCTCGTTTGGGTTTACGGTAATGGCGCGTATCTCGTTGCTTATCAACCGTGTCCAATTCCTTGAACTGTGGCGAGTCAATTCAGTCGGTTCGAAATTCCAGGAAGGGAGCGGCGCCTACACTGCGATTTACTGGATTGTCCTGCTGGCCATGTTGGCGCTTCTGGTGATAGACCTGATTCGCACCAAGGGCAAGACTGAGTTTGATGTCGAGTAGCTTGGCGCCCGTTTTCCCCCACCCCCTTCAGAAATCTCTTGACGGAATTGCACCCGGTCCCTACATTTGTAGTAGTCGAGCCGCATAGGTGTAAGAGGTGCAGTCTATGCGGTGACGTTCCGTCAGATAATATAAGCGTTGTATTAGATTACTTACGATTTACTCACCACATCGGCTCAATGGAATTGGGCGCTGAGTTGCAATCCCAAGGCCAAACAAAGTAGGAGGTACCCTCATGAAGTTACGAAGCCTCATAATTCCCGTTCTGCTCTCAGGAGCCTTGCTTACCGGTAGCGCACAAGCGCAAGGTGGTATGATGGGCGGTGGAATGACGAATTTCCCGTCCCATTTCAGCATCGGTGACACGATTGATATCGGTCTCGATATTCAATTCCCCGGCGCTATGATGATGGACTCTCTCAGCATGTCTGTATTGCTGACCAATGGAACCGACACAATCACGATTTGCACCGGTACGCTTCAAATCCTTGAGCCGGGACATATTGTCCACACCTTTACCTGTGACATACCCGACGACATCACTCTTGGTGACTACACCGTTCTCATTCAGACTCCTTTCGGGACCTTCGCTATGCCGGGGGGCGGTTCAATGCACGTCATGGGTGACCATGATGTCAATCGTGACGGACGGCTCAACATTGTCGATCTGACAGACCTGATCGGCTACATCTTCTCTGGCGGCCCGCCGCCACTACCCGGGTTGTCAAACGGCGATTTGGATTGTGACGGACAGTTGAACGTCGGCGATGTGACGAAGTTGATTGAATTCATGTTCCAGGGCGGGACACTGCCGTGTTACGATGGTGGTTCAATGTAACCTCATGTAATCCGGGCAAGACATCGCAGGTCAGGACTTATCCGTCCTGCGTATGGTTGAATTTACAGGCGCACATACACTGTGCGCCTTTTTTATGCTCATCACTGAAAGTTTTTATTGACTTCTTCCATGCGTTGGTGGCATATAGGTCTCGGAACCGTGTATCCCCTCGCTATTCTTGTATTCGCCGCTGACATTTTGTAATGTCTTGTGAGTCATAGGGTTATATAATTTGCTTGAATTGTTGCATAATTGATTATTAGACAAGATGTTACAAAAACCGGGATTTTAATGTTCCGTAAGTATCTTTCCGGCAGTGATTTATAGGAATAAAATTCGAAAGAATTTGCCGAAATACTTGACAACCGGCTCTCCGGCGGGTAGCATTTGTGTGATTACCGTATGAACGACCTCTGAGAATTGTTACGGGGCTCGTTCAAAGTTCGGCTACCAGAGAAGCTCGAAACCGGAAATTGGAATCGGTTGACAGGCGTTCTTGGAGAAGTCGGACGGAGTGAGAGTTGTAAGTAGTTTATGAAGTGCCAAACATTGCATTGAAGCTGTATTGAAGTTTCGTTGTGAAGTTTCGTTGAAAAATTTAGTTGAAAAGGGCAACGTAATTCGCCTCATGCGACAACTAAACAAGTGAGGATTACGGATGAAGAAGAAAGCTACAAAAGAGCTTGACAAGGATCGTACATTGAAAAAGACTTCCGCCGGCAAGTCACGATTAACGCCGGAGATGACCGCTCATGTTTCAAAGCCTGTTTCAGGAGCTGAACCCGCCTCAGTGAGCGGCCGGGAACTCCTGGCTTCCCGTGGCGAGAAGAAGGTAGCTGTTCCAACCACGCTCTCAGAGGTTGACATGACCGGATTGTCCGAAGAGGAGCGCAAGAAGCTTGTGAGCGCCATACGTCGGGAGTACCAGCGTCAGTATTATCAGAAGCACAAAGAGAAAGCTAAAGAGTATCAGCGACAGTATAACCTTACGCATAAGAAAAAAGTGCGCGGTGGACGCGGCAAGGCCAGTTTTGAATGCCCGCGAGAAAAGAAGAGAATGACATTCAATTCTGCCGATCTGATGCATTCAACGTCCGAAAAGACGCTGGAGATGCTCAAACAAATACTCGCCGGTGATAGGATGTTCACCATGTAGGTTCGGGAGCGTCCTAAGTTTCCCGCTATCTGAATTCTCCGCTACCCGGGCAGTCAGCTCGTCGAGGTCAATGTGCCTTTTGGGCAGGGCTGGCGATGTGTGACGGCGGTTAACAGGTAGTGAGGGTTACACGGTATGAAATAGTTGTTTGCTGTCTATTAGAGTTAAAATGTATTTGAATCTCCATCATTGCGTCCCGCTCACTGCGTCAGGCGTATGTGACAAAGACTAAATCTAAAAGAATCGCCTTCGGGGTCGGCCCGCGGCCTTCGCGGGTTTTCTCGCGGCTGTTCTGAAGCCACAAATCGCTACCGGATTCGCATGATTTGCCTGACTTGCCAGAAGAGAGTTGATTTGCTATGTTGAGGGTGGAGCGAACCGTTTCGCTTTACCCAACTCGTTGTCATATAGCGGCTTAGACTATAGCTGCTTCGCCCGGCTCCGGAAGTGTTTAACATATGAGTGAGCCAGGTGGCATAGGAATCTTAATCCACAGGACAGCAATGAAGAAAAAAGCCACAACCTCCAAGTCGCGGAAATCCACACGCAGGGGAGTTCCGGCGCTCAGGATGGCCGGTGCGAAAACCGAAACGAAGGCGAAAGCCACGAAAAAGGCCCCGAAAGCAGTGAAAGAAACAATTCGAAAACCCTCAACGTCGTCTTCAGGTCAGGAATCAAGGAAGTCGGCGAGTCGCAGCTCCGCAGCTTCACGCGAAGCAAAGTACTACTACCACTTTGGCGGAGGGAAGGCCGAAGGGAGTCGCGAGGATCTTGACATACTCGGCGGAAAGGGAGCCGGCCTGTGCGAAATGAGTCAGGCGGGAATTCCTGTGCCGCCGGGATTTGTTGTCAGCGCCGAAGTGTGCAGCTTGTTCTATGAGTCCGGCATGGCTACGCCGAAGGACATTGACAAAGACCTTGAAAAACATGTCGCGCTCCTTGAGAAAGAAGTCGGGAAGAAATTCGGCGACCCGGAAAACCCGCTCTTGCTTTCGGTGCGCTCCGGAGCCAAGGTGTCAATGCCGGGCATGATGGACACTATTCTCAATCTTGGCCTCAATGGTGAGACGCTGGACGGTCTCGCCAAGCGCACCGGGAATGAGCGTTTTGCGTATGACAATTACCGTCGTCTGATTCAAATGTTCGGGAATGTTGTGCTGGGAATTGACAAAGACAGGTTTGAAGCGATTGTCACAAAGATTAAGACCGAGCGTAAGATAAAGAAAGATTCTTCATTGCAGGTCAAAGACCTGACTGCGATTATTGCGAAGTTCAAGTCGCTGGTGAAACGTCAGTCCGGTGAGGTCTTTCCCGATGACCCCTATGTGCAATTGCGCATGGCGCGGGATGCGGTTTTTCGTTCATGGAACAATCCGCGCGCTATCGCGTATCGTCGTATGAACAAGATTGAAGCCGGTCTGGGAACTGCGGTCACGGTGCAGGCGATGGTTTTTGGGAACTCCGGCAACAATTCCGGAACGGGTGTTGGTTTTACCCGCAATCCCTCGACTGGAGCCAAAGAGTTTTTTGGTGAGTATCTGCAGAATGCGCAGGGAGAGGATGTTGTCGCCGGAGTGCGCACACCCAAGCCGATAAGTGAACTGGCAAAGGATATGCCTGCGGCGTTCAAGCAACTCAAAGATATCACGTCCAAGCTGGAAAAGCGCTATCGGGATGTGCAGGATTTTGAGTTCACGATTGAAGACGGCAAGCTGTATATGCTCCAGACCCGCAAGGGCAAGCGGACAACCTCGGCGGCTGTCAAAATCGCCGTAGACCTGGTCAAGGAAAAGACAATCACCCGTGATGAAGCGCTCATGCGAATCACCCCGCGGGAAATCGATCAGCTCTTGCATCCATGGATAGATCCGACGGCCAAGGTTGAAGTGATTGCTCGTGGTTTACCGGCCTCCCCCGGGGCGGCCTCCGGCGCTGTGTACTTTACCGCAGAAGACGCTGTCGAAATGTCCAAGGGCAACAAGAAAACTATTCTTGTGCGTCAGGAGACAAGCCCCGACGACATTGAGGGAATGGAAGCCGCAGCCGGTATCTTGACCTCCCGTGGCGGCATGACTTCGCATGCGGCGGTGGTGGCGCGCGGTATGGGCGCTTGTTGTGTGGCCGGCGCAGAAACGATTCGCGTCAATCAGAAGAAAAAGATCTTCCAGGTCGGCAAACTGACTATCAAAGAGGGTGAAATCATCACGCTCAACGGCTCTACCGGCGAAGTGATTCTTGGTGAAGTCCCGACTATCGACCCTGAATTCACCGACGAGTTCAACGAGTTCATGGAGTGGGCGGATGAGGTGCGACAATTGAATATTCGCGCGAATGCTGACACACCAAAAGACGCCAAGAAAGCGATTCAGTTCGGCGCTGTTGGCATCGGGCTCTGTCGCACTGAGCACATGTTCTTTGCCGAAGACAGATTGTCAGCCGTTCAGGATATGATTATTGCGGAAAGCGTGGACGAGCGTCAGGAGGCGCTCGACAGGATTCTTCCGTTCCAGAAAGCGGATTTCAAGGCGCTCTTTGACGCGATGCACGGGTATCCGGTGACCATCAGGACCCTTGATCCGCCCTTGCATGAATTCCTGCCGCACAGAGAGGAAGTCATAGAGAAACTTGAGAAACTCGAAAAAACGCAGGATGACTACGATGAACTGCTCGATAAGTACAAGAAGACCCTCCGTCGTGTCGAGGAGCTGACTGAGCAGAACCCGATGCTGGGTCATCGCGGCTGTCGTCTGGGCATTGTCTATCCGGAAATCACCGAGATGCAGGTACGGGCGATTCTTGAAGCCGCCTGTGAGCTCAAAAAGAGCCGCAAGGATGTTCTGCCGGAAATCATGATTCCGCTTGTCGGGCATGTCAATGAGTTTATCAACCAGCGTGACATTGTGCATCGGATAGCCCGTGAAGTCATGGCTCTCTACAATGTCAAGAATCTGGAGTACAAGGTCGGGACAATGATTGAGATCCCGCGCGCGGCGTTGACCGCCGAAGAAATTGGCGCTGAGGCGGACTTCTTCAGTTTTGGCACCAATGACCTGACACAAATGTCGATGGGTTTTTCGCGGGATGATGTCGGAAAGTTTCTCTGGCAGTATATTGACCGTGGAATACTACCCGGTGACCCGTTTGTGAGTATCGACGAGCGCGGTGTCGGAAAACTGATAGAAATGGGTGTAACCGGCGGTCGCGAAGGCAATCCTTCACTGAAAATTGGCATTTGTGGCGAACATGGCGGAGACCCGCAATCTATCGCCTTTTGCCATGGGCTGGGACTCAACTATGTTTCCTGCTCACCGTTCCGGGT
>CAZFAL010000044.1:0-8748 GCA_964516945.1 uncultured Ignavibacteriales bacterium
CCGGTGTTTTTTTGCAATCAGCGCAAACCACAATGGTATCATCGCCTTTTTTCCGGCCAAATAGTATACCAAGATATCGCTTTGAACTATTGATATATGCAACATCAATGTTGACATCATTGTTGAAGTCACCGACCATCGTTGCGGCAACCTGTCCTTTCGGCGCCCTCACAACGTGTTGGTCGAACGAGCCGTCTCCATTACCCATGTATGCAAGTATTTCACTACGTAAGCCACCAATGGAGGGGGTAGCGACAACTAAGTCAATTGTGCCATTCTTGTCGAAGTCGGTCTGGCCGAATGTCGCATCGACATCTTCCGATGGAAACGTATGTAAGTAGAAACTATCCAGAGTAAATCCCCCCCCGGCTGGTTCAAGTAAACCTCCAAACCGGTAATCGTACCAACCGCAATGTCTACGAGTCCATCATCATTGAAGTCTCCGGAGCTAACCGAGAGGGCTGAATCTCCAATCGAGAATGAAGTCGGAGAATCAAAGTACCGGGCGACATTGCCTGTGAACAAATTACCACGCGGATTCGATTTGCCGACGGTGAGAAGATCCAACATGGCGTCATTGTTGAAGTCCGCCACAGTGGCTCCTTTCGGCCGTGCCAAAAGTAGTCCATCATTTGAAATCGACAACTGACTCGCGCCTGAACCCTCCCACGTTTGAATCGCCCATTTGCCTGTCCCTGTGAGGGGAGTGCTTCCCACTGTAACCAAATCGGGAATGTTGTCAGCGTTTATGAACGCTACCTGAGGTGTCACAAAAACGCCTACACTGGATGTGAGTTCTTCAGTTTTTTGGACTTGTCCGCCGGGGCCGACATCGTAAACCTGTAGGGCTAGCGCCTCACCCAAACCATCGCTGACGGCAATGATTTCCGGCGAAGCGGATGAAGTATCGAAGTTGCCGTGAGTAAACCCCGTCGCACGAAGAAATCCAGGGATATGTTGCTCTGAGAAATCGACAAGTGAAGAAACGCTCGAAACTACTTGCACTTCCACACTCGCCGTCGAGCACAGTCCCGCAGAATCACAGAACTCAACGTTTGCAGTCCATATCCCTACATCGGCGCTTGTTGACAGCCAGGTAGCAGTATGCGATGTTCCATTTGTAGTAACAATTAGCGGGTTGACAGGTGTGACTCCGGGCGAATCTGTTAATTCGATAGATTGTGAGTTCACTACCGCCGGACGACTCACGTTGAATGTAAAACTAGTCGACCCGCCCGCAACCACTCTTTTCACGGTCTCTGAGACAGTTACTATTGGGGGAGGTGGCATATCACCAATACTTAATGTCCCGGGCACAACCGTCGGTGTAAAATTGATACTTCCCGGAATCACAAACAACATTGTGCCACCATTTGGCAATGACACACCAGTTATACTCATGTTCCCCGTTCGCACACCGGTTAAATACAGCCGAGTTATGACACCGGCGCCTGCTGGAAGGTTCTTCGGCTCGGAGCCGGTTGCAAGCGCCCCATAGCGAATGTCATAGGGACCATTGACTAAGTCTCCTTCTGCCGTTGCCCCTCTCACCTGCAACACTGACGGATCGGCCAACCTGCCTACCCAGACAGCGGAGTCAAATCTTGCGAACCCTGTATCAATTGACTCAAAGAGCAGGCCAATAAAATACGCTGTCAGTTCCTCATCATTTGAAATGTAGACATCTACAGGCAAAGATTGCCCGAGCGCCAGCCCTGCTGTCTCAAACCGCACAGTATCCGGAATCCCCTGATCCTGAGCGTTGACTGTAGTAGTCGACATAAGCGCCACCGCAAAAATCCAAACTAACAATCGAATTCGTTTCATCTCTTCACTCCTTGAATGTTGACAATCTATCGCTATCTGCGGACGCAAAACCGCTCGGTCCGTCAGCGCAGATTCTCAGCAATGAAGGGAATCAGCGCCATCAGTCGAACGCACGGAGAGTATATGCACAATACTTGATCCGTAGCGATTCGTCAAGGAGAAAATATTATGAGACAATGTACGATACAACCATATGCTACGGACAAGCCGGAGCCGAACCGTTGGTGAAAACATACGCGATCATAAGAATCGCATCTGAAACATCGAATGTACCGCTCACATCAACATCGCCTCTCGCTCTATCAAGAGGCGGTGGACCGGCGGCAAACATGTTTGAAATTCCGTAGACAATATCGGCAATGTTAACCCTACCGGAGCCATCGACATCACCGCAAACCGGGCTGGCTACCGCAGTGACATTCAACGCTATCGGAGATGTCCATATTTTTCTTCCTGCCAGACGATACCGCCAATAATACAGCGCCGTGTCGCTCCCACCCAGTGATATAGAAGGCGAATAGAACGTCCCGGTCACACTTGCCGAATCAAGAATTGAAGAAAACGTGTAATCTGTTGACAGTTCAATATCAAAACCATCCGCTGTGCCAATCACAAAACCCGGAACCGCCTCAGGAACAAATGCTCCGTTTTCCGGAAGATGCGGTGAACTGCCGGACGGATACAGCTTGAAAGAATAGCCCTCCGGACGCATCGGCATATCCTTAGCTAACCTGCGCTTCACACCTTCGGCTTTCAATTCCAAAGAAAACGTTTCCTCAGCGGAATATGCGACATTTGGGACGGCGGTAAGTGTATACGCTCCTCGTTGTGCGACACTCAAAGAAAGGAACTCATCAATCGCCCCGCCATCATCGGCATTTCTCTGATAATACTCAGCCCCCGGCAGGGTATTTCTCGCACGACTCAGCAGAGCTCCATCCGGAGCGCTCAAGCGCAGAGCAACATTGCCTGACCCGGAAATTGTCAATCCGGCCTCGCTAATATCCTGTGGATCCAGTCTGTTTTCAAACACATACAGTGAGCCACCCACCGAAATCTGACTGGAACCGACAACAATATCCAAATCCCCGTCCCTATCAACATCCAGACAGTCGATTCGATGCGGCGTCAGACGACCGAGAGGGTAGCGCAGTTCATCTGCAAACTTTCCCTGACCGTCACCAAGCAGAAGACCAACCTCCCGTCTTGATGCGTTTATATAGGCCACATCAAGATGCGTGTCACCGTTGAAATCCCCGACAGTATTGCCAATGACCTGCCCTCTGATAGTTCTCACGACTTCCGGTGTGAAACCTCCATTCGCGGCACTGATATAGATTATCAGCTCGCTGGCAACGCCACCGACAGATGGAGTCGAAACACATAAATCGCTTTTGCCGTCCTCATTGAAATCACCACCCCTGTTGGTAACTTCAATATCAACTGCGGAATACGTTTCAGGATACACAGGGCCGGGGGCAAAGTCGCCGGCTCCATCGTTGAGATACACTGAAAGATTCGCCACTGTCCCTATCGCTAAATCGACATCACCGTCTCCGTCAAAGTCAGCGACATTCACAGACTTTCCGGTGTCTGAAATCTCAAACTGAGAAAACGGATGCAACAAATTCGCTGAATCCGAACTCAGGATAGAGACTCGGGTTTCGCGAACAACAATCACGTCAAGCCGACCGTCGCCTGTCAGATCGGCAAATTTTGCATCTGACGGAAAACCGGAATATGGCAGTGACTCATCCCGCACGGAAAATCTCGCGCCAAACGAACCGGCAAATATTCTCACAAATGATTCACCAGCGTCCTGACCTGCTCTCGGGCCAAAAGTAACCAAATCCAGGTCATCATCGTCATCAAGGAATCCAACCACCGGGGCGCCGTTGTGAGCTCTATCGTTCTCCCGCTGGACAAGCGAGAATCCACTCGATTCGTTATATTTGAATACTCCCAGTCTGGATGTGCCTTCAATTCCATGACCATCAGTTCCAAAACCAGTGGCAATAACCTCTGGAAATCCATCCTGATCCAAATCACCGTGTGTAAGTCCACTCCATCTGAAGTCCGTCTCCTGCTCATTACCGGTAAACTCCACCAGACTACCTTTGTGCGAGACGATGTCAAACTCGGCCGATGCCGTGTCACAGTTTCCGGTAGTATCACAGACCACAACAGAATATTCCCAGACACCGACATCTGCAAAACCCGGTGTCCATTGCACATAGATCGAATCAGCTAAGCTGGTAGTCGGCTCCGAACTGGCAGGTTCTTGTAAATCATCAATAAGAGAGATTGAAGCGTGTGAAACTGACAATCCTCCTCGACCACCTGAAGCAATCTCAAAAGATAGCGCCAGCTCATTTCCGACAACTCCCTGTACCGGCTCCCGAATTGAGGAGATATTCGGCGGCTCGTTATTGACTTCAACATCAAATATCCCACCGACAAACTCCGGAGTGAATTCACCACAACAATCCGAGTTTACAAAAAACGTCGCTCCCCCTCCGAGAAACGCGCTATCTATTTTCACTTTTCCGGCGGTAATCCCGGTGAAATAGGCCAGTGCGAGATAGTCCGACCCCGGAGGCAATGCATTCAGTGGAGGAGTGAACATCACCGCTCCAAACAAAACCGAATCAGGAGCCGAACCGTCGACTCTCAATCCGGCATCAGCCCGGAAATTCAGAACAGATGGATCAGCCATCCGATTGACCCACACCACGGAGTCCAATCGAATAAACCCGCTATCAACACTCTCAATCACCATACCACTAAGGAACGCGGTGACATTCTCATCGTTGGAAATACGGAACCGTAATGGAACGGAACGCCCCACATATAGTGGCCCGCCCTCAATTAATACCGTATCACGGACACCCGGGTCCTGGGCTTCCACACTCGCGCATGACAAAAGCAAAACTGCCATCCACAGAAGACTCTTAGCGATTTTCATACTTCCCCTCCTCTTTGATTCAGCCCTGCCCTGAATGAGATTACCCCCTTCAGGACGATTTAGTGGACAGGCGGTCTACATGTAGAGCGCTCGCAACTAAAGCGCCGAAACAACTTCACTTAGAGGAAGAGAACTCCGTCAGAATATCAGCGAGGCTGAAGCTAAACGCAGAAATATCAGAAGAAGTAAGACGCCGGGGTTCGGTTTTATGAGACCAAAAGCCGAACCAGCTCCGTAGCAAGAGCTTCACGGCTGACAGTCGCGGCGCCGAGTTCGCCGACAGTAATCCCGGCGGCGCAGTTGGCGATAATTGTCGCTTCTTTGAGGGTAGCCCCCGCCGACACTGCCGAGACAAAACTGGCAATGACTGTGTCTCCGGCGCCGGTGACATCGAAAACTCGTTGGGCGACAGTTGGAAAATTCGTATGAATTTGCGGACGGCTCGCAGTTTCTGACGAATCAGCGCTTTGCAGGCCTCCGTCGAGAGGGCGCTCGAAAAGTGTCATGCCGTCCTTGCCGCGTGTAATCAATAACGATTCAAGACGTAAACGCTCCATCAACTCAGCGCCGACCTCAAGGAGAACCGCCTCACTCGTGATTCGCCTGCCAACAGCGAACGAGGCCTCGTGATGATTCGGGGTAATCACCGACACATCCGAGTAATTCATGAAATGCGTCTCTTTGGGATCAACGGCGATGAAGACATTCTTACTCTTCGCCAGCGGAATAACTTTCTGCAGAAGCGATTTGGTAATCACTCCCTTACCATAGTCTGAGATAATCAGCGCGCTCACTGAATCAATCAGCGTTTCGACCTGCTGAAATACATTCATTTCGATTGCGCTGTCAATTTCATGCCGATCTTCCCTGTCGGCGCGGACAATTTGTTGTGATTCTCCGATAACACGGGTTTTCATTGTCGTCTGCCGACTGATATCTGTAATTAACGTATTTGTAGCAATAGACGACTCACTAAGCCGCTGTTTGAACATATCCGCCGAGGAATCATCTCCGACAACACTGACCAACAGGGGTGCATCGCCGAGCGCCGCGATATTTGCCACAACATTCGCGGCGCCCCCAAGCGCGATTGTTTCGCGTTGGATATCAACCACCGGTACCGGGGCTTCCGGTGAGATTCTGCTCACGGCGCCATACAAATAGCGGTCAATCATGACATCGCCGAGAACAAGAATCCTGGCAGAGCCGATGTTGCCTGTCAATTCACGTATACGTTCAGCGCTCGGTTTCATTGTGTATTCTATCCGGGTGTCGATTTTGTCGGGGTCTTCGTCAATCATGCCAGCCATGCCAACCATGCCAATTGCAATGGCGGTTTGCATCGGCGCGGCAATATATTACAATACAGCCGAATACGGAAGGCCGGAGAGGATTAGCCTTCCGTCATGGATTTTCAGACAGCGATGTACTGAAAGGATCAAGAATGCAGTCATTGCGAGCGAAGCGCGGCAATCTCGTCGATTCATAGCCGGGAGATTGCCACGTCGCTTCGCTCCTCGCAATGACATGTCGGGATTTTTCAGCAATCGCTCAGACATAGGCAAAGAGCAATCAAAAAAACACAATAGAAAGGCGAATTCAATGAACAAACAGGCAGGCGCCCCGGGACCGGCGGGACCGGGCCAGCGAATCAATATCGAACTTGGCGAGAAAGAAGCCGAGGGTATTTATGCCAATCTGGCGATGATTGTCCACTCACCCAACGAAATAATCATCGATTTCGCGCGGGTTAT
Source organism: uncultured Ignavibacteriales bacterium (assembly GCA_964516945.1). Classification (GTDB taxonomy): domain Bacteria; phylum Zixibacteria; class MSB-5A5; order GN15; family JACZUZ01; genus JAJRPJ01. The sequence continues at coordinate 6,547 of CAZFAL010000044.1, forward strand.
GCCCGGCTCACCCAAGTCCCGTGTCCAGGCGCGAATTATCATGACTCCGGCGCATGCAAAGATGCTCCGCCAGGCGCTCGATGATAATATCAAGAAGTATGAAGCCCAGTTCGGCGAGATAAAAGTTCAGGGCATGCAGCAATCATCGGACAAGCCGATAGGATTTCAATCTGCGGATTAGTCGCGCAAAAAGAAGCGGCGCCTCCTGCTTTCCGGGTAGAGAAAGGTCGGAGACGCCGCGCTACGGCGGAGGGTCAACTCGGATGTGCATGTTCCGTGCACATCCGCAGGGTACCCCAGAAGGTAATTTTATCAGCTTCGTCTAATTCTTATCCTCTGTCAGCTTATTTCTTGCTGACAATTATCCCCCACCGTTCAGGATTTCGCGGCTTGCGCGCATTGAAGCGCTGGAATGAATGCGAATCATCGGTGACAAATACTACTTCATACGTTCCCGGTTCCAGATTCACCGTTGCAGTCACCATGCGATTCTTTTCGGCGCCTCCGGCGTTGCGCGTCTTACGGTAACGCATTTTCCAGACAATCCTGCCGGTGTTCGCGTTTTCTATCCAGCCATAGTCGTACATCCGACCATTCATACCCTCACCCAGCGCCGAGATAGTCACCTTGGTCGGCTTATCCAAAGTAAAGCTGTCAGAGACTTCCTCGTCATTGCCAAGCCGCGTCAGCGATACAAGCGCGCCTGATCCCGCGGGGGCCTCCTTGAAAAGTTTGATAGCGCTCTTGTCTACACCGTCTTTACCAGAATTATTGTCGAATCCGTATACTGTCAATCCCCACTTCTCGGGCTCAAACGGCTTATCAGAATTCCATGAATGATACGCGTGGGAATCATCAGTAACATAGCCGGCCATATAGTCACCGGCAGGGAGCGTAATCACATCATTAAACACACGGTTCTTCTTGGCGCCGCCACCATAATCGGTGTTGTCCTCAGTCATTTCCCAGACCGGCTCCATCGTTGAGATATCTTCAATCCAGCCATAGTCAACAAAACTGTTGAATGCGTACTCTCCATAGCAAAGGATACGCAGTTTGGTCGGTCTTGTCAGCGTGAAGCCTTGTGTCAGATATTCATCATTGCGCGCCTTATCCAGCGCAAAGATGACATTCTTATCAGGGTTATAGACATAGGCGCCAACCAGAGACTTATCGGCCGGGGTCTTTACTGAAACACGGATACCATAGTTGAGCGGATCATTTGGCGGCGGCGAATTCCAGCCTTCAAAGGAATGGCTGTCATCACTTGAATAGAAGACGACATAGTTTCCGGCAGGAAGTGTCACATCTTCACGCGCATAGCGGTTCTTCCTGGCGCCACCGGCATAACGTGTCGACCATTTGTCCATGTCCCAGACACGTTCACCGCTTTCAGCGTTGATTATCCAGCCCTGATCAACAAAGATATTGCCACTGCTGGAATACTCACCTTCGGCGCTGATATGCACCGTTGTTTCTTTGCTCAAAGAGAATCCCTGCCTGAGCCGTTCATCGTTCATTACTTTTGTGAAATTGACAATATCCAATTCAGACTTACCATTGTCAGCCGGAAGTTTCCTGAATGTCTTCGTCTCACTGGTGATATTCATCTCAAGCGCACGAAGTTCTTTGCGGGAAAGCCCACTACCGTCATTATTGACAAAAAACCGTGTGGCGCCGTCACGCCACTTCTTTCGTAAACGCTCTCTGCGCTCGCTCCTCGACTCAGCTTCATCGTCGTCGGTGGCGTCACTGTCGGCGTCTCTTGAATCTTCATCGAAGATGTCATTGAGATGCGTGTCGAGATTGTCGCCCAACTCCCCGAGTTTATCACCGAGTTCTTCGAAGAACTGTTCCAGGTCTTTCCAGTCGGAAATCGAAATTGACGCGCCCCATGAATACTGCGGCCCGACATAATAGTAGGCTTCGTACGTTCCGGTCGGCAATGTGATATGGTCCTCAATGTCCCGCAGGACTTTTGAACGGCCATGATAGTCGGCGTCGTTTTCATCCATCGACCAGACAGGTTCGCGGGTCTCCGCATCGAGAATCCAGCCGTAGGCGTTCAAGTCGCTACCGCCGACTGCAGCGCCGGTGGCTTGAATATCAATTCGCGTTCGCCCGGTCAGTTCAAATCGTTCAACCAGCAAATCCCGTTCACGCAAATTATCAAAACTGACAATGACATTCCCACTGGCCATT
>CAZFAL010000044.1:8848-18285 GCA_964516945.1 uncultured Ignavibacteriales bacterium
GTCAGATCTGCCCGCACGTATCCTGTATACTGATATCCATCGTTTAACTCTCCGCGTCCGTTAGAGCGGTACACTCAACTCAAACCCGGGTGGCCACAAAGACCACAACAGCGATAACCAGCGAAAACGTCGCCCAGAAAACTGTCCAGATTATTCTACACATCAGACTGTCTCCATCCTTGTGCAATCCTGCGGACTTTCGGTTTTCCCTACTTGCCCCCCACTGCTACAAGTACGTACAAGCGCACAATTTGTTGCGCAGCCACATAACCGGCTATCGCTCAACATCTTACATGAGCATACTACCGCAGCGCCCTTGCAGGAGTCTGTTGCTTTGTCGTGCTGGAATCTATTCTGACAGCGCCGACTGGAGGGCGGCGAAGACCTCAGAAACAACTATTTCGCGCATACAACGCATGAAATCAGCGCCGGAAAGCGGACAGGTGTTCTTAACACAATGGATGCAATCGAGGTCGGCGCGCTCAATAATCGTTTTCTGTCCGGAAATAGGCGAAGTCTCAGCGGGATTGTCGGCGCCACTGAGAGCCACCAGCGGAATATCCACCAGCGCCGCAAGATGCGCCAAACCTGAATCATTGCCGACAAACCCCTTTGCACATTCAAGCAACGCCGCGGCGCCACGAATCAGCGACACTCCGCACAGATTGAGAACACCATCCCCACCGGCAAGCTCACGCACACGTTCACCGGCAGCATGATCGGACTTGGCGCCAACCAAGGCGACATGCAAACCCAGCTCGCTGACAATTCGTCCGGCCAGCGCCGCGTAGTTTTCGGCTCCCCAGCGCCGGGATTCGGCCACCGCCTGCGGCGCCAGCGCCACAAAGCCCGGACCTGCCGAATCAGCATCCAATATCCCGCTTCGCGTCAGAATTCCTTTCGCGGCAGCGCGTTCAATATCGGTAAAGTAAATTTCCGGCCGCTCAAAATGCACATCTTCCACCCAATACGGGTTTTCCCAGAAATGCAATGCCGCAAAACGGACGAGATTCTGATAGCGGGCAAAGCGATGTAGAGGACGTTTCGCTTCCGGCGCTGTGGCGCGCAGGATAGCGCTCCGGCCATTGCCGGGATAGCCATAGATATTTGTCACCCCGGCCAGTCGAAACGCTGTGGCCGATGAAAGTGAGTCTGTCAGAAGGATACCGATTTCAAAGTTACCGCCTGCCGCAGTCAGCGCCTTGTGCGTGGCGCCGATTGATTTGAACCCATGATGCGCGCCGTCTTTCAGTGACAGTACATTGTCCACCGAAGGATGCCGTTTGAACAGTCCGGCGACAAAGTCCGGCGCAATGACATTGATTTCTGAATCACGGAACAAATCACGCATGGCGCCAACAGCCGATAGCGCCATGACACTATCCCCGACATGATTCGGCGCTCTGACAATGAGTTTTGGCATGTGACAAGAGTATTGAGTTGATATAAGCTACGCAAGAGAGTTTCCCGCTTGCTCCGGCACAGGTTTCCAGCGCCGGTGTGTCCACATCCACATCTCCGGATGCTTGCGAATCGCCTCTTCAAAACGTGTGAAATACAATTGCGTGATACGTTGCACTTCCGCATCCTCAGGCTGACTGCTGTCAGCGCAAATCGGCTCATCAACCCAGCCCTCATGCCGCGCGGCGCCTGTGCGCACCACAAAGGCCGGCAGAATCACAGCGCCGGTGCGGTAGGCAAACAACGCCGGTCCCTTGTGCGCGGCTACATCGCGGCCAAAGAATGTCACAACGGCATGACCGATGGCCGAATGCTGGTCCGGCACAATACCGATAAACTCACCCCGGCGCAGAGCCCCGAGAACCTTACGCGCCGACGCGCCGGTGTGGATGATATTCACACCCACAGAACGGCGTAATTGATTCAGCAGGTTATCAATCAGCAGGTTTGATTGTCGCCCGGCAAGAAACGAGGTCTTGTAATTATGCGCCGGAAGCCAGGCCCCGGTCAACTCCCAATTACCAAAATGCGGTGTAATAAACATACACCCCTTTCCACGGGCGGAGACCGACTCAATCACTTCGGTCCCGCGTATCGTAACCATCGACCGAATCACCTCCGGTGTATAGAGCGGAAAACGCGCCAGTTCGACAATCGTGCGTCCGACATTCTCGAAAACTTGTTGTGCGAGCTTTTCCCGCTCCTCAATCGAAAGCTCCGGCATCGCGTTAGCCAGATTCTCAAGCGCCACACGACGTCGCGAAGCGAGCGCCCGCATAGCAAACCGCCCAAGTGCGGCGCCGAAATAGTGCGCTTCTTCATCATCCAGTGTCCGGGCAAAATATCCGAGAAGACGCAGGATGGCGTAAGGGATATAGTCAGTGACAGTTTTCACGTTCCGGTGATTTCAACACTCTCACAAAACTCAGGAAGACTGCGGGCCGTCACAATTTTCTAATTCCAGTTCCTTGAGAAACGCTTTGCGAATCGGCTCGGTCACGTCATTGAGTTTCTGCAAGCCGAAATCCAGCCCTATCAATGTACGTAACGGCCTTTGTCCCGCAGGTGTGTCAATCAGCTTTTCGAAACCGCGCACAATCTCCATCGGATCAGTCGGCGCATTGTCATCTTCGAACGCAGCTTGGACTTTCTGGCCGAATCCCTCACTGAATTCACCGACATGGGCGTATGCGGACGCAATTTCCTGATCTTTTCCCGGGACAACATTGGCAAAGAAACCGGTTGAGAACGGACCGGGTTCGACAATTACGACATCAATTCCCAAAGGAGACAATTCATAGCGCATTGCTTCACTCAGCCCCTCGAGCTCCCATTTACTACAATAGTAAATGCCGAAACCGGGTGTCGCGCATCTACCGGCGATTGAACTACACTGAATAATCAAGCCGGATTTCTGTGAGCGCATCCCCGGTAAAACGGCCTTCGCTACACGAAACGTTCCGGTGACATTCACATCCATTTGCGCCTGAAACTCATCGGTACTGAACGCCTCAATCGGACCACCATAACCGACACCGGCGTTATTGATAAGCACATCAACCATCGGAACATTGTCCACTGCGTCAGCTACACTCTTGTCTGATGTAACATCCAACTCCAGAACTTCAAGCTTAAGCCCGTCAGCTTTCGCAAACTCTCTCAACGCTTCGGCGGCAGACTTGTTCTTGCCCTCGACACCTCGCATCGTGGCGAACACTGTATGCCCCTTCCCTGCGAGATATTTCGCCGCATCAAAGCCAAATCCATTACTGCAACCGGTTATTAGAATCTTTTTACTCATGAAGCTCCCTTTTTAGACCTGTTCGTCTTCTTCGTTTACAAATCAGAATCTCTTTCTCGTTCTACCAAACGCCTCAGTACGCCATCACTCCCACGGCCTATCTTCGTCTTCTATTTTCTCCGGATTATCCGGATCGCCGTAGTCAAAATCTGTGGACTGGAGACGCTCGTCTTCATCCCATTTGGCATAGCGTTTTTTGCGATTCAATCTCGCCCGTACAAAGCCGATGACAACCAGCAACGCCAACGCGCCCCAGAAAAGTGTTGAACCCATTAGAATCCCCAGCAATGTGTGATTTTCTCTGATATCAGCGAAGACTTCATTCTCGAATCCCTTCTCATCCAAACCAAAAGCGGCATTCAGCGCCGAATCGATTCCTGCGCCGTTTTTCAACGCGCGCAATGTCTCGCGCATTCCGTCGGCGCCATAATACTGAAACAAATGACTGACCGCCAGATAGGATTCGGCATAGGCAACCTGCGCCCGGGATTCCGAAAACGAATTCAGATCCTCAATCTCCCCAAGCGGGAGCATATTTCCCCGAGCCGAAGCCAGCGACACACTTACAAAATCCTTATAACTCCATTCAACGGCAAAATACATCGCCAATCCCTCATCAAGCCATCTTGGCGCTGCTCCATTCGTCAGCGCATAATTGAGCAAATGCGCATACTCATGCGCCGCCAGAGTCGCCGGAGTCTTACCGGTGGCTTTGAGGACCGGTGACTTCAGGACAATACGGTTTAACTGCGGAATGGCCACCGCGGCTCCCCAATGCGGAAATAGTCCCTGAACCAGAGAGTCAAAGCGCCCATCGCTGTCAGCGATATAGAGTTCATAAGGCGGTAGAGAAGTCTCACCGAGTAACGAATCGGCGAGGATTTGCGCCTTTGCAATGCGCTCTGCAATTCCCTTGTACCACTCGGCGCTCTCGGCAACATACGTCCCACCCGGCAGGGGTTTTCTCACTTTCCAGACATCCCGGACTTCCCGGACTTCCTGCGCTGCGATAACGCTTGACAACAGAAACATCAATATCCCGATAGCCATCTTCCGCAGAGTATTCATGCGCCCATAATACACGATTCCATCACAAAAAGACAGCGCAGAATCACGACGCAGAAGAACAATGCAGAAGAACAATGCAGAAGAGCGATGCAGAAGAGCGATGCAGAAGAGCGCCTGACTGGCGCCAGTCATCCGGCATCAGCCCGAACATCCTCAGATGTTTTACGTGAAACAGTCGCAGTCAGTAGTTCTATTTGTGCAATGCGTTTCGACTGTGACATCACTTGCAAATCCACTGTTTCAGTTTGGATAGTAGTGACACTCTGCGTCACAACAACGCCACACCCGCCATGTGACATTGTTCAACTTTTACCACGGCAAAACACTATACCTCTATGGAGAACTCCCGATATGCTATAGTAGAGACACCACTACACACAACTCGGTATATTAGTCGGTGTGTCACAATACGATTCTGGCCGGATGTACATCGGACTACCCCTGCAGATTGCATCGGCGTCCGGCCAATTTACTTCCCTGCCTGTGATAGGACCCCCGGCGGGACAACTGACAGTAACAGACATGACGAACAAACAACCGGATTTTTGACCGCAGGGAAAAACACAGGAACACACTATGTCATCAGTTCTCGTTATCGACGATAAAGAATCAATGCGCTCAATGCTCTCCCAGACTCTTTCTGAGGAGGGCTATGAAGTCTCCACTGCGCCCAATGGCCAGGCCGGACTTGAACTGGCTCGTGACAGAGGGTTTGATGTGGTCTTGACTGATTTGAAAATGCCGAATATGGACGGCATTGAAGTCCTGCGCTCTGTTAAAGAGATGGACGTGGACACTGCCGTGATAGTCATGACAGCATTCGGTACAGTAGAGAATGCAGTGGAGGCCATGCGTCAGGGCGCCTATGACTTTATCTCAAAACCATTCCAACCGGACCATCTCAGTGTGCTGGTGCAAAAGGCCCTTGAGAACAAACGCCTGCAGGCGGAAAACTCACTGCTTCGTGAAGAGCTTGCGCACAACCTCGGTTTCAGCGATATCATCGGCACAAACGAAAGAATGAAAGAAGTCTCGCGGCTCATCAGCAAAGTCGCAAACTCTGACACCTCCGTGCTGATTACCGGAGAGTCCGGAGTCGGTAAGGAGCTCTTCGCCCGCGCCGTACACTCTCTTTCTCCACGACGTGACAAACCCTATGTGACAATCAATTGCGCCGCCATCCCGCATGAACTGCTTGAAAACGAATTGTTCGGCTCCGAACGCGGCGCCTTCACCGGCGCTGTCGCGCGTAAAATAGGTAAATTTGAAATCGCCGAATCTGGGACAATTTTCCTTGATGAAATCGGTGACATGGAATTGCCGCTCCAATCAAAACTGTTGCGCGCATTGCAGGAACGGACAATAGAACGGCTCGGCGGCTCCAAACCGATTCATATTGATGTCCGCGTTGTTGCCGCAACAAATGCAGACTTGACAGAATTGATTATGAAAAAACGCTTCCGTGAAGACCTCTATTACCGTTTGTCCGTCTTTCCAATCCAGATTCCTGCGCTCAGAGAACGACACGATGATGTCCCGGCCCTCGCGGAGTATTTCCTCGAGAAATACTGCCGCGAAATGAATAAAGCGGCAAAGTCATTTGCCAAAGATTCCCTCAAATTGCTGGAGAAGTATCATTGGCCCGGCAACGTCCGCGAGCTTGAGAATACAATTGAACGCGCAGTCATACTCGCCGAGGGCAAGAAAATCACACCTGATCATCTCGCCATCCGCCTGCAACGTTCCGAAGAAATTCAATTGCGTGACGGCGCCGGACTTAAGGATATTGCCGCTCATGCGCAACGTGTGGCCGAGCGGGGCACAATCATTCGCGTTCTCAAACAGGTGCGCGGCAACAAGCGGAAATGCGCCAAAACATTGAAAATCGACTATACAACACTCTTCGATAAGATAAAGAAGTACCAGATAACTCCCGAAGAAATGCTGTAGTCCCGGCGCCGGATTTACGACTTGACTCTGAAGAGCCATTTCGGCATCTTTGTGCAGTGACAGTCAGGCGTCGCAGGTAGTGCGCGCGTCAGGGAGTTTCAAACTTCAAAGGAGTCATCTTCAGCAAGTCCGGTCAACATCACCTCCATGATTTCGCGCGAACCACACCTGCGCACGCTCTGCACAACGGATACCATGCCACAACAAACGGGCGTGCATCCAGCGCAGAGATTGTGTCTCGCAAAGCGCTCTTACTCAATCAAAACTATGAGCCGCTGACACTCTGCACGGTCAAGCGCGCAATCGTCATGGCCTTTTCAGGGAAAGTTGAAATCGTCGAGCGCCATGAATCACTTGCCATGCGCACTGTCAACAGCGCCTTTCAGCTTCCCACGGTCATACGCCTTGAGCGCTATATCAAGTCTCCGCGACGCAGAGTATTATTGAATCGCCGCAACCTGCTCCTGCGTGACGGTCATCGCTGTCAGTATTGTGGCAAATCCGGCAGCTCCGGCGGCAAGTCAGGCCTGACAATTGACCATGTCGTTCCCAAACGCTCCGGCGGAGCGTATACGTGGGAAAACCTCGTCTGCGCCTGTGTGTCCTGCAACAGTAAAAAAGGTCACCGCACCCCCGAACAGGCGAATATGAAACTCCGCCGCCGACCGCGCAGACCCGATAGAATCACCTTCATCCGTCAGTCCGCCGCCAACGGCGCCGCGCATGATTCGTGGCGACCGTATTTGTTCATGGATTGACACAGCGCGCTCGATTCGTAGGGGCGTCGTTCCGGCGCCCTTGTCGGGTCGGGCAGAATCTATGAATCAAGAAAGGCGGGGAAACCCCGCCCCTACGGTTTCGCAGGGTAATGTATTATTGTCAATCATGCGGAGTCCCGTAGGTCGGGTTCCGAAATCCGGCAAATGCCGGAGAGAGAAACCCGGCATCAGCGCTGACCTGCCGTTCCAGTCGTAGTGGCCGGGCTTGCCCGGCCTTGCTCACCTATGTCAACTGCCGCGTAGAATCAACCAAGGCGCCCCAAGGGACGCCACTACGACATATCAGACTTCCCGCTTCAAGATCCCGTAGGTCATGCCGGAACACCACCCACAAAAAAAGAAGGCAGAAGGAAATTAATCCTCCTGCCTTCTTATTTGTCAGCGGTTGAGGTTTCTGTACCAGAACTCAAACGCTATTCAATTGCGCCTGTACGCTCCGTAGATTACGGCGCGCAAAGAGCCAGTGACCAGTCGTTGACCGGGCACGGACCACAATTGAAGTAATAGTCAACCATATAGGCGACATCAGCCGCGTCAACAGCGCCGTCGTTGTTCACATCACCGAGGTGAGCGAACGGATACGCGCCATTTCCACCGCCGACTGTTCCGGCGAGGTAGGCAACATCAGCCAGATCGATGACCTGGTCATTGTTGACATCACCACGACCGAAACCGGCCCACTTGTTCACCATGTCAGCCATGCCGGCAAACTGAGCGGCATTGTTCGGATCACCGTCATAGACTGCCGGATCACTGGCGTCGGAGAACGCAAACTGGTAGAGTCCAATAGACTTGGTCTCTCCCGGACCGAGAGTCACACCACCAAAGTTGTAGTATGATTCACCGTCAGCGTTCGAACCGCCACTGCCGCCAACTTCCATACCGGCCTGAGCGGTGATTCCGGCAAACGCGGCGTCACGACCCCAGACATAGATCGAATCAAACGGACCCGGATCCTGGTCGGAGTTGAACATGAACAGACCACCGTCGCAAGCGCGACCACGGAAGCTCGGAGCCACATCGCAACCATAGCCAACTGAGCCATAGCCGTGTAGATCCGGATTTCCAGAGAACTCACCGAAGATGTAGCTATAAGAAGCTCCACCAACCATGTGATCCTGTGTGCCATTAAGGTCATCATCGTGAACAGCAAAGTGCTGTAGATCAGTGATGGTGTTAACCGCGCTACGGTTTGTGACGTCGATGCGGATCAACTGAACGTTGGCCAGACCGAGAACGTCTTTCGCGCCGTAATGCGTTTCATTAGCCATCAAGCCAATGGTTGAATCCGGAAGGAACGGATCCGGATTGGACTGCCAATCCCACGGATTGCCATAGTCACGCGCTGAGTCAAGATACGTCAGAGCGGCAATGTCACCAAAGACATCGGTGTATGTGGCTCCGTTATCTGTGGAAATGCTACCCAGCAGGACATCAGACTGCAATGTCGGGATACAGGTATTACCACAGTAGTTCGGATCGGCAAGAATAGTCTGCCAACCACCGTTAAAGTCCCACGCCTCGCCTGTCCAGGCCATGCGTTTCGGGGTCAAACTCCAACCGCGAATACCGGCAAAGAACTCAGAACCGGTATCGAAACCGTCGATGTTCAGGGAGTTATTGCCATCGCTGTTGAAGTGCTGAACCAGAGCGTCATTAAAGACAACCGCGCTATTGGCGCCACCGATACCAAATGTCAAGGTAACGGAATCTTCCAAACAACCACCGATGACGCGCAAGGCGACAGTCGGGATGGCCAGCGGATCGTCCATAAAGTAATCCGGATCATCGGTGTCAACATGCGCGCTGAAATCATGCGGGCCACGTGTTACCAGCGGACCGTTGATAGCAACGTGCAGATCGACAACATCACCAGGGGCAATCAGATCGCCAGCTGACGGTGAAATCAATCCATTGTCACCGGTTGAACCGTCGACTACTGCCGGCAGAACGGCCGCACGGTAGCTCAATGAAGAGCTGACGGTGTTGTCGGCTGTGACGGTCTCAAACGGGCCGAGACCTGTCGGAGCCTCACCATACATCATGCCAACCTTCTCGAAGAGGCGGGAGTTAGTCATATACTGTGACTGCTCTTCCATCTTCTTCGCCAATGACGGACTCACTGAGCTGAACTCAAGCAGAGAGCCACCAGACGGCGGAGTCGGATCGGTAAATGTAATGCCGTTAACTGTCAGATCCGCGCAACCGCTGTTCCCGATAACACCGGGGAACGTTGCGTCGAAACCATTCGGCGTGCCGAACGGAATCGGGAGGTCCTGACGACCAACCGGCAATACTAGGCGTGGACGGTTGATGCCCGGAGCCAGAGCGACTGTTGTGCCGCCGAGGTTCGTGAAGACTACTACGTCCGGAGCCAA
>CAZFAL010000045.1:0-11574 GCA_964516945.1 uncultured Ignavibacteriales bacterium
ATAATGCCAGAACAAATAAACAGACAGCAATCAAGAGAGATTTTTCAACAGCCTGTTAGTGAGAATGAATAGATTAAATCATCGTAATTGAAATAGACCAACCTCAAACAAGGAGACACTCATGGGTGACAAAGGCGGAAAAAAAGACAAGCACAAGAGTGACAAACAGAAAAGTAACAAAGACAAACAAAAGGAAAAAAAGAAACAAGATAAGCAACCGAAAAGAGCCGGAAATTGAACAAAGATACTCTATAGAGATACTTTCTTAGGAGTCGCTTGACTAATGGGGCGCATTGCGTGAAGACAAGCCCGAACGCATCAAGGCCCTGAGCAGTAATTACTGCCAGCCGGATGTGAGTTGGTGGCTATGGGTGTGTGCGAAGCAGTCAAGTAGCCCCACCGCAAGCGGGTGGGGTACCCGGCAACTCAAATCCACAGCTCACGCGACTTATCGAGGTAGTGCCTTATCCCTTCTTCGGACAGTCTACCAAGAAAACTTGCTCTTTCAGATGAGAGTTGAATTAGCTTCTCAAGCGGATAGCGTGGTCTCATGCCCTCAGTTGTGGACTCTCTATGACTCTTGAATAACTCGTAAACGACAAAATCCGCAAGTTGCAGTGGTGGACACTCATTCTTTGTTTTGAAATTCACATCATTGAGTTTGTAGTGAGTTTTGGCTGTCCCAAAACAGAGTTCTTGGCCAAGGCTCTTGATTGGAGGTGTGTTCCATTTGCCTCTTTTTTCAAGAGTGAGATTGATTGAAATAAGTCTCTTATCTCTGTTCGCTATGGTTATGATCTCCTGTACACAGGCCATGAAGCAAAGGTCATAGGCATCTATTGTGACATCTGGAAAGTCCTTTTCACGAATCAAGTAAAACTTATCGCATTGAACGGCTGTTCCAACAAGCGCTATCTCATGGGTCTCGAATACAGTGAGAACTCGATTGATAAGAGATCGTCGTTTACTCTCATTCCACCCACTGAACTCTCCTTCGAGATTGGAGAGGTCAGTTGCGTGTAGTTCGCTGACACCGTATTCAGAAAGTATCTCGGACCATTCAGTCATGATATGTGACCAGGCCTCAATATGTGCAATTACGCCTCCGAAAGCTGTCAATGGAGACTCGTCGTGTGTGCCACTTTCATCTAGGTAAGCTTCAAAGAGCGCTGTCATAGTTTTCGCCTTATCAAGGTCAAGACAACACGAGGTGTGTGCCGTTTCACTGCCCGAGGATACCCGCTACATGTCAGTTTGTAAAGAAGAATACTCATTAAGATACGTACCATATCATAAGCGCGTGTATTGTTCGCATTTACCTGTCTTTGCCAATAATTGTCCTCAAAAGAGCAGCTGACAATGAGGCTCAACCAATAAATACAGTAGGGATACCCTGGGAGGAACTGATCGGGTCTGTGGAGCCAACTAATGGGGGATGGTCAGTTAAACAATAACGACGGACCGTATTTCACGGACCGTCGTTAATTGGTCGTCTTGATTGCAATTCAGCTTATTGCGAAGCAACCAGGACTAATTCATTGTTTGAATAGGTAGCCCGGTCAAACAGCGGTGACGTTTTGTGCTTGAAGGCCCTTTTCGCCTTTAACAGTATCAAATTCTACTTTTTGACCCTCGTCCAGGGATTTGAAACCATCGCCATTGATAGAATTGTGATGAACGAATACATCATCACCCCCGTCGTCACGGGTAATAAACCCGAAACCCTTGTCCGGGTTAAACCACTTAACTGTACCTGAATCGCGTTCTGACATAAGAACTTCTCTTCTCTAAAGATTAACTATCGCAACAGAACGTATTGAACCAACAAATCTTAGCGGTCGGCATCTCAGCGCTTCTGTCAATTGGCCCCCAGTATACGAAGAAGATACTCCCGCCGCAATCTTTTGTTTGCCATACTTGATACAAACCCCATTTGGTGTTGCCACTAATTGTCCTCAAAAAGATACTTGTCCTCAAAAAGAGCAGCTGACAATGAAGAATAACGCCCAAAAGACTGCACGAGGAATCTGAGACCCGCTGAGGGGTTCTGCGGAACCAACGTCGACTAACTTATTATCCCACAAGGGGTCTTGACGACTCTGGAAATGCTTGCTATAATGGGAAGCTATGGTCTCGGGGCCCATAGCTCAGTTGGTTAGAGCAGCTGACTCATAATCAGCGGGTCCCAGGTTCGAGTCCTGGTGGGCCCATGATTCCCGGCGTTTCTCCGGTGATTACCATAGAATGGAGCGACATGCTCCAGAGGACGTCGAGGGGAAGACCGCCACGGTGGAGACCATTGGCCGGATTACCGAGCGCCCCGCTTGACTGTCGGGGTTGTTCTATCTGAAGAGTTCTGAGCGAGTCAGCTCAGGACAGCCGGAGCAAGGGCAATTAGCTCAGTTGGTTAGAGCGTTCGGTTCACATCCGAGAGGTCACTGGTTCGAATCCAGTATTGCCCATTTTGGTTAGCTAATCCGGGGATGGCGACTGGAAAGTGGTTGAACTGAAAAGCCGGTAGGGTGTAGAAAGAGTAAGCGTTTGGCTCGGCTACAAGCTGTTGCAAGCGGTTGCGAGTCGGTGGACGGAGTGTGGTGGTTGCAGGGAGTTAGCAGAATGGTCAGAGCAGTCGGGAAGAACAGCGGGAAGAATAAAGAGGGATTGGCAGAGCCGCGATGCGAGATTTTTCTCGCCGGAGTCGGCAAATAACGACGATGAGCCGTTTCGGATGGACAAAAGCGCCCCTCGGTGGGTCTCATGAGTTGCTACATGGAAGGCGACCGGGGAGAAAACCGTCTGAGATGTGGCCTGATTTCGCAAAAACACCACGACGAACAGAAAAAAGTAACCAGGGCGCGGACGCAAGTGTTAATAGCACGGCGACTGCGCCTTTTGTTTAGCGGATAGACAGCGGTACAGAGAAGCATTACAGAGAAGATAGTAGTTTGATAGAGGCAGATGCATGAACCAAGTGAAAACCGATGAGGGCCCGCGGATGCACCCGGATTTGGAATTGTTACTCAAATTGCAGCACATTGATTATGACATTGGCGAGCTCGAGCGCTCGAAAGAGTACATGCCGGACATGATGGGCTCGTTACAAACCGAAATCGACATCTCAGCGAAGGCGATTGAGGATGCGCGAGTCGAATTGGTGGAATTGACAGCCCGGCAAAAGACCTGTGAGTTAGAGGTTACCTCCATGCAGGAGGACCTCAAGCGCTATCAGAGTCAGATGCTTTCGATTAAGACCAACAAAGAGTATGATGCGCTGGTCACAGAAATCGATTCGCTGAAGACCCGGATTTCAGAATGCGAAACCGAGATTCTTGCCGCAGAGGAGCGGATTGAAGAGCTCAATGGTTCGCAGGAAGCGCTGGAGAGCAATGCGAAGGTTATTGCCGAAAACAACGGCAAACAGCTCGCAAAATTGCAGGAGCGGATGGATTCAGTCGGTGACAAGATTGCCGAGTGTCAGCATGAGCGCCAGAGGATAGTTGCGAAAGTCGGCAAGCCGTCGCTTTCAATTTATGAGCGGGTTCGTCGCGGCAAAGGCGCCTCAGTGGTGGTAGCTTTGAAAAAGCGCGCCTGTGGCGGGTGTTTCAAATCTGTGCCGCCGCAAAGGTACCATGAAATCCGCAAGGGTGACAAAGTTGTCTGTTGTGATAACTGCGGACGGCTGTTGGTGTATGACGCCGCAAGCGACATTCCGAAAGAATAGGAAGAATGTAGCGCGTCTGATTTATCTGATGATTTTTCGATTTAATTGTGAACGTCACAATAGTGGCGCGGTATTGGTGAGTAGTGACAGAAAGAAGTAGAGCGCAGTGAGCAGAATGAGTGAGAAATTTGTGCGGGTAGCCGCGCAGAGCGAAGCGGATAGCAAGACAATGAATCCTGAGCGTGCGGGCAGAAATGTCGAACCGACAGTGGCGCTGACATTTGACGATGTGCTGCTTGTACCTGCGCATTCAGAGATATTGCCGGCGGATATTGATGTGCGGGCTACGTTTGCGCGTGGGATTTCGCTGAATATCCCACTGGTGTCGGCGGCGATGGATACTGTTACCGAGGCCAGACTCGCGATAGCGCTGGCGCGTCAGGGTGGCATCGGTGTGATTCACAAGAATATGTCGCCGAAGAATCAGGCCGCTGAAGTCGATAAGGTCAAGCGTTCTGAATCCGGAATGATTGTCGATCCGATTACGCTCACTCAGGAAAAGCTCATCTCCGAAGCCCTGCAGGTGATGAAGACCTTCTCCGTTTCGGGGATTCCGATTGTCGATGCTGACGGTATTCTTCTCGGAATCCTGACCAATCGTGATTTACGGTTTATCAAAGACGCTCACCGGACGATTGGCGAAGTGATGACGACTAAGAATCTGGTAACCGCCCCGGAGGGTATCACGCTTGATGAAGCGCAGGAAAAACTTCATCAGCACCGGATAGAGAAGTTGCTGATTGTCGATAACCGTAATCACCTCAAAGGGATGATTACGGTCAAGGATATCATGAAGAAGATTCAGTATCCAAACGCCTGCAAAGATTCGCGGGGTCGTCTGCGGGTTGCTGCGGCGGTGGGTGTCGGAGCGGACCTCGATGCCCGACTGAGCGCACTGGTGAACGCCGGTGTTGATGCGCTGGTTGTGGACTCATCGCATGGACACAGCAAAGGCGTACTCGGAGGTGTGGAGCGTATCAAGCGTGAGTACCCTGATATCGTGATTGTCGCCGGCAATGTGGCGACCGGAGCGGGAACACAGGCGCTGATTGACGCCGGCGCCGATGCAGTCAAGGTCGGGATTGGTCCCGGTTCGATTTGCACAACGCGTGTTGTCACCGGCTGTGGTGTGCCGCAGGTGACGGCGGTGATGGAATCGGCGGATGTCGCCGACAAATTCGGAGTTCCGGTAATTGCCGACGGTGGTATTCGCTATTCCGGCGATATTGTCAAAGCGCTGGCCGCCGGCGCCAGTTCGGTGATGGTGGGGTCGATGTTCGCCGGGTGTGAAGAATCACCGGGCGAGACAGCGCTGTTTGAGGGGCGTTCATTTAAGATGTACCGTGGCATGGGCTCGCAGGGCGCGATGCGCAGTGGTTCAGCCGACCGGTATTTTCAGCAAAGCTCTGATGATATCTCAAAATTTGTCCCCGAAGGTGTTGAGGGGATGGTTCCGGTGAAAGGGCCGCTTGTTGATTCGGTGTTCCAGTTAATCGGGGGCATTCGCTCCGGTATGGGACTCTGCGGCGCGCCGAACATTGAAACGTTGCGCGAGCAGGCGCGTTTTGTGCGCATCACACACTCCGGTGTCACCGAGTCTCACCCGCATTCAGTGGCCATCTCCAAAGAGCCGCCAAACTACCGCCGAATGTAGTCAGGCGCTAATCTCACAGTATCCGCATTGTCCGTGTTATCTGTCTTGTTTGTGTTGTCTGTAATATTCGCATCGACAATGGCCAGATAATCGCTTGGCGATTGATTTACTTCGTTGTATCATAGCGACGGGAATAGGTTGACGGCAGAGAAGTTTGTACCTGTTTATCCTGAATTGTGTATTCTCATCTGTCGTTTCCAACTCAATCTCTCGGATTGCATCCAAGGTGGCTTGGATAGGCGTTGGAGCTTCCGGTTTGGAGCAGTAGCGAGCGAGACATAAGAAAAACCATGACATCAAAGGGGCAGAGAAAAGAGAAAACGTAGGACACGGCAATTCAAAAACATGAGTGGAAAAGACGATCGCGCGCAGGGCGCTGAAGTGTCCGAAGTGAGGAAAGTCCGAGCGCCACTGAATCAGGACGCCCGGTAACCCCGGGGCGGAGCAATCCGACGGAAAGCGCCGCAGAAAGTATACCGCCACAAGGCGTTCGCGCTTTGTTGGTAAGGGTGAAAACGAGGTGTAAGAGACCCCGCCTGGGTCGGGTAACCGACTCTTGAGGCAAGCCCCGTCCGGCGCAAGGCCAAATAGGGAGAAAGGGTTGATTCAGCCCGTTAGTATCTCCGGGTAGGTCGCGAGGAGCGCCCTGGCAACAGCGGCGCCAAGATAAATGATCGTCCGTTTTCTGTGGAATTGGAAACAAGACTTCAGAAACCGAACAGAACTCGGCTTATTTTTCCGCTCGTTTTTTGTATTTCTTCTTGAGTATCAATTTGGAAATGCCTGACGAGAGCGTAGCCCCGGTCAAATGACCTAATGGATTAATGGTTAAATGGCTGATTGGGGCAAGTTGACACTTTGAATTCGGCTTTGTTTTTCGTTTTTTGGATTATCCGGACCGATGGACTGGCGGGGCGGCCACGGTTTTCGAGGTTTTCGATTTGCCCGCTGAGGTTTATTCAGTCAATACCGGCCCGAAATACCTTTCTGATTGCAAACAGACAAATGAGGCGTATGTGAAGACAGCTACAGCAGTTCAAGATAGATGGATACTTACACCGGAGCCCTCGCCTGATGTGGTGGAGCGCATTATTGCCGAAACCGGCCTCTCGCGAGCGATAGCGTCATTATTGGTATGTCGCGGAGTTGATACGGTTGAGGCGGTCCGAGAGTTTCTCTATCCCAGTCTCGACCAGCTTGAAGACCCTTTTTCGATGAAAGGTATGACTGACGGTGTCGAGCGTGTCAGTGAGGCGTTGCGCTCCAATGAGAAAATCACGGTCTACGGCGACTATGATGTCGATGGTATCACTGCGACCTCGTTGCTCTATCTCGCGCTGAATCGTCTCGGAGCGCAGGTGTCGTATTATCTGCCTAACCGGTTGGTTGAGGGCTATGGACTCTCGCATCAGGGGATTGACAAAGCCGCCGCTGAGGGCTGTTCACTGATAATCACTGTCGATACCGGTATCACTGCTTGTGAAGAAGTTGAATATGCCCGCAGCAAGGGTATTGAAGTGCTGGTAACTGACCATCATGAGGCGGCCGGTGAATTGCCGAAAGCGGTGGCGATTGTCAATCCGAAGCAACCCGGCTGTGAGTATGAGGGCGGTGAACTCTCCGGCGTTGGTGTCGCGTTCAAATTCGCGCAGGGTTTGTATCAACGTCTCGGTCAGGATGCCGCCGAGCTATATGAACATCTTGATCTGGTTGCTATGGGCACTTCAGCGGATATTGTGCCGCTGGTAAAAGAGAACCGTATCCTGACAAAATTCGGGATACGTGAAATCGCGCGTACGAACAAGCCGGGATTGAAATCACTGGCGTTTGTTTCCGGATTGATTGGGAAAGAGCTGAATGCCGGGCACATTGTGTTTGTGCTCGCGCCACGCATTAACGCTGTGGGCCGGCTCGGTGACGCCTCAATGGCAATTCGCCTGCTGACCACTCGTGACGATAAAGTCGCCTCGGAAATCGCCCATACTCTCGATGAAGAAAACCGTCGGCGTAAAGAAATTGACGGTGAAACACTCAATCAGGCGCTGGCGCAAATTGACGGCAAAGTTGATGATGATGAAGACAGCGCAATTGTGCTGGCTTCCGAGGGCTGGCATCAGGGGGTTATCGGCATTGTCGCCAGCCGCCTTGTGGAGCGTCATCATGTGCCGACGATCATGATTGCCATCGATGATGGTGTCGGGCGGGGTTCAGCGCGCTCAATACCGGGATTTCATTTGTGCGAGGCGCTGAAAGAGTGTGAAGATCTGCTGATGCGTTACGGCGGGCACAAATACGCCGCCGGCCTTTCTATTGCACAGGACAAGATTCCGGAGTTCGTTGAGCGTTTCAAGGCTGTCTCAAAGCGCAAACTCAACACCGACGATCTGGCCCCGAAGTTATTTGTGGACAAGGAAATCCAGCTCAGTGAAATAAACGAGGAGTTCCTCAATTCACTGGCGGAGTTTGAGCCGTTCGGGCCCAAAAATGTGCGGCCGCTATTTATCTCCCGTAACTGCGACATCTCGCGGCAGCCATCCCTTGTCGGTCGCAATCACATACGGATGAGAGTGCGTCAGGGCGCGGCTTCGCATGATGTGATTGGTTTCGGCCTCGGACGGTTTGTCGAGCCGTTGCGCTCCAATGGAGCGCCAATAGATATCGTCTATGTGGCTGAATTTAATGTTTGGAACGGTGTCAAGCGGATTCAGTTGCAACTCAAAGACGTCCGCTACTCCTCTGAAACTCTGGATTCCGGCTATATAGTCTGAGCTATATAGTCTGAATAATCTGACCCCGGAGGTTTCAGGTGAGTTCTGTCACGCTTCTCCAGCGCTTCGAACAGGGTGATATCCGCGCGCTTTCGCGGATTATCAGCTACGTTGAAAACGAAGACAACGGCTATCTTGAACTCCTTTCATATCTCTACCGCAAGCCGCGTCATGCCGTGCGTATCGGTCTGACCGGACCGCCCGGCGCAGGCAAATCGACCCTCGTCGATGGCGTCTCCCGGTTACTACTGGAAGCAGGCAATGATGTAAGTGTCATTGCTGTTGATCCGTCATCGCCATTTACCGGCGGAGCGCTTCTCGGTGACAGAGTGCGTTTCAAAGAAGAAACGCGGGGTGGCAGGCATTATTTTCGTTCGTTGGCCAGCCGCGGTTCAAGCGGTGGCTTGTCACGCGCCACAGATAATGTCGCCCTGACTCTTGACGGCTTCGGATTCGATTTCGTACTGATTGAAACCGTTGGTGTCGGGCAGGTTGAATTAGATATCGTTGACAACTGCGACATTGTCGTCGTTGTGCTTGTGCCTGAATCCGGTGATACCGTGCAGACGCTCAAAGCTGGCTTGACCGAGATTGCTGACATTTTCGTTGTCAACAAGTCCGACAGAGCGGGAGCTGACAGGATAGTAACGGACTTGACGACGATGCTGGCCTTGCGGCGGAGTCAGGGGACGCATCCCACTGTTTTGCAATCGGCCTCGCATTCGGCCTCACAATCAGCCGGAGAGGCGCAGACTATCCCGGTCATTGCCACAGACGCAGTGCATGGAACAAACCTGACGGAGTTGGTCGACACGTTCAATTCACTGCTGAGCGCAAAAAAAGCCAATGGTGACTTTGAGGCCCGGCGGCGCAGGCAGATGAAGCGTAAAGTCTCGCAATTGCTCCAGCAGCGCTTTTTGAGCGAGACACTGCAAAAAGTGGCCTCCAAAGGCGAAGTGGACAGCGCCATTGAGAGTATTCTCGTCGGGGAGGATGATCCCTACTCAACCGCCGACCGGCTGTTTGAGCGAATCAACCTTGCCCGACAGTCTTGCTAATCACCCTAAATCCCCTATATTCAACAACAAAGCGGGGCTTCTCTGGCCTCGTTTGGGAACTGACTCCTCTTGTCTCCGGTAGGAGTGAGGGGAGCTTGAACCGTATGTCTGGAAAGCTCAGGTGCGCCTGAGAAGCCGAGTATGTCTGAAAAGCGATTACAAGAAGCAAAACCGGTGGTGGACAAGACGCCTGACAATCGTCGGCCTGATACAGGCCCTCCTGCGCAGAAAAAGTTCTGCACAATTTCTGATGTCCCAATAAAGCGGCTTTACACTTCCGATGATGTCGACCAGTCAGCGCTTGCTGAAAAACTCGGTGAACCGGGAGCGCCTCCGTACACCCGTGGTATCCATCGTGACATGTATCGTTCGCGAGTCTGGACGATGCGCCAATTCGCCGGTATGGGCAATGCGCGTCAGACAAACGAGCGCTACCACTACCTGCTGGCGCAAAAAACCGGCGGTCTTTCGGTTGCTTTTGACTTGCCGACATTGATGGGCTATGACTCCGACCATCCGCACTCTCTCGGTGAGGTTGGCAAGTGCGGAGTGGCGATTGACACACTGGCTGATTTTGAGGTTCTCTTTGAAGGCATTTCGCTCGATAAAGTCTCGACCTCCATGACAATCAATTCCCCGGCGTCAATTCTGTTCGCGATGTATCTCGCGCTGGCTGAAAAGCAGGGAATCGGCTGGGACAAATTGCGCGGCACCTTACAGAATGACATTCTCAAAGAATACATCGCCCAGAAGGAATGGATTTATCCGCCGCGACCTTCGGTGCGGCTGATTACCGATCTGGTAGAGTTCTGCGTCAAAGAGGCCCCGCTTTGGCATCCGATATCAATTTCCGGCTATCATATTCGTGAGGCGGGTTCAACTGCCGCTCAGGAACTGGCATTCACACTTGCCGACGGTTTCTGCTACACTGAAGAGGCGATTAAACGCGGTCTACATGTTGACGCATTTGCGCCGCGACTGTCACATTTCTTCAATGCGCATTCAGATTTCTTTGAAGAAATTGCCAAGTACCGCGCGGCGCGCAGAATCTATTACAAGGTTATGAAGGAGCGATTCGGGGCCAAAAACGAAAAGAGTTTGAAGCTCAAGTTCCACACGCAGACCGCCGGATGCAGTCTGACTGCGCAACAACCGGAGAACAATATTGTACGCACCGCAATTCAGGGACTCTCGGCTGTGCTCGGCGGAACACAATCGCTGCACACAAATTCAATGGACGAGACCCTGGCCCTGCCGAGTGATAAAGCCGCGCTGATTGCTTTGCGCACTCAGCAGGTGATTGCCGAAGAAACGGGAGTGACAAACACCGTCGATCCACTTGGCGGCAGTTATTTCATAGAAGCGTTGACTGACAAAATCGAGGCCGATGCGCTGGCCTATCTCGATGAAATCGAAGAGCGCGGTGGTGTGATTGCCTGTGTTGAAGAAGGATATTTCCAACGTGAGATTGCCCGCGCCTCATCACGCTATCAAAACGAGGTCGAATCCGGTCAGCGCAAGATTGTCGGCGTCAATGACTACATTGTTGAAGAGTCGGAGCCGTCAATTCCGGTTTTGCAAATTGACAAGTCTGTTGAAGAAGCGCAGGTGGCGCTCGTGCGGAAGGTTCGCGCAGAGCGTGACAATGACCGTGTGCGAGCTGCGCTATCCGAGGTGCAGGCCAGCGCCCGGGGTGAGAGCAATACGATGTACCCGATACTTGAGGCGGTGCGGCGCTATGCCTCAGTTGGAGAAATTTGTGACGCGCTCCGGGAGGTTTGGGGTGAATACACAGAGCCGCCGGTTATTTGATGTATACGCCAATGTGAGGCGCCAGGGCAGGAGTAAGACATTATGAGTGAGAAAAAGATTAGAGTTCTGCTGGCCAAGCCGGGTCTTGACGGTCATGACCGGGGGATAAAGGTGATTGCCACCGCGCTTCGTGACGCCGGCATGGAAGTGATTTACACCGGCTTGCGACAGACACCTGAGACAATTGTCAATGCCGCGATTGAAGAGGATGTGGACGGCATCGGTGTTTCGATACTGTCAGGAGCGCATATGACGCTTTTCCCGGCCATTCTTGAGCAATTGAAACAACACGGTGTTGATGATATCGCGCTCTTTGGCGGTGGAATTATACCCAATGAAGACAAGGACGCTCTCGAAAAGGCGGGTGTCAAACGTGTTTTCACACCCGGCGCTCCGATTCAGGAGATAGTGGACTTTGTGCGCACATCGGTTAAGCGTGCGCATAGTGATGAGAAATTGATGTAACACAAATGATGTAACACAACTGATGTGCTACAACTGACGTTACACATTAGTTCTCTGGAGCGCTTCCTCTCGCAGGACACACTTCCATGACATACC
>CAZFAL010000045.1:11674-18228 GCA_964516945.1 uncultured Ignavibacteriales bacterium
ACACATTAGTTCTCTGGAGCGCTTCCTCTCGCAGGACACACTTCCATGACATACCAATTCGGACAGTTTCAAATCTCACCGATAATCGAACATCGGTTCTTCCTTGACGGTGGCACAATGTTCGGTGTGGTGCCCCGCAAAATCTGGGGACGGTTGCTGCCGGTTGATGAGGACAACTTTATTCCCATGTCCTGCGCGTTGTATGTGGTTGTCGCCAATAGCAAACGCTATCTGATTGACACCGGTCTCGGCGACTGTCTGAACCCGATGGAAGAAAAAATATACAGCGCGGACAACAATAGCGCGATTGATTCCGAACTTGCGAAGCTGGACCTGACGGTCGCAGACATCGACGGTGTTCTGCTGACACATTTACACACAGACCATGCCGGAGGCGCAATGATACGTGATGGGGCTTCATACACGCCGCGATTCCCGAAAGCAACGTATTTTGTCCAACGCCGTGAACTTGCAGACGGGCTCGACCCGGACGAACGAAGCGCTGCGGCTTATTCTCATGAGCGCCTGCAGGCGCTGGCTGATTCGGGACGTCTGGAGCTACTCGACGGCGACACAGAAATAGCGCCCGGTGTTAGCGCCGTTGTGACAGGCGGACACACCGCCGGGCATCAGGGATTTGAATTCGTTTCCGCCGGCCACAAAGTAGTCAATTATTGCGATGTGGTGCCGACCGCGCACCACATTAAACTACCCTATGGGGCGTCAGTCGATTTGTATCCCGTGCAGACGCTGGCATTCAAAAAGTCACATATACTGCCATTGATAGATTCCGATACAGTTGTTGCGCTGGCGCATGATCATCAGCAGACATTGGTTCGTTTCAAGAGTGAAGGCAGGAAGATCATTGCCGAACCTATCACCGAACCTATCGCAGAACAGATAGAAACCACAGGTGGACATCACTAATGGCGCATCAGGAAAAACTGGACAGACTGGCCGAAGCGCGCAGGCAGTCATATCTCGGTGGCGGGCAAGCGAGAATCGACGCGCAACATAAGCGTGGCAAACTGACCGCCCGCGAACGAATCGAACTGCTTGTCGATCCGAATACGTTTGAAGAGTATGACCCATTTGTTACGCACCGTTCGCGCGAATTCGGACTGGATGAGAACAAGCCGCTCGGCGACGGTGTTGTCACCGGCTCGGCGCAGATTAACGGACGGCTGACATTCATTTTTTCGCAGGACTTCACCGTCTTCGGCGGTTCATTGGCTGAAGCGCATGCGCGGAAAATCTGCAAAGTGATGGATAAAGCCGTTCAAGTCGGCGCGCCGGTTATCGGGATAAATGACTCCGGCGGAGCGCGCATCCAGGAGGGTGTCGTTTCATTGGGCGGGTATGCGGATATTTTCCTGCGTAATACACTCTGCTCCGGTGTTATTCCGCAGATTTCGCTGGTGATGGGACCTTGCGCGGGCGGCGCGGTGTATAGTCCGGCAATTACGGATTTCACGCTGATGACGCGGAGCACAGCATTCATGTTTGTTACCGGTCCCAATGTGGTCAAGACCGTGACACATGAGGAAATCACATCAGAGGAGCTGGGCGGCGCCGACACACACGCATCGGTTTCCGGTGTGGCGAGTCTGGCATGTGATAATGAGGCCGAGACAATCGAGATGACACGCAAGTTGATGTCGTTTCTGCCGCAAAACAATACCGATGACCCCCCGCTGGTTCAATGTTCTGACCCGCTCGACCGTCAGATTCCCGAACTTGACGCAATCATACCTGACAGTCCGAATGCGCCGTATGACATTCGCGAAGTGATAACCCATGTTGTCGACGATGCGGACTTTTTTGAAATCCAGCCGGACTACGCCGGGAACATTGTGATCGGCTTTGCGCGTCTTGCCGGTGAGTCGGTCGGAGTGATCGGCAATCAGCCGATGGTTCTGGCCGGGGCGCTTGATATTTCCGCTTCGCTGAAGGCAGCGCGTTTTGTGCGTTTCTGTGACGCATTCAATATCAAGTTACTGACATTCGAAGATGTCCCCGGATTCTTGCCGGGTTCATTGCAGGAGCATGGCGGCATTATCAAGCACGGCGCCAAATTGCTCTATGCCTATTGTGAGGCGACTGTGCCGAAAGTGACTGTCATCACTCGCAAGGCCTATGGCGGCGCGTATGATGTGATGAATTCAAAACACATTCGCGGTGATTTCAACTACGCCTGGCCGACAGCGGAAATTGCGGTGATGGGTCCGCAGGGCGCCGCAGAGATTATTTTCCGCAAGGAAATAAGCGGAGCCGATGACCCGGTCAAAGCCCTCGCCGAGAAGACCGAGGAATATCGCCGGGAATTCGCTCATCCATATAAAGCCGCAGAGCGCGGGTTCATTGACGACATTATTAAGCCGAGCGCGACTCGCTCACGATTGATTCGCGCATTCCAAACGCTCGAGAACAAAGTTGACACAAACCCGCCGAAAAAACACGGCAACATTCCGTTGTAAAAACTCTGTTAAAACGAACTCTGACAAAGCCACCAGTCATGAATCATGAATACCAAGAGTGAGATAACCAAAGTACTTATCGCCAATCGAGGTGAAATTGCTGTGCGTGTGATCCGCGGCTGTCGTGACATGGGGATTGCGAGTGTAGCGGTGTTCTCCGACGCCGACAGGAATGCGTTACATGTGCGTCTTGCCGACGAGGCAGTGCGAATCGGCCCGGCTCCGGCAAATGAAAGCTATCTGGTCATCGAGAACATAATCTCTGCGGCGCAGGCAACTGGAGCGAATGCAATTCACCCGGGCTACGGATTCCTGGCTGAAAACGCAGAGTTCGCCTCTGCCTGCGCCGAAGCAGGCATCATTTTCATTGGTCCCAGACCGGAAACGATCACGGCGCTTGGCGACAAAATTCAGGCGCGCAGAATGGCGCTTTCCGCCGGACTACCCGTCGCTCCGGGTGTTGATGCAGTCGTTACGGATGTAGGCGTCATCAGGAAGGAAATGAAGCGCATCGGCTATCCGGCGCTGATTAAGGCCGCCGCAGGTGGCGGTGGTAAGGGGATGCGTGTGGTGCGCTCTGATGATGAGCTGGCTGACGCGCTGGCCGCCGCAGGCCGTGAGGCCGAGTCTGCGTTTGGTGATTCACGAGTGTTTGTGGAAAAGTATCTCGAACGACCACGGCATATTGAAATGCAGATTTTCGGTGACAGCCACGGCAATGTCGTGCATTTGTTTGAACGTGAATGCTCAATCCAACGTCGCCACCAAAAAGTTTTTGAGGAGGCGCCGTCGAGTTTTGTCGATGAACCGCTCCGCAAAAAAATGGGAGACGCCGCTATCGCTATCGGGAAAGAAGCGGGCTATCTCGGCGCCGGAACCGTAGAGTTTCTGGTCGACGAAAACAGGAATTTCTATTTTCTGGAAGTCAACACACGATTACAGGTTGAACATCCCGTGACAGAGTTAGTGACAGGCGTTGATTTGGTCAAAGAACAAATTCGCGTCGCTGAAGGAAAACCACTTTCGTTTTCACAGGCAGACCTGACACTGCGCGGTTGGGCGATTGAAGCGCGAATTTATGGCGAAACTCCCGAAGAAAATTTCCTGCCGTCTACCGGAACTCTGGCTCTGTACGAGGAGCCGTCAGGCCCGGGTGTGCGGGTTGATTCCGGTGTCAGGGAGGGAGCCGAGGTCAGCGTCTACTATGACCCGCTGTTAGCGAAGCTATGTGCGTATGGTTCCTCGCGTGATGAAGCGCTTTCACGGCTGCTGCGCGCGCTTGCAGAATATCGTGTTGCCGGGGTGAATACGACTATCGGATTTGCGCAAGTTGTTTTGAACAGCCAGCCATTCCGCAACGGTGACTTATCCACCGCGTTCCTGAACGACTATTTCCCTGACAATGACTATGGACAAGAAAATCCTCATTCACAGGAAGTTGCGGCCATCGTTGCGGCGCTGGCGCACTATTGTGAGAACGGACGCGCTAATCCGATGACAAATGGCGCGTCACATAAATTGAATAGCGTTTGTGTTTCCCAATGGAAACGTCGCGGACGCTCATTGATGTTACGCAAAAAGTAGTGGTTAGAGAACCTGAGGCGGGTATGGAACAACGATATGTAGTCAAGATTGACGCAACCGACTTTGATATAGTCGTGAATCAAACCGCGAGCGCCCCGAATGAATATCTTGTGACAGTCAATGGCAGGGAGCGGAATGTTTCGCTGGCGGACTTCGTCGGCCGGGCAAGTGACATCCATGCATTGATAGACTCGCTGTCATACCGCGCGCATCTGGAGCGTCACAGCGATGGAGGTCTCACTGTTGTCACGGCTGATGGAACGTATGACGCTCTGGTCGAAAACTATCAGTTAGCGCAATTGAAAAGCCGTCTCGGTGTCAAAGCGACAAAGGCAATGTCAAAAACATTGAAAGCGCCGATGCCGGGACTGGTGTTGCAGGTAAACGTGAATGAAGGTGATTCAGTGGAGGCCGGAGACACCGTTGTTGTTCTTGAAGCGATGAAAATGGAGAATCCGATAAAGTCTGTCGGCGCAGGTGTGGTGCGCAAGATTCATGTGACGGCCCGGGATTCAGTCGAAAAAGGCGTGGCCCTCATCGAATTTGCAGATTAGTCATCCCGCACAGATGGACGTCGTTCATGTCAAAGTCAAAATCACAGTCGAAATCACAGTCAAAATCGCAGACAGAATCACAATCAGCAGGTAAGTCCGGCGCCGCCGACAGTCCTGAGCGTTGTACAGTGACAACATCGGGAATTGAAATCCCCGTAGTCGCCACGCAAAGTGATTTACCCGCTGACAACGCGTATCAGACGCTTCCCGGTGAGTTTCCCTATCTGCGGGGTGTGTACCGGGATATGTATCGCGGGCGTTTGTGGACGATGCGGCAGTATGCAGGCTTCGGTTCGGCGCTTGAGACGAACAAGCGCTTCAGGCGTTTGCTTGCGCAGGGACAGACCGGGCTTTCGGTGGCATTTGATTTGCCGACACAAATCGGCTACGACAGTGATCATGAATTGGCGCGAGGTGAGGTGGGTCGCACCGGTGTGGCGATTGATTCTCTCGCTGACATGGAAACGCTTTTCGACGGCATTTCTCTCGCGGATGTCTCAACATCAATGACCATCAACGCTACCGCCGTAATACTGCTGGCGATGTATGTAACTGTAGCGCGCAAGCAGGGTGTCGCAGACTCGCAGATATCCGGCACGGTCCAAAACGACATCCTCAAGGAATTTATTGCGCGCGGGACATACATCTACCCCCCACGCCAGTCGATGCGTGTCGTGGCCAATATTCTTGAATACGCGCAGAAACATTTGCCCCGCTATAACACGATTTCGATTTCCGGGTATCATATTCGCGAAGCCGGAGCCACTGCGGCTCAGGAGGTGGCCTTCACACTGGCAAACGGCATTGCCTATGTCCAGTGCGCGCTTGATTCAGGGTTGCCATTGCAGACATTCGCGCCACGGTTATCATTCTTTTTCGCCGCCCATAACAACCTCTTTGAGGAAGTCGCCAAATTTCGCGCGGCGAGAGCGCTGTGGGCGAGAATCATTCGTGACCGTTTCGGTTCGGATTCGGAAAAGTCACAGCGCCTGCGGTTTCACACGCAAACCGGCGGCTCAACACTCACCGCGCAACAGCCGGAAAACAATATCGTACGCACAACTGTGCAGGCGCTGGCGGCGGTGATGGGCGGGACACAGTCATTGCATACGAACGCCTTTGATGAAGCGCTCGGACTGCCGACACCACGCTCCGCGGAAATCGCGTTACGCACACAGCAGATTATCGCCGAAGAGTCCGGTGTGGCGCTCTCGGCCGACCCGCTCGCCGGCTCGTATCTGGTCGAAAAGCTGACAGCGGAAATTACTACACGTGTCGAGGAGTTGCTCGCCAGAATTGATGAAGGTGGCGGGGCGATTGCGGCGGTCGAGAATGGATATTTCCGGAACGAAATTGCGCGCTCGGCATATCAGTATCAGCTTGAGTTGGAGAGTCACAAGCGGGTTGTAGTCGGCCAGAACAAATATGTGGACGCAGACGAGTTAGATACCGAAACTATGAAAGTTGACCCCGCGCTTGAGAGCGCACAGCTTGTGCGGCTCACAGATGTGAGACAGTCGCGGGATGACAATGAAGTGCGGCATACACTGGAGAGTCTCAAACGTGTAGCCGAAGGCGCCGAAAACATCGTTCCGGCTGTCATTGAGGCGGTTTCGGCCTATGCGACTGTTGGAGAGATTTCTGACACCTTGAGAGAAATCTGGGGTGAGTATCGTGTCGGCGGAGAACTGTGAATCAAACAGCTTTATGCGGAAAGACAGCAACATGACTACTATCATGACAAACTTTATGACAAAACATATTTTGCCCGTTGCGCGTGTGTCTCTCCTGACACTGTTAGCGCTGCTGTTCTTCTGCGAGACACAACTCCTCGCGCAGGATACAGACACCGGTACACCCGCAAAGGACGCCGACCGGGTGATGTCAGCAGATGAGCGGGAAATAAACGCTGTTCTGCAGGAAATCTTCTGGCGTGTCA
>CAZFAL010000046.1:0-17970 GCA_964516945.1 uncultured Ignavibacteriales bacterium
ACAAGATGCGCCGCCGATGAAGCAGTGTGGCAAAGTTGTGGTTGAACTCCGAGTTTCCGGCATAGCGCCAGGGCGCGTTTGAAACGTTTCAACTGTAATTCGGCAAAACTACGGTCGGTGGTGTCTTCGATATTGGCGAAGTGGGTCGAAAGCCCGCGCAGGACAAGGCGCTCGCTTTTTTTGATTTGCTCAAGAAAGTCCGGCAATTCTTTCAGCGCTATCCCCTGCCGGTTGGCGCCGGTTTCGACTTTCAGATGAACTTCGGCAGTAATCTTTGCGCGCTTTGCTGAGTCCAGCCAGGCGTTAAGATTCACAAGATTGTAGATAGTCGGCTCAAGATTGAGCGCCAGCGCTTCGTTAGTGTCCTCGCGCAGGATATAGCCCACACAAAGCAACCGCCCCCGCCAACCGGCTTTGCGGACTGCGCGCGCCTCATCGAGTGAATGCACAGCGAGATAGTCAACCTTGTTTTTCTTCAGCAAGCGGGTGAGTTCCTTGAGGCCGTGGCCATAGCCATTGGCCTTGACCGGCGCGCAGATAAGAAGCGGAGATGCGGCCTTGTCTGCGGAATTCTTTCCCAAACCACGAAGAAAGCGGATATTGTTCGCCAATGCCATCGTGTTCAGTTCAATCCATGAGAGCGCGTTCTTCATATAGCGCAATGTGTCACGTTCTGAGTCAAACTGCAAGCGTCAGTTGGCGTCTGAGCGTTTTGATTTGGAACAATACGTCATGAGAGCCGTGGGTCGGATTCGATTATTCGCCGCACATAAAATATCCACACACAATCTCCACACAGAATATCAATCAACATCCCCGGCGACTTGGCCGATATATAAAGTAAGGACGAAAGTAAACAAGTTGTTGTACATGCAACATGTATGTGCGATAGTACATGCGCCGCAAAGTGGCGCACCCCGCTTTTTCCCGGCTGAATTGAATCAACCCGGCGGTAAATAATCACCCAACACACAAGGTGACTGTCATGTTGAATGCTTCTGGCTTTTTCGGCAACTTACTCAATCAATACGTAACAAAATACAATAGCATCGCTGAGCGCTTTGGCTCGGGAGCTCTGTCTTCGTCTTCTGTTCAAGATGCGCCGAAAACAAATCTGCTCCAGCCGGCGCAATCTGCGCTCCCGGCTGTCCTTCCTCCGGCCGCAGACAGCGCAACTCTGGCGCAACCTCCGGTTTCAGAGAAACCGACAACGAGCACGGCGCAGTCCAAACCGGACACATTTGAACCACAGTCTCCAGAGACTACACTTTCTCCACTGTCTCCACAAAGTGAATCTGACACACCGGAAAACGTAACCGCCAAACCGGACAGCGCCACCTATTCAAGTTCATTCACCAATCTGCGCTATGGCTTGAAACTCAAGTTTGATATGCAGGCAATAGAGCGAACCGTGCGTCAGTTAAGCTCGACCACCAACGGTGACACAACAACCACCGATGCGACACTGGAGCATTTGTTTGCCGGCGGCTTCGGACTCAGCACGGATTTGAAGATTTCCGGTGTTACGGTGAACAAGACGGCAACAGGTATAGGCGCTGAACAGGCAACCGGAGCGTATCGCCAGCAGGAAGCGCTCCAAAACGCGCGTGGTCTGCAAAAAGCCGCCGGAAAAACCAGAGATTCCCTCCCGGCCGGAGCTCGTCAAAGCTATCAAGTAGCAGTCAACCGTTTTTCGCTGAGGTACAAGACAGATACGCAGTTTTCATTCAGTCATTTTTCGCGTTTTCAGTCGCAGGTGAAGCAGTTGAATAGTACACAGCCCGATGCGGTGGCGCCATACACCGATACAGCCGGACAGTTGGCGCAAGTCGCCCCCGGTGATGTAGTCGGACAGTTTTTTGACACCGTGGACGGGTATTTGAAGAACAAAGAAGAGAGTTTGCTTAAGAACTCCGCGCGGTTCTTCGACATGGCCGCCCAACAACTCGGACTCTCCGAGGAGGCGCTGAAAGCCGCCAAGGAGACAGTCAGCGGCACAATCGAGAATTTCTTTGGCTCCGTAGAGAAATCACTCGGAGCGTTGGAGGAGAGCTTCAGCCAGACGCAGGCTCCAGTCGAGAACGGTTCAGCCGGGCAAACCCCGGTTTCACTTGATGGCTCAAACCTGTCTCAAACTACACAACCGCAAACAAAGGCGGACAACTCACTGCTTACTGACTTAGTGTCGGCTTTGCAACCGGATGAAAACAAATCGGGAAGTGAAATTGAATCGCCTCAGGAGAATGCAACAGAGGCCGGTGAACGTGATGATTCTCAAAAACTGAACAATCTGTCCGGTAAGTCCTGATACAACAATCATATTTCGCTTCCGAAATCGCAGGCTGCCTCTCAGCGAAAGGGCTTGTTGAAAAAGTCATTTATTGCAGTCGTTGCGAGCGAAGCGCGGCAATCCCGTCGATTCATAGCCGGGTGATTGCCACGTCGTCCGGCTGTCGTCGGACTCCGCGCAATGACGTACATGGCTTTTTCAACAAGCCCGAAAGCAGGAGGCCGCTTTTTTTGCGCTCCGGATTTCACTTTGTTGTATCTCAAAGCGCTTTTGAGTCGGGCGGCACTTGATTCAACACTGTTGGCAGTGTTTACTACGAGAGACGGATTACCTTCGTCGTTGAACTGTGCAAAAAACGCCGAATTCCGGAGTATTCCAGGATAGTGACTACCTCAAGCGCCATAGCGGATAACCTTGCCAAAGTGAACGAACGTGTAGCGCTGGCTGTGGCGCGCGCCGGACGTTTACTCGATGATGTCTCGCTAATGGCTGTCAGCAAGTTTGCGTCAATTGAGAGCATCGTAGCGGCGTTTGAAGCAGGGCAAAGACTGTTCGGCGAGAGCAGGGTGCAGGAATCTCAGGAAAAAATATCTGTTTTACAAAAAGATATTCCTGAGGCGCGCTGGTCATTGATTGGTCATTTGCAGAGCAACAAAGCAGCCAAAGCCGTCGAGCTCTTTGATGAAATACAATCGGTGGATTCATTGAAAATCGCAAGCAAATTGAGTGAACAGGCGCTGAAAGTCGGCAGGACGCTGGAGGTTATGCTGGAAGTCAACAGCTCCGCTGAAGCGCAAAAGTACGGTGTGAGTTTTCGTAAAGCGCCGGAAATTGCAGAGCAAATAAGCAAACTCCCTGGTATCAAATTGACCGGAATAATGACAATCGCGCCTCACACTGAAGACAAGAAGACGATTCGCAGCGCATTCGGCAAGACAAGAGAGCTGTTTGAAACATTACGACCGTGTTTTAATCAATCACAGTTGTATAAGGCAGTCGGACAATTATCGATGGGAATGTCCGCAGATTTTGAACTGGCGCTTGAAGAAGGCGCAACTATTATTAGGGTAGGGACAGCGATTTTTGGTCCACGTGAGTCCCGTTGATATCTTTACCAGAATCAAGACAGACAACAAGGAAAAGACCAAGAGCGCATTCAAGAGAATCCAATAGCTGGCGAGCGCCTAACCTCTTGCCCGGCAGCCAGATAATAAACTCAGAGTCTTGCATTCTTCCCGTGGAGTAATGCAAGTTGAAACAATCGCTGAATTCGGCGTATCAACCTGTCGATAAGTAGAAGACAGGACTGCGATATTTCCACTCAGTTGTAATGTATCGCACGAAATGGTCATTGACTGGCCGGTTGATATGTTCTCTCAGCGAAAATAAAAAGCTGAACACAGAGACATCAGAGATCGGACATACATCAGTGAGCAGAGAAAATGATTCGGCATTAGAGGCCTTGGAACCAGAATTACAGGACACCGACATGAGCGTAACACCGAATGAAATACGGAACGCCGAGTTTGCCACCACGATGCGGGGCTTCAATCGAGATCAGGTCGATGAATTCTTGCAAAAGACCGCCTCGACACTTGAGGATGCTCTGGCTGAAATAATCGAACTGCGGGAGCAGCAGAAGCTGTTGCAGACAAAATATGACAAGCTTGCCGCGATGGAAGATTCACTGAAGTCCACTTTGCTGGAGGCGCAAAAGACCGCAGACGCAATTCGGGCTAATGCCGAACATGATGTTCAACTGGCCCTCGAACGCGCCAAAGGCAAACAGTCCTTAATTGAAAAACAAGCGCAGAGTCAAATAGATCTGCTACAGGACAAAGTCCGTGAATTAGACACGATTCGCCTGGACTATCAGCGCAAGATACGAGAAACTATCGAATCACATTTGAAGGTTGTCGATGAGATTTCATTCAGCGCCGAATTGCCTGAGCTGTCCATTGATGATGTTCTCGCAGACACTGAGCCGGCGGAAATCGAAGAAGTGACATTGTTTGAAACCGCTGCGGTTGAGATTGCAGTTGATGATGCAACAGTCGGTGAGGATGCAACCAGTGACGTTACAGGGCCCGCCGCAGAGACAAAAGAAGCAACCGAAGGTAAGGTGAAATCAGAAGATTCACTTCATTCAGATATCACTCATCTCACAGATAGCGACACTCATGACAAGCAAGCGCAGGAAGAGCGGGAAGCGCCTGTGCAATCAGACGCTACGCCAGACACTACACCCGGCGCTTCTTCATCAGAAACCATCGCGCAGGCAGTGGAGCAGGTCGAGCGGCAGGAGCCAGTGGCAGATGCAACTGACGACACACTCTACAAGAAGCTTGCTTCGGACAATCGAGAGTCACATGAAGCGTCGCAGGACACCTCAGAAGAAGTAACACAATCAGAAGCGGCCATCGAAGCAAATACCGAAGCGTCAGCGCCGTCAAAAGAGTCCGACAAATCAAGCCCAAAGAAACAACAATCTCGTCCGCCACTGGATACAGGCCCCGATGGAATCATCGTGTTCGGCCGCAAGGAAGATCGTGAGAAAGCGGTTGAAGAAAATGCGCGCATCCTCAGTGAATTGGATTCGGTCGTAGATAAATTCGCTGAAGAATTGTGCGAACTTGACGGAAAGTGATTTGCCTGATTCAAGAGCTCCCAAAAAAGCGCTTGACACATTGCCTTTCTCCGGTATGTTACGAGAGCGTTGACTTGCGGTTCATGCAGGTCACAAAACAAACTTATGAGAGTCAAAGATAGCGTAGTGCAACACTTTGCATACTTCTTTACAAGTTTCCTTACGCGCCGTCACTACTCATAATAATCAGAGTCCTGAGTTACATGCCCTCTCTCCGTTCCGCATATTCATCTACGATTGTAACGCTGTTTGTAGCGTTCTTCGCATTTGCCTGCTTGCAAACATCTTTGGTCCATGGCGCGACGCCGCAAGTTGTCACATTTCAGGGGAAGTTGACCGACACCAGCGGCATAGCGCTTGAAGACGGCATCCACTCGATTCGGTTGGCTATTTACGACTCTCCAACTGGAGGAACGTTACTCTGGGACGCCGGTGCGCAGAATGTCACAACTGTCGACGGACTCTTCACCTATGAGCTTGGTTCAAATGTCTCCCTCCCTGCTTCACTGTTTACCGATACCGCCAGATTTCTCGGCATAACTGTCGGAAACGACGCCGAACTTTCGCCACGAATCCCGTTTCGCAGTGTCCCGTATGCTATTGAGTCTTCTCATAGCGCTAAAAGTGACAGCGCGCTTGTCGCACAGACGGCCACAAGCGCTTCACAGGCTGATTCTGCGACCTTTGCCCAAATCTCCGAAGTGGCTCTTTCAGCAACTGTCTCAGAGTTTGCTGATTCTGCGACTTCGGCCGATTCAGCAGATGTGGCTACCAATGCTCATGCCTTGGAAGGTATGTCACCACTGTTCTATCTTGATTGGAACAATCTCACCAATGTTCCCGCTGGATTTGCCGATGGAATTGACAATGGCGCGACGGTTTCCGCCGGAACCGGATTGCAACTGGTTGCCGGAGTGTTTTCCATTCAGCCGGGTGGTGTCACCGAGACACTGATTGCCGACAATGCTGTCACTGCCGCAAAAATTGCCGCTGATGCGGTTGGAAGTTCTGAAGTGCAGAACAACTCACTAACCTCAGTTGATCTCGCCGCCAATTCTGTTGGTTCATCGGAAATCATCAACGGCTCAGTGAGCAATGTCGATATTGCGGCAAATTCAATCGGCGCTGTGCAAATCATCGCAAACACGATAGATTCAAACAAGATTGCAGACAGCTCGATTTCCGGAGCGGATATTGCCCCAAACAGCATTGGCGCCGAACAAATCAAGAACAACAGTTTCAGCTCTGCGGATATACTCGATGAACCCGGTGTCGCGCAGATCAGCGCCGCATGGTTCCTGACAACACCGTCACTGACAACCATCGCCTCACACACAATCAACTGCCCGGGCAATGGTTTTGTGATGGCGCTCGCGAACTTTGAAATGAAAGTAGACCATGTCGCCGGAACCGCCTCACAGGCGATCGTCGGCTTATCAAATGCCAGCTCTTCATTGCCAAGCGACCAGAACAAAAATGAAGACATTCCGGGAACGGCCAATAGCGGCACATACACATCCATTGTCTCACTACAACGCATCTTCACAGTTTCAGCGGGCGCAAACACATTCTATGTGCTTGGCCGCAAGACGACATCGGCGAGTCCCACCTGGTCAACATTCGATGTGACATTCTCTCTTGTGTATTATCCGACTGCATACGGAACTGTATCGGCCACTCCACCTGCGCCACCCATTGCCCCGGCTTCAGACAAATAACGCGCTTACGATTCTTAATTCTAGAAAAGGCCAACCCCTTGCTAACGGGGTATGGAACTTGCTGTGTATTGGCAGTAATCGGCGGCGCAGAAATCGACATGCACACGCTACAAACAGCAGTTGGCCGTTTCAATCAAATAGTTCGGGAAACAACAATAAACAAATTGTGCAACCTCTTGCACAGAAATAGTGTTAATGATAAAAATAATTGTTGACAATATAGTCAATAAGCGTATGTTCGACTTGAAAGCGCACTGGAATCACGCTTTCTCTACCGTCAGAGTGTTTTGTAATTCCATATTGTTGAAATCACTAAACAGTCTCTTACCATAGGAGAGGTCTTGTTGTGCGTTGTACACGGTTTCGGTTTGTTTCCGACAATATCATAGACAATTGTGTTGCCAGGTTCATTGTTGCCATCAGTGTGAGTACGGCTGTCTCAGTTTTCGTGCTTACCGCGACTCCGGCAGGCGCTGCAGGCGTTCCGCAGACAATAAACTATCAAGGTCGCCTGACAGACCCCACAGGAGCGCCGGTAGCGGATTCAATTTATGGAATCGCATTTTCGATTTATGATATGTCGACTGGTGGCGCTCTATTGTGGACCGAGACACAAAACGTGATTACATTCAAAGGCCTCTTCACAGCCCGGCTGGGAGCTGTTACACCGATACCTACCAGCATTTTTGGCGGGGCAAACAGATGGCTGGGAATCAGGATCGCCGGAGAAAGCTCAGAGATTCTACCGCGCGCGGCGCTTGGTTCGTCACCCTATGTCTTCACAGCCGGACAGGCGCTTGGAGCGGATTGGAGCGGCATTACAAATGCCCCCCAGACGATTGGCGAAACAAACAGTTGCGCTGACGGCGAGATTCTTGTCTGGAACAATGCAACACAAACCTGGATCTGCGCACCAAAGCCGACATCACCGTCACCTACACTTTCTGATTTATCATGCGCGGCTGGAGAAATACCGTCTTTCAATGGTTCAACCTGGCAGTGTGCGCCAATGCCGACAAGCGCTATAGAATCAGGCATCGCCTCAACTCATGTATTCGCTTTTGCGACACTTGTCTGTGACAGCATGAGCGATATAGCCACCGTCACAATTACCACTCCCGCCAGCGGAGTTATCTATCTCACCGCCAGAGCCACCGTAGATTTTTCGGGAACGACACAGGAAGTCATAGGCGATTTTCAAATTGATGAGACACAAGGTGGAAACCCGGTCAATCCCTATTATTTGGAAGTGGGACTCAACAAGTATCCCGATACAATCAGAAACTATTTTCCGGTATTTGTTGACAGAACATACAGTAAACCCGCCGGGACATACACATTTCGCTTTGAGGGCAGATCCTGCAGTTTTGATTCTGCGGCGAGTACGAAAGCGTTTTTCGCGAGCGTTACTGCGATGTATTTCCCCGCCGGCTTGGGAGCGATAACCGTGTCTTCAAAAGGAACGAAACCGCAGAATCAGCTCAAATAAGATTCTGCGATGTTGCACAAACAGAACATAACAATTCAAATCACATCTTTGTAGAGGACTCTGTCATGCGATTTCCCCGATTCACTCTTGCCTTACTTTCTTCATTCGTTGTAGCGTCAGCTTTCGCGTACAACTCGGCCAACGCAGCCATCCCACAGACACTTAGCTATCAGGGACGTCTGACTGACGCTTCCGGAAATCCGGTTGCCGACGGTACCTACACCATGCGTTTCAGGATTTACAGCGGGACCACTGTCAGTGATTTCATTCTCTGGAGCTCAGGGAATCAATCTGTGACAACACAAAATGGACTCTTTTCCTATGTCCTCGGTTCCAATACTCCGTTTCCTGCGGACTTGTTTACGAATCCCTCGTTTACAGACTCAGTGCGCTATCTTGGAATCAAGGTTGGTACAGACCCGGAAATCCTGCCACTGGTCCGTCTCGAACCAACCGCCTTCGCGCATGTCGCGCAAACTGTGCCGGATAATGCCATCAACTCAGCCAAAATACAGAACTTCACAGTCACCAACGACGACATCGCCACCAGCGCCATCGAAACTATTGTTGTGCGGGATAATTCCCTGCTGGCCAGGGATCTCAAAGATGAACCGGGAGTCGCTTCAATAACCGATCCTAATTTTGCAATCATTCCTGCCTCCGGTGTACAATTGATAGATTCTGTTACCATAAGTGTACCAACGTCCGGCTATGTGATTGTGTTCACCAATGGCTCCTTCAACCTATCTCACAATGGAAGTTTACTTTTTTTCGGCTCTTTTCTCGCGGCCAATGTTTCCAGCAGTAATACGACTGCTCCCAGTTTCTTTGCTAACAATGAAAGCTACTTTCGAGTTGCGGATACAGCGGCGTTCGGTTCCTACCAATCTCCGTTTTCAATGACCCACACATTTCAGGTGACCGGTTCGGGACAGCACACCTACTATCTTTGGGGGGAAACAGGGAGTCGCTCGGGGAATTCAAGTATTTCCAACATATCTATGACAGCGATCTATTTCCCGACCGCCTATGGCTCAGTCGCGCTTTCAGCGCCGCCGAGTTCACAGGGCAATCCTGAACCACCTGCGGAGACACGTCGCAGTGACAGACGCATTGACAATAGCGTCATTCAGAGCGAACAAACACAACGAACCCGTTCTTCTGACAAATAGAACAACAGGAAAAAGGAATCGATGGCAAACAAATTCATACTCGTTCTGGCGACACTGATCCTCATGCTTGGTTTTCAGTCAACGTTCGCCGCGACACCGAATACTATCAACTATCAAGGCCGCCTCACAGACACAACCGGCGCCCCTGTCGCTGATGGTTCATTATTGATAAAGTTCATCATCTATGACACCCCCACCGGCGGTAGCGCGCTCTGGAACTCAAACTTCCGGACGATTAACACGGTCAACGGACTCTTTAGTTATGAGCTTGGCTCCAGTATAGCGTTTTCGAGTAATTTATTTGCTGATACCGTGCGCTGGCTTGGGATTACAATTGGGACAGACCCGGAGATTTCACCACGCACAAGAATCACGTCACAACCCTTTGCCAGAGAAGCAGTCAATGCAGATACTGCCTCGATTGCCGCAACTGTCTTCAATAACAGTATCACCGGAGCAAAAATCGCTAACAACACCGTCGGCTCCGCTGATGTCAAAGGGTCACAAGTGCAATTACGTGTCACGGGGACAGCATCCGCCGGTGAAGCGCTCACAGGAATCAATCAGGATGGCACAGTGACAACAGCGCCATTTTCACCATTAGCGCATAATCATGATGCGGCATATGTGAATGTAACTGGTGATGTGATGAGTGGAACGCTGAGTTTCAGCAATCCATCGACTCCGATGACGTATATCTATCAATCGGGCACGACTAATGCAAGTCATATGATAGCCGGTCACTCTCCGGCAAATCCAGAATGGGGCATTGCCTACAATGATTCTCTTGATGAAATACAGTTCCAGTCTCGTAGTTTTTTTGGTGGCGTGAACACGAATGTCGCAATTGGTCTTGCGAGCTCCGGAGACAATTCCGTCAGACTTCCAACCGGCGCTATTGACGCCTCGGAAATACTTGACGAACCGGGAATTGCGCAGGGACACAACGGCAATCAGGTTAGTCTCGCCAATACCTCTTCCGGTGGCTCAATGAAAGATCTCACAACAGTAACAATTACTATCCCAAGTGATGGATACATTATTCTGCAAGGCCGGGTTGTTATTGACCTCTTCGGAACTGCCGGAGACAACTCCGGTTTCTTACAGATTGACGAAACTCAGGGCGGTGGATTGATAGTAGGTGTAGCCACGACAGTTTGATTCTCTGCTTATAGCTTTAGTGGTAGTCATCAATTCGATTGCACAGCTCAGCGAACCTATTTCAAAACTGCCGGAACCTACACATTCCGTCTTGAGGCGGCGTTTTCAAGCGTAAATGGCTCAGGGAGCCCTGCGGCGCTCGCCAACTGGCCTTATCTGACTGCTATGTATTTCCCGAGTTCATACGGCGCAGTCCAAACTGTCGCGCCAACACCAAACGGAGATCCCAATGCAAAAACAGTGCAGGTGTCAGACAGAGAAGGCAATGGAAAAACTACAACCGCGTACGATGTTGATTTACGAGAGCTGGAATTAATAGCCACAAAAGTGCGTGAAAAAGCGTTGAAAGCCGAACTCGAATTGCGTAAAGCGCAGGCGCAAGCCGACGCTGAGTGACAACAGCTGAGGAAAACAAAAGTCTTGCCAAAACACGAAAAAATGTTATAATGTTCAAGAGGAGTGCGTTACAATCATGAGAAGAATCTTAATGTTCATCACGTCTATGGCGCTGGCAGTATTACTGGTTTATGGCGGCCTTTTCAGTTCCGGTTATGCGAAAGGCGCTCGCAAGAACACTGCGAAAGTCACAAAGACTGAGAAGAAAGTCGCCGCACCTACTACTACTAAGGCCGACAAACTTTCCGACAAACTTCTCTCACCTGAAGAGATGCTGAGGGCGCATGGGACATCGCAGGCGGAAATCAAAGCCATGATCCAAAGACAAGCCGGCGCCAGTCCGGCGCCAACAGCTCCTGCCGCAGGCGAGCAAATCACATGGCAAGTTCTTTCCGGTGACGGCGGCTTTGGTTCTTCCACCAATTTCGGATTGGAAACTGTCGTTGGGCAAACCGCTGTCGGATTTGGCAGTTCTACCAATTACAATATCGTGCATGGTTTTCTGCAGGACTTTTCCGGCGCTTCCGGCTGTTGTGTCACTCCCGGTGACTACAACAATGACGGGACATTTAACCTGCCAGATGTTGTCGCGGGTATTGCTCGTGTCTTTTCAGGTGGTCCACCGCCTGTTTGTCAAGATCAGGCGGACGCCAATGGTGACAATATTTTCAATCTCGAAGATCTTACCTACGGTATCGCGCGTATCTTCTCTGGCGGGCCGCCGCCAATCTGCGGGTCTACCGGCTCCTGAATTGAAAACATATTCTTGCTATTTTACGACGACGCTGACTAACTCAGCGTCGTTTTTTGTCTGCTCACCAAAACAACTCCGCACGATTATTAGACACTACAAAAAAGCTCTTGACAAGTATCAAACGTGTAGTAGATTATTTGATAGTGTAGTCAGCTAAGTTGGTAGCGAACTAATTCAAACTTTTAGTAGAGAGGCGCAATATGCGAAGACGCTCATGTTTTGTCGCGCTGGCGTTCATCGCCGTAACACTCATCACCACAGTAGCTTATGCTGTGGCGCCACAAACTATTACTTATCAGGGTCGTCTGACAACCAGCGCAGGAGACCCGGTCGCTGACGGCGGTTA
This sequence comes from uncultured Ignavibacteriales bacterium, assembly GCA_964516945.1. Classification (GTDB taxonomy): domain Bacteria; phylum Zixibacteria; class MSB-5A5; order GN15; family JACZUZ01; genus JAJRPJ01. The sequence continues at coordinate 11,974 of CAZFAL010000046.1, forward strand.
TCTTGTGAAGTTTATCATTTATGACGCGCCTACCGGCGGAACGGCTCTTTGGAATGCCGGTTTTCAGAATGTCACCACCGCCAATGGGCTCTTCAGCTATGCTCTGGGCTCAAATGTGGCCTTTCCGAATAATCTATTTGCCGATACCGGCCGCTGGCTGGGGATTACCATCGGCGCCGACCCTGAATTGTCCCCGCGGATAAGAATTTCATCGCAGGCCTATGCCAATCAAGCAATTAGCTCAGATACGGCTGGAATTGCCGCCACGGTCTTTGATAATAGCATTACCGGAGCCAAAATCGTTAACGGCTCAATCGGCTCGGCGAAAGTCGCCAATAACTCCCTGACCGCCAGCGATCTGGCCCCTAACTCAGTGGGAGCCAGTGAGATCACCGACGGTTCAGTCGGCGCCGCGGAGGTTGACGTCACACAAATCCAGCGTCGTGTCACCGGAACTGCCGGAGCCGGAGAAGCCATCACTTCAATCAATTCTGACGGCACAGTCGGTGTCACCACTCTCGGCAGCGGCGATATCACTGACGTAATCGCCGGCTCAGGGCTGACCGGCGGTGGAACCAGTGGAGCGGTCACAGTTGGTGTGGGTACGGGAGCTATTACGGCGGCGCATCTCTCAGCCAACTGTGTTTCCTCCAGCTCGGTTATCAATAACTCTCTGACAGCGGCAGATCTGGCTGCAGGTTCAGTGAAAACCAGTGAGATTAGTGACGGTTCGGTGGGCTCGGCGGATATTGACGCCACGCAAGTGCAGAGACGTGTCACCGGAACTGCGGGCTCCGGCACAGCCATTATACTGGAGTCAATCAGGACGGCACAGTGACAACGGCGCCCTTTGCGCCGACAAGCCACAATCACGACACCAGCTATGTCAATCTCACCGGGGATGTCATGACCGGGGCGCTGGGGTTTGCCAACGGGACAACCCCGATGACCTATATCTATCAGTCCGGGGTCACCAATGCATCGCGAGGAATTGCCTTACATTCGCCGGCCTTTCCCGAATATGGACTAATGTACAATGACCTCAATGATGAGTTTGTTTTCACCGGCGCCGGAGACACAAATCTTGTCGTCTCAGTAGCCGGAACCGGAGGAGGCGACAATGCAGTGCGACTAGGGGCCAGCGCCATCAGCTCTCCGGAGATTCTCGATGAACCGGGAATCGCGCAGGGACGCTCAATCTACTCGCAGGCGCTCGGAAGTTCTGCGATGCAAGATCTTATTACAGTCACAATTACAATTCCCAAGTATGGATACATTTTCCTTCAAGGACGAACAACGTTTACCTTCTTAGCGACATCCGGAGTAAACGGAGCTACTTTACAAATTGACGAAACAGCAGGGGGAAGTATATTATACGACTTCGGAACACGAGTATTTACCAACACATATTCCTCCACAGATAGACCTCAATATGACTGCACCTCACAGCGAACATACTATAAGGGAGCCGGGACATACACATTTCGCCTCGAAGCAATGCTCGATTCCACAGCAACTGGAACCGTCGTGGCAGGTCCACCTGTTCTAACCGCATTGTATATTCCAAGTTCTTATGGAATGGTCCAAACGGTCTCCACAACACCAAACGGCGACCCGAACGCCAAAGCCATGCAGATTCCTGACCCCACTGGCAATGGAACCACCACCGCCTATCAAGTGGACTTGCGCGCATTGGAGCTCAAAGCCACCAAGGCGCGCGAGGAGGCGTTGCGCGCGGAACTGGAATTGCAAAGGGCACAGAGTAAACAGATGCATCAACAGTAATAACGTTAACGTTCAAACGTGTGAAAGGCAGGTCACACATGAAAACACATTTCAAATGCTTCATCATCACCACATTCGGACTATGTCTGGTCTTCCTGGCAACTAATGCCATGGCCAACGCACCGAAGACAATAAACTATCAGGCGCGGCTGACCGACGCCGCCGGAGACCCGGTTGCGGATGGGCCATATTTGGTGAAGTTTATCATCTATAACTCTGAATTCGGCGGCGCCAAGCTGTGGATTTCAGGTTTCCAGACAGTCAATACTGTCAACGGTCTTTTCAGCTATCAGCTCGGCTCAAATACCCCGTTTCCGAATAACCTCTTCGCTGACACGAGTCTCTGGCTGGGGGTTACCATAGGAACTGACCCTGAATTACTACCCTACACACAGATAACCGCGCAGGCCTTTGCCAATGGAGCGGTCAATTCCGACACTGCTGGCATCGCCGCTACGGTCGTTGACAATAGCATTACCGGAGCGAAGATTGTCGATGGAACAATCGGTGCGGCGGACATCAATAGCGCTGAAGTGCAACGGCGCATAACTGGTGTCGCAGGAGCTAACGAGGCCATTACGTCCATCAACCCGGACGGGACAGTTGGTGTCACTTCTGTCGGTACTGGAGATATCACATCAGTTAGTGCGGGGTCCGGGCTGGTAGGCGGTGGAACCAATGGAGCTGTTACACTTAGTGTCGGTTCCGGAGCAATTACCTCTGCGCATCTGGCAAACAATTGTGTATCTTCGGGAAATATAGTCGATGGCTCCCTAATGGCAACCGATTTAGGTGATGAAGCCGGTCTGGTTACCCGAAACAACGTCAATTTCATCTCTTTGAGTGTTTCCACTCCCACAAAACTGGACTCAATTACGATTACTGCGCCTACTTCTGGATTTGTCATGGTTTACGCCAGCTCCTATGTTCAAATGTTTCACAACACAGCCGGGCAACAAACTGTGGTCAGGGGCTGGATCAGCGTCGCGCCTTCTACCACTACCGATTTCGACTCCTTCAATTACCTAGTGTTGCCACCGGGGGCGGGAACTGGAATCTGGTACCAGTCGATGTCACTTGTGGCCTTCAAGTCAGTGTCGGCGGGGGCTCACAAGTACTATCTTGTTGGAGACCTAGGTAATTCCACATCTCAACCGGCCAGCATTGCTCGTCCACACTTGATGGCGCAATTCTTTCCGACCGCCTATGGAACTTTCGTCAATACATTGCCCCCTGCCGGCGCCCGGCATGAGGCGTCCGCTGTGAATTATCGAGAGGACGGATCTTTACCGACTGACGCGCTGAAAGAACGCTAGTGATGAGTGGGCTACACTGAAGGTAGTAAGACAATTGGGGCATAACGTTCAATAGTGAAACTCGACCTCCCGGAAATATCCGAAAACCATGGACTCTGAACGCCAAAAAAGTCCTTGACTGGGGACAGAAAATGGCTATAATAGGAGTAACATCACTCTTTTACTTCACAGACAAAGGGTCGAATTATGAAAAAAACTTCACTGCTTATGTTGATATTCGCTCTCGGCATTTTACTTGTTGCCGGAGGTTTCTCCAATCCGGGTTATGCCAAGGGCTCAAAGAAGAAAGCCGCTCAGGTCGAACAAAAAGCCACAAAGCCTGCAACATCAAAGAAGACAGTCACTTCGAATAAGGCGACTACAAAAACCGCAACGACTGTTAACACCAGGACTACGGCGAAAACCGGCTCTGCCAATGAAACAGATGCGCTATTGAGATCCATCGGGACTTCACAGGCAGAGATTCAGGCGATGATTAAGCAGAGCGCCGCCAGCGCCACATCCGCATCTCCGGCGGCAGGCGAACAGATCAACTGGCAGGTGATTTCCGGCGGTGGTGGATTTAGTTCATCCACAAACTTCAAAATGGTCGGAGTCATCGGCCAGACCGCAGTCGGCATGGCCAGTTCGACCAATTTCAACCTCAATCAGGGATTCCTGCAGAACTTCTCTTCGGCAGGTTGTTGTGTTACTCCCGGAGATTATACCCATGACGGCACATTCAATATTGCCGATGTGACAGCCGGAATTTCTCGCATTTTCTCCGGTGGCGTCGCTCCTGCTTGCCAGGATGAGGCCGATGCAAATGGTGATAACACATATAATATCGCTGACGTTACATTCGGCATTGCGCGCATTTTCTCCGGTGGTCCGGCTCCAGTCTGCGGAACGACCGGTTCGTGATTGCTTCATAATTCAACTCCTTTCTAAGAAAAGCGGCGTCGGAGTCTTTTGGGCGCCGCTTTTCTTGTATAAACTCTCCGTAAGACAATATTAGACCCGTCTCGTCCATGTTGTCGTCGCGCCTCCACAAAAAAATCTTGACCTTTTTCGTCTGTGACTTATCTTTTGGTGAGAATAAGTGCTGTGTCAGCTAATTCACACACTTTATCCTGCCGTCAGATTACTGATTCACGCCTCCCCCGTTTGAGAGACGTATTTTAGCGAGAATACAGCGCCATGTGCCGAAACTCTGGTATGTGGCCATTGTCAGAATAATTTGACCACGAAATCATGCATCGAAACCATAAACAGGAAAAAACGCTAATTCCATAATTCTAATCCAAAAGGAACCCCACAATGAAAAAGAACAAATCATTGGCTCACATTATTGCCGCGGTAGTCTTGTTGGCGCTTTTCAGCGCTGGTAACGCATCAGCTCTTATCGTTTATAAACTGAGCTATCAGGGACGCTTGACTGATGCAGGTGGCGCAACGGTCGCAGACGGCCCACACACAGTTTCTTTCACCATCTACGACCAGTCAACTGGGGGAACAGCGCTTTGGAGCAGTGGTTCGCAAACGGTTACTACAACAGACGGATTATTCACCTATGAGCTTGGCTCTAATGTCCTCTTTCCGTTTGACCTTTTCGATGGAGCGCTTCGCTACTTGGGAATAACAGTCGGCGCCGATCCTGAACTTTCTCCGCGCACGCAACTGAACTCCAGCGCCTATGCGATGCATGCTATCAAGGCCGATATTTCAGGATTCGCAGACAACTCAGATTTGTTGGACGGTAAGAACTCCACTGCATTTGTGGATAAAGCCGGCGATGTAATGTCCGGCTCGCTTGGCTTTGCCAATGGCACAACACCAATGACCTATATCTATCAATCCGGAACAAGTAACGCGTCGCGCCCGATTATCGCTCATTCACCGGCATTCCCGGATTGGGGACTATTGTATGACGATCTCACTGATGAGTTTCTTTTTGCCGCCGGTAGTGTCGACACGAATCTAATCGTTGATATGAATGGCGTCGGAGACAACGCTATACGGCTGAACAATGACGCTATCAGCGCGCCGGAGATTCTTGATGAGCCGGGGATTGCGCAGGGATTCGCTGGTAACATTACTGCTCTTGGGACAACAATAATGACAGATTTGATAACTGTGACAATTACTATCCCGAAATCCGGCTATATTTACCTCCAAGGACATACAACTATACGATTCAGTGGCACAACCTCACAAAACATTGCTGAGGTTCAGATTGACGAAAACGCCGGCGGTGGGATATCTCCCGGATATTATACCACGGTAGGGCTTTCGAGCTATTCCGGAACAGACATTCATCTCTTTAGTTGTTCGACACAACGCACTTACTTTAAGAGCGCAGGAACCTATACATTTCGCCTCGAAGCCGTTTTGCTAACCGGATCAGCAACCGCGCAGTCCACTTGGCCGATTCTGACTGCAACATACTTCCCCAGTAGCTACGGAACGGTTCAAACTGTCTCACCGTCACCAGCGGGCGATCCTCATGCAAAGGCAGTTCAGATTTCAGACCCGACAGGCAACGGAAATGTAACAACCGCCTATCAAGTAGACCTCCGTGCGCTGGAACTCAAAGCCCGCAAAGAACGCGAAGAGGCCCTACAGGCAGAGTTGGAACTGGAAAGAGCCAGGAATCAGAGGGACAAACAATAATAAATCTTCAATAGATCACGAATCAAAAAAAAGAAGCGGCGTCGGAAATTTTCCGGCGCTGTTTTTTTTCTCTCCCCATTCACCAATTTCTTCGGACTTGCTTTTTGCCATTTGGCGCCACAGTATGTCAGCGATACAGGCCGGGATGATAGGGCTTGTTGAAAAAATTATGTGTTGCAATCATTGTGAGCGCTAGCGAAGCGCTCTCGTCGAATCATAGCTGGGAGATTGCCACGTCGTCCGG
>CAZFAL010000047.1:0-17838 GCA_964516945.1 uncultured Ignavibacteriales bacterium
GCGCGAAGAAAGGCGGTCAGGATAGAATGGCAGGGCTGTTCAAGAATGCGAATGTAGACAAGGACCGGTCGCATCATGCTTTGGAGAAAGCCCTGAACCGTATCGCTCTGGCGCGCCGCCGGGGTCCGAATTGAGGTTAATTGATATCCTCAGGTCGGCCAATCCTGTCTCGCCAATGTAATCATCTATAATGCTTCGGTAGGCGCGTAACGCAATCTATTGTACTACAATGTGTTGCGAGGTGGCGCCGGCCTTAGTCCACCTTGACATCAGATGTGAAACTAAGTAAACTATTGGGCTATGAAGGTTGGGCTAAAGGAAATAAGCGAGTTTCCTGCCGAAGTTTCAATCTTCGAAGAAACGCAGGAGATTGAATTTGCCATTGACGGGGTTACGTTTGTCGACGGTATTACGGCAAAACTTTCAATCCAGCAGACAGAAACGGAGTATTACATCAGGGGCGTTTGCGCCGCCAAAGTAGATTTGGAATGCGCCCGTTGTCTGGAGCCGGCGCGAGAAGACATCAGTGGAGAAATAGATATAATTGCTATCCGTGAAAGCGGTTCTGCTGAGAGATTTGTCGATGTCGAGGATGTTATAGAGCTGGATGTCAATGAAGAGTTGGAGTTCTCCGAGCAGGTTCGTCAGGCGCTATTCGCCGCATTGCCGCTGAAACCTCTTTGCCGTCCTGATTGTCGCGGTCTGTGCCCCACATGTGGCGGAAATCGGAACGAAACACCCTGTAATTGCACAAAAGAAGCGTCTGACAGCCGCTGGGACGCACTGAAGGACTTGATTGATTAGTAGAAAATAGAGATATTGACGTAACCGGAATGATGTTCCGGGCTGAATTATTGCAGAATATAATATAACGATATAAGGAGTTACTTATGGCGCATCCCAAACGACGGCACTCACGGAGCCGCGGAAAAAAGAGACGGACAAATTGGAAGACCTCATTACCCAATGTTGTCCCCTGCAAGCAATGTGGTCACAAGAAAATGCAACATTATATCTGCCCGAACTGCGGCCATTATCGTGGTGAGGGAGTCATTGACGTGAGCGAGAACTAATTCGGGTTCTTTTGATAGCATTTGTTTTTGGTATTTGTGAAATTTCTCCCACAAGCTAAGATACACACATTGACGGGTGGACCAGGGTGAAATAGCTCCAGGCCACGAAGCGCCCTGACACGCTTCTGAACACTACTCATTACCCTCAGGGCCCCGTACACATTGAACGCAATCATCGAAAAGAACCGCGCCTCGGAAGCGCCTAAGGTTTCTAACGGCACAAGCCCCAATTCGAGAGCTGTCAGAATAGCTCTTGATGTCATGGGAGCGGACCATGGTCCCGACAAGATTGTTTCCGGAGGAGTAATTGCTGCGCAGGAACTCGGTGAGGATGTTGAGCTGACTCTTGTCGGAGACGCTGAGGCGATAGAAAAGAGTTTGTTAGGACTTGGGAGCCGACCGCAGAATATCACCTGCCATCATGCCCCGAATGTGGTTCTGATGAGCGATTCACCGGCTGAAGCGGTGCGTAAGTCCAATACATCGGTCGCCCTCGGATTAGAGTTGCAACGTGAAGGAAAGGTGGATGCATTTGTCTCCGCCGGCAATACCGGAGCCATGATGGCCGGCTCTTTGTTGAGACTGGGGCGGATTCCCGGAGTAAACCGCCCGGCGATTTGTGCGCTCTTTCCAACCAAGAACTTCAAAACCACGCTGGCGCTGGATGTCGGGGCCAATTCAGAATGCAAGCCGCTCAATCTCGCACAATTCGGGGCGCTGGGCTCTGCTTATGTTTCAGCCATGTATGCTATAGAGCGACCAAAGGTCGGACTATTGTCGATAGGCCAGGAACGAGTCAAAGGGAACACCTTAATAGCCAAAAGCTATGAATTAATGGAGAAATCGAATCTCAATTTTATTGGCAATGTTGAGGGTAAAGATATTCTTTCCGGTGATGTCGATGTGGTCGTGACCGACGGTTTCACGGGCAATATCACCTTGAAATTCGCAGAATCGATAGAATCATTTCTGACTACCCGCATTCGGCATCAGGTTTCAACGAATATCTTCTCACGGGTCGGCGCCGCGTTGATGTCACCGTTTCTGGGAAGGTTGCGGCGCGCATTCGACTACGCCGAAGCCGGCGGAGCGCCACTGCTGGGGATTGAGGGTGTTTCGATTGTTTGCCACGGGGCATCGTCGCCACGAGCGATTAAAAACGGACTTTCTCTCGCAGTGCGCATGGTCAGAACCGAAACGCTTGAGAATACACGCAAACAGATGCGGGAAAATGATCTGCTACGCACCGGGCATGACCGGTAGCTGATTGGATTCTCCGGCAGTCAAACCGCCGGGAAACTAGAAAGAATGACGCTAACCTGATGGGGCGAGAAAAACAGTCGTGAATACAGACACAGAAACTGCAAATACACAGACGACAAACACACAAGTGGCAATCCATGCGAGAATCGCCGGATGCGGATCGTTTGTCCCTCCGGACATTTTGACCAATGCGGATCTTGAAAAAATCGTTGATACATCCGACGAGTGGATAACAACGCGCACAGGTATCAAAGAACGTCACATAGCCACCCGCGAGATGAGCGGCGTGGATATGGCGGTCAAGGCCTCAGCAGCGGCGCTGGAGATGGCCGGCTGGAAGCCGGAGGATGTTGAGATGGTGATTGTCGGCACCGTGACGCCGGATTATCGTCTGCCGTCCAATTCGTGTGTGTTGCAAGAGCGCCTCGGACTTGTCAATGCCTGTACGATGGATATAGCGGCGGCCTGCGCCGGGTATATCCACGGTCAATCAATTGCCGCAGCGTTTATTGAATCCGGCCAGTATGAGCGGGTTTTGGTTATTGGTGTCGAAAAGCTCAGTACAATCACCAACTACAAGGACAGAGGAACCTGCATCCTTTTCGGCGACGCCGCCGGAGCGGTGGCCCTTGAACGCACGACCGAAAACACCGGAGTGCTTGCAAGTTTCTTGAAATCTGATGGTCGTCTCGGAAAGCTTCTCTGGATTCCGGTAGGCGGGACACAGTCTCCTTATCCGGAAGTGATGCGCAATGGCGGTGTCAACAATGGTGAAGATTGTCTGCACATGGCCGGTTCGGAAGTCTTCAAACACGCTGTGCGTCAAATGGGTGATGCGGCGCTTAAAGTTGTTGAACGAGCCGGACTCACAGCGGATGATATCGACATGGTCGTACCCCATCAGGCGAACATCCGTATCATCGATGCGCTCAGGAAACGCCTTGGTTTGCCGGAGGAGCGCATATATATCAATATCGAGCGTTTCGGGAACACATCATCAGCTTCAGTGCCTCTGGCGTTTGATGAAGCCATGCGCACAAAGAAAATCAAGCCCGGCGACAATGTTTTGATGCTCGCTTTCGGTGGTGGCCTGACCTGGGGCGCCTCATTGGTGAGAGTATAAAGTAACAAGTCCGAATATTCCTGAGAATGTCTCTGAAAACATCTCTGAAACCATCCCTGAAGAGAATAGCGTAAATTCATGAATAAATATGCGCCAGAACAAACAGCCCTGCTGTTCCCCGGCCAGGCTTCGCAATATGTAGGCATGGGCAAAGACATTTATGAATCATCGGCGGCTGTGCGGGAGTTGTATGACTTTGCCGGTCAGGAAATCGGCGAAGACATCGCTGAGATTTCCTTCGCAGGCCCCGCTGAGACGCTGAAGCAGACCCGCTTTACCCAACCGGCTATCCTGCTACATTCACTTGCAGTTCTGACCGTACTGGACGGAGCGGTTGAGGCAGGCTGCGCCGCCGGTCATTCGCTGGGCGAGTACGGCGCCCTCGTTGCTGCAGGTTCGCTCACAGCCAAAGACGCGATTCGGCTGGTAGTCAAGCGCGCATCATTGATGGAGAGCTCGTCGCGTGAAAAACCCGGGACGATGGCCGCTATCATCGGAATGAATCTGAAGGCAGTCGAGGACTTATGCGCAGAAGTTTCCACCACAGAGGAAGTCGTAGTCGCGGCCAATATTAACTCACCTGTGCAAATTGTAGTTTCCGGTGATGTGACAGCAGTGGAGAGCCTTGCGGCGCTGGCCAAAGAGCGTGGCGCCAAACGCGCAGTGAAGCTCGAAGTCGGCGGCGCCTTTCATAGCCCGTTGATGCAATCAGCAAAAGACGGCATGCTCTCTGCATTGGCAGACATTGAGATTCAAGCGCCGGCAATGACGTTTGTCCCCAATGCCACCGCGCAGCCCGTCATTGACCCCGAAGAAATCCGTAAGCTACTGGTGCAGCAAATTACATCGCCTGTACGCTGGGCGCAAACAATGGATTGTATGAAGAACGCGAATATCAAGCATGTCGTTGAAGTAGGTCCCGGAAAGGTTCTGACCGGCCTGGCCAAACGCTCTTTGGGACCTGAGAATTCAATTACGCTTGATACACTCAAGGACATAGAAACAATTCTTTCACCGGCCGCGTCATAGGCCTTCAATCGCTTGCAGGAGCGCTATGAATTTTGCTAACAAGACAGCGTTGGTTACCGGTTCAGGAAGAGGCATCGGCAAAGCCATCGCCGCTGCATTCGCCGAACGGGGAGCCAATGTCGTTATCTCCGACATTGACCCGGCCACATGTGAAGCCACAGCCGCAGAACTCAATGATGGTCTCTTAGAGTCATCTAATAATTCAGCGTTGGCGGTTGCCGCCGATGTCACCGATGCTGAGGCGGTGGACAAGCTGATAGGTGAGACGACCGGTAAGTTCGGTTCACTCGATATTGTCGTCAACAACGCCGGCATCACACGGGATACATTGCTCGTCCGTATGTCCGATGATGACTGGGATGCGGTTATTCGCATCAACTTACGCGGAGCGTTCATTGTCACCCGCGCCTCGGCCAAAGTCATGATGAAACAGCGCAGCGGCAGAATTGTAAATATCGCCTCGGTAGTGGGCATGCTGGGTAATGCCGGGCAGGCGAATTATTCGGCCAGCAAGGCCGGTCTGATAGGACTGACAAAATCCTCAGCCCGTGAACTTGCGCCGCGAGGTATTACTGTCAATGCCGTCGCCCCGGGATTCATCAAGACCGAAATGACTGAGGCAATGACCGAGCAGGCGACCGAGGCGTTTTTGAAAACTGTCCCATTGCGGCGCAAAGGTGAGCCGGGCGATGTCGCCTCAGCGGTCTTGTTTCTGGCCTCAGAATCCGCCGGATACATTACCGGCCAGACACTTAGCGTTTGTGGTGGTATCAATATCTGAGCGTAGTTGATAGCAAAAAATCTTTCTTGCCTCATCGCTTGCTTTGAGATAGGATTCTGTGTCATATTTGCCGGGCGCGAGTTATGGAGCCGGGTGGAAACACAAGATTGTAAAAGAACAAAAGAGTAGAGTTTCTTCATAATCAAACAGGAGTAGCAAAACATGTCCGCAGAAATCGAACAAAAAGTAAAAGACATCATTATTGAACAGCTTGGTGTTGACGCCGCACAGGTAACTCCCGAAGCCAAATTTGTCGAAGACCTCGGGGCTGACTCGCTTGATACCGTCGAACTGGTCATGGCCCTTGAAGAGAGCTTTTCGCTGGAAATCCCGGATGAAGAAGCCGAAAAGATCACCTCGGTCGGAGATGCTATCAAGTACATCGCCGAAAGAAGCGAGGCAACGGCCTGATAGAATTCTCATCAGGTAGTCAACAAACGGAAGACGCCAACTGCCTCATGCGCAGGGTTTCAACAACTAACCCTGCGGTGAGGTTTTGCATTTTCCAGAATTATTCTAAACTACGTTTGTCCAAACCGAGGTATTTGTGTCTGTAAACGGAAGAGCTCCGGTGGAGCGTGTTGTCATCACCGGTATGGGGTGGGTTACACCCCTCGGAGATGATTTGGAAAGTGTATGGCAATCCTTACTGGCTGGAAAATCCGGCGCCGGGCCGATTACACGTTTTGATACATCCGACTATGCAACCCGAATTGCCGCTGAAGTCAAGAACTTCAATCCGGGTGAGTATATTGAAAAGAAAACGTTGCGCCGTTTGGACCCTTCAGAGCAATACGCTCTCGTTGCGGCCCAGAAGGCCTTCGACCATGCCGGTCTCGCAGATGCAAATCTTGACCTTGAGCGCGCCGGTGTCATCATCGGCTCCGGTATCGGTGGGATCACCACTTTTGAAGCGCAACATCAAAAACTGCTGGCCGGTGGTCCCGGAAGAGTCAGCCCGTTCTTCATCCCGATGATGATTTCGAACATGTGCGCCGGTGTGGTGGCAATGCGCTTTGATTTTCAGGGACCGAATTACGCCACAGTCTCGGCCTGCGCCTCATCTTCACATGCGCTGGCAGATATGTTTCATTTTGTCCAGCGCGGTGATATTGATTTGGGTATCGCCGGCGGAGCTGAAGCGACAATCACACCGACTTCACTGGCCGGATTCTGTAGCGCCCGAGCTATGACCACACGTAATGACGAGCCTGAGCGCGCTTCACGACCATTTGATGAAGGTCGTGACGGTTTTCTGATGGGTGAGGGCGCCGGGATGCTTGTGCTGGAGTCATTGACACATGCGCAGAAACGCGGCGCAACAATTTACGGTGAAATTCGTGGCTCCGGAATCACCTGTGATGCGTACCATATGACCGCCCCACGACCGGATGGCTCCGGAGCGCGACGGGCGATGTCATTAGCCGTCGCTGACGCCGGTCTCGAACGAACCGATATAGATTTGGTCAACACACATGGCACCAGCACCGGATTGGGAGATATTGCCGAAGTCAAAGCCATAAAAGAAGTTTTCGGTGAACATACGCAATCAATGCTGATAAATTCAACCAAGTCCATGATGGGGCATCTTCTCGGTAGCGCCGGAGCGGTGGAGGCAATTGCCACTGCAAAATCCCTGCAAACCGGGAAAGTGCATCCGACTATCAATCTGGAAAACCAGGATCCGGAGTGTGATCTTGATTGTGTCGCCAATACCGCGCGAGACGTGAAAATCTCGCACGCTCTGACAAACTCATTCGGTTTTGGTGGGCACAATGTTTCACTGCTTCTCTCCCGTTATGACGGCGCGTAAAGGTATGTGCGTCGCTTCCCGGCAGTAAAAAAACGCATGACTATACTTTCATCACTCAAACGTCTGTTTTCCCGTCCCGAATCCGGCGGAGAGCTCGAAGAACTCGCTAAGAAGTTTCACGACGTTTTTCAATACGATTTCGAGAATGAAACTCTCCTGCTTGAGGCGCTGGTCCATCGCTCCTATCTCCGCACATCCGAAGGCGCTGAATTGAATTCCTATGAACGGCTGGAGTTTCTTGGTGACTCAGTGCTGGGGTTAATCGTCGCCGAACAATTATATTTACTTTTTCCGGAGTATAGCGAAGGTGAGTTGACCAAGCTCAAGGCGCTGCTGGTCAACGAAACCTCGCTGGCCAAAATCGGCGGTGAGGCGGGACTGGGTGAAATTGTCCGGCTCTCACCTGATGAAGAGCGCTCCGGAGGTCGACAGAGAGCGTCGATAATTGCCGACTGCTTTGAAGCCGCTCTCGGAGCGATTTATCTCGACAGCTCAATTGAGACCGCCCGCGATGTGGTCAGGCGCTTGATAATCTCGCGTGTCGATGAGGTACAGGCCGACAAGTCGCAGGTCAATTATAAAGGCCAGCTACTGGAGTTTCTCCAGTCGCGCGGCGAAGCTGTACCGCAATATGTTGTTGTCGATGAAACCGGCCCGGATCATTGCAAAATCTTCTCTGTCGCTATCAAATTCCACGGCGAAACTGTCGGCGTTGGCGAGGGCGCTTCCAAAAAAGAGGCCGAGCAAAAGGCCGCCCGCGAGGGATTGCAGACTCTCCGTTCCCGTTTCAACCCCTGATTCAATTCCTCCAACTGACTCCCGGATATCTCCTGCATCGGCTGTATCAGCATTTGCCCTCCGCAGGTTTTTTTGCTACTCTTGGCCTTGACCGGGAGAGCGAAAACCTCCGCTCCCGGAGTAATAATAATTCCCATTTGTAAGACCTGGGAAGGGACACAAACAGCATGAATTTTGTAGTTTTAGTAAAACAGACACCGGACATCTCTCTGGTAAAAATTGACGATAACGCCGGTGAAGTCCAACTGGCCGACTCCGGTGGGACAATCAACCCGTCTGACGAATACGCTGTTGAAGAGGGAATCCGTCTCAAAGAGCGTTTTGGTGGTAAGACCACAATATTGACCGTTGGAGCCGAAAAAGCCGAGTCCACCATTCGGGCCTGCCTCGCGCTTGGCGCTGATGAGGGAATTCTGCTTTGTGATGAGCAATTCAACGGCTCAGACTCGCAGGCCACCGCCAAAATTCTGGCGGCGGGATTGAAAAAAATTGAAGACTACACGCTGGTAATTGGCGGGAAACAGTCCGCCGACGAAGAAAGCGGGCAGACTCCGGCGGCGGTTGCGGCATTGCTGGATATCCCGGGTGTCGGTTTTGTCAAGAAAATCGAAGATATCAAAGACAATACCGCGCTTGTCCTGCGCACTACCGAGGACGGCTATGACAAGCTGGAGGTGACATTACCGGTGATTCTCGCTTGCGAAAAGGAAATTGCTGATCCGCGTCTTCCTTCACTCAAAGGGAAGATGGCCGCCAAAAAGAAAACCATCACCCGCTGGTCAGCGTCAGACCTCGGTCTGGACGGCTCTGCGATTGGCGCCAATTCGGCCACAAAGCGTCTGAAGGTCTCATCGCCTCCTCCCCGTAAGCCCGGCGAGTTTATTGAAGGCGAAACACCGGCGGAAATTGCAGACAAGCTCTACGAGAAGCTCAAGGCCGATCAGGTCTTGTAACGTGATGTCTGTCAATAGTTTTTGACAGCAACGATGATTGATTGCGACGAACGGGTGAAGTGTCATGCTTCACCCGTTTCTTATTTGTCCGGCTGGCTCCGGCTTGGTATCTTTCACTCAGTGTCCCGGACTAACAGTCAGAGAGCGAGACCACGATGAACATTCGCGTAATGAAGAACATAACCGAAATAGTCGCCGGTGATGGTGTCCTGCTTCGCGAACTCTGCAATCCCAACACACAGAATGATTTCAAAGGCCGCTATTCGCTCGCCACAGCGAGTCTGGCGCCGGGTAAATCCTCCAAGCCGCATCGTCTGGCCTCGCACGAGTTATATTTCATTCTCGGCGGCGTTGGAGTAATGCATATTGAGGATGAAGCCGAGCAGGTCAGCGCCGGGTACGCAATTGAGATTCCTTCCGGCTCCCGCCAGTGGCTGGAAAACACCGGCGAGGCGCCTCTGACCTTTCTCTGTATAGTTGACCCCGGCTGGCGCAAAGAGGATGAGACGATTCTTTAGGGTCTTTAGGAAAGTGTCCCATAAGTTTGCCCAACTGCGGCGTTACCGTTCCGATAACGAGACAGTCATCCGATGCCGTCATTTCCGCGGAGGGGCCTGTTGAAAAAGTCCCGATTGTTGTGCCGGGTCTTGATTTGCCCAAAGCGCAAATTGTAACCCGACACATTTCTCCGGCGAAGGGTCAGGTCACACGACAGCAAAAAGCGCTGTCGCAAGACCTGACCCAACGTGGAATGACTTTTCCAACAAGCCCGGAGGCGGAAATCCAAGCATACCCAAGTGTGCGACGTCACTCTCCCTAAGACGCTGTGACTCAAAAAGATATTTATTTGTGACAGCCGTTTTCATTTCAAGCATATTTCATAATCGTAACTTGCCTGGATGCCCCGTCTTCACGGACATGACGAAAACGCAAACGGAACTGGTAACTCGTAGCTGTCTGAGCTCATGGAACAACCTCTTTAGGGCTTGACTCTATAGTTTGTGCGGGTAGGCGTTGAGCTGTAATTTCTGACACGGTCGCCCGCTCACTGCGATTTCTTCACCATATCTTTTCTCATACACTTTCAGTTGCCCAAAAGCGCTCAACTTTCTACTCTTGGGGCATGGCAATCGCGCGTAAAGATATGGAAACGCTCTCACCACATTGGCGCAAACTCCTCACTGCTGCATGTGTCTGTCTGAGTGTCGCTTTGTACGCTCAACCGGCGCAGAGCCAGTCTCCCGGAGCGGCTTATCTTGAGCGCACGCTTAATGATTTGCAGGTTGTCTATTTCTTTGAATCTCCCCGCGACATTGATTGGGGGGCGGTGATGCTCCTCAGCCAGCGTTACGGATGTCAGGTGATTCTGGCGACGGTTAAAGAGTCCGGGCAGGGAATACAGGTCCGCACAAAGTACGACCGACGCTCAGGATTGCGGGTCTCGCAGATTGGTATAAGCCCTGAAACGCTGACCGGGCTTTCCACGGCGCTGACACAAACATCATTTCCACCGGATATAGTTATCTTCGGCGCCGGTTTGAATGAGGATGTCTGGCAAAGTGTCAAAGATTTCTATCTTTCAGGAAAAGCGGCCCCGGATACGCTTCTGCATGACGGCCTGGTCGGCGTGCGCAAAGTCTATCAACGTCAGCAGGGAACCGGCGGCGGGACGGTGATTCAGGGGGCGATTGTCAATCAGCGCGAATTATACCGCAATTATGCCGAAATGATCTCACAAACAGAGAAACTCTTCTTTCCCGATAACTTCGGAATTGAATCGCATGCCCCTGAGGACGGTCTCTACACACGCTATGAGCTTATTCGTTACGACATTAACGCCTCATTTCGCGAGTCTGATTTTCTTTCAGGCCTTGCGAAATTGCGTTTACGTCCGCTGGTCAAGAGCTCCGGCTCACCAAAGCAAGCGCACTCGGCAACGACGTTGACAAATCAAATGCAACTGGCTGAGCAATTTGAGCGGGATTTCAATGATGCGCGTGTTTCCGACAGTCCCGGCAAACGTGTTGACCGGCTGGTCTCCGGTTATCGGGCGCTTTCCCGTCTGTCAGACTTAATCCGGGCAAATCAGGAATTGGCTGCAGACAGCGTATACAACAGCTATGTGCGCGACCTGGTCGCCTCAGCGCAACGGGCGACATTGATGACCATGGGACTGGAATGGTCCGGCGAGATTGTTATCCGGGAAACGCCCGAAGGGCCGAAAGTCAAGTTCCGCCCGACAGTCACTGTCGCCGGCCCGCTCGGTGTGACACTCGCGAAAATCCTGTTCTTTCCGCTCGCTGACGACAATGACAGCGCAGTGGTAATTGACGCGACACCGCATCCGGTGCGGCCCCATCAGCAGTTTATCCGTGAGTATCTCGTTGATGTCGGAC
This sequence comes from uncultured Ignavibacteriales bacterium, assembly GCA_964516945.1. GTDB lineage: Bacteria > Zixibacteria > MSB-5A5 > GN15 > JACZUZ01 > JAJRPJ01. Next base: position 11,230 of record CAZFAL010000047.1, read on the forward strand.
GTGACGCCCTGCAGTCCGGAGCTCTTGACTCATTGCGTTTCGCCGTTGAAATCCAATATGGCGGCATCTCCATGACCGCACGCAGTGTCGCCGGTGTGCGCGGTAGCCATGACCTGCGGGTCAGGTTCCTGCCCTCATTTCGGTTTATTCCGAAAGTCGCCAATGTGCTGGTGGACAAGACTGTCAGGCCTTTCTATTGGAAGGCGGTAGTCGATAAACCCAAATACTACTCCGGTAAAGTCGCAATCGCGCTGAAGACTCCGCCGGGTGTTTCCGCCGGAGCCGTGCAACGCACTCTTTCCCTCCCGTCGGGCGAAGAAACACAGACCATCCAATTTCCGCTCGTGGCCGGAAACGATATGGCTGACGGTATCGGCCGTTTGACCTTGCGCCTGAAAGATAATGGGCAGGTAGTAGCCGCTGACACGGCCGTAATTCGTGTTGCAAGTTGCGAAATCAATCCTGACCGTGCGCTCGCCTTTCTGCCGGATACATCCGGCTTGCTCGAAGATATCCTGCGTATGACAGACGCCAATATCACACCCCTGACAGACCGGGCGCTGGAAACCGGAGACCTGAGCGCGTATCAGGTGATGATTGTCGGGTCCGGTAGTTTTCGCGCCTATGGTTCCCTCGCGAGAATCTCAGAGCGGGTGGAGCGTTTTGTGCGTCAGGGCGGCTTACTGGTCATTCTTGGACAACCGGATGACTGGCCGACAGATGCCGCGCCATTGTCAATTCGACCGACTCCGACCGCATTGGAGGGGGTGGACATTGGTGTCGGCGAGCGTAATCAGCGGCTGTTTTCAAAACCCTATACAATTCTTACACGTCGTTTGACAGAAACAGTTGGAGCCCGCGCGCTTTCTGCTCCTGCGGAAATTCCCACCGGCAAGAAACTCATTTTCGACAAACGCAATCCAAAACTCAGCTTGTTGACTGTCGCGAACATGGGCGAAGGGCATATCATCTATTGCGGGTTCCCGCTTTTGCAGCGTATTTCGGACCTTGAGATAAACGCCATCCACTTGTTTGCAAATATCCTCGATTACTAAGAAATACTCCTGATTTCGCGATGCGATTTCCAGAGTCAGGGAAGATCTCCGTAGGATTCATGCGACTTTGATGATGTTACAACCGGAGTTTCAGCGCCTTGTCGAAAGTCGCGGAATTCGCTTTATTGTCCCTCGTCCGGGTAGATTCTCCGGATAGATTCTCCGGGCAGACTCTCTATGTGGATTCTCCGGGAAACTTGTCCGGGAAACATAACATGTAGTCAACCAGCGCTTGATTTTCCCGGACTTGCCATAAGAAACAACCAACGTGACCGAAAACCAAACACACACACACAAACCGACACAAAACCCATCCGAACGTATTCGTTTTCGTAAGCGTTTTGAAGTCCCGTTGCGGCATCTGAAGAAGTATCGCAAGTACTTGATTGTCGGGGCGCTTTCGGTGACGCTCTCCGCCGTGTTTAATGTCGTGCGGCCGTACTTGATAAAGCTCCTGCTTGATGATCTGGAAAACGGAACCTTGCACAATCACGGTATCGGACTCGCCGGAGCTTTTGTCGGACTAACCGCCCTCAGTGGATTGTTTCTGTTCGTCAATCGCCGCTCGGTTATCTGGATGTCGCGCAAGTTGGAGTATGACATCCGGGGCGAACTGTTCAAAAAACTCCTGCGCTTGCCCATGTCGTTTTACCATCAGCGTCGTGTCGGTGATGTCATGGCGCGTTTGACCAATGATGTTGAGGCCGTGCGCCTGATTTTCGGACCGGGTATCATGTACTTCACCAATACTATTATGACCACGACATTGTCACTGGCGCTGATGTTCTACATGGCCCCGAAACTGACACTCTATGTCATCATTCCGATGCCAATTATTTCTATCCTTGTGACGCTTGTCGGGGGTATGATTCACAAGCGTTTCAACGCCATCCAGCGCCAGTTTTCGGTGTTAACCGCCACCGCGCAGGAGAATCTGTCCGGCATTCGAGTTGTGAAGGCCTATGGTCAGGAACTCAGCGAAATTGAGCGTTTCAAAAAAGTCGGACGGGAATATGCTGAACGCAATATGTCTCTGGCGCGCTTTCAAGGGATATTCATGCCGCTTCTGTTTGGCATGGCCGGTATGATTACCTTGATAGCGCTGTATGTCGGCGGTCAGCAGGTGATTGACGGTGAGATAACCAAAGGTGATTTGGTGAGCTTCTTTGTCTATATCGGTATGCTCATCTGGCCAATCATCGCACTTGGCTGGGTGGTGTCTCTTTACCAGCGCGGCTCGGCGTCACTTGACAGACTGAACAGAATCTTCCATGCCCCTGAAGAGTGGCCGGTCGGCGCCGTTGACGACGTAACACAGCGCGACGCGCCTTCTGCGCGACAATCTTCGCATGGGAAAAAAGCGCCAACCCTCAACGGGAAGATTGAGTTCAGAAATCTGACTTTCACCTATGACACACCTCCTTCTGATGCAGTCGAATCCGGTGAAGAGAAAACAAGGGACCAACAATTTGCTCCTGCGCTGAGAAATATCTCGCTGTGCATCGAACCCGGAACATCCTTGGGAATTATCGGTCCGGTCGCCGCAGGAAAAACAACTCTCGCGGCGCTTGTGATGCGCCTCTATCAGCCCCCGCGCGGCGCGCTGTTTGTTGATAACCGGGATATCCTGGACTGGCCATTGGCTGAATTACGAGAGCAAATCGGCTATGTGCCGCAGGAGTCATTCCTGTTTTCTGATAAGCTCAGGGAGAACATCCGCTTCGGCGCGCCGGACGCCACAGATGATGCAGTGTATTCGGCTGTGAAAGCCGCAGCGCTGGAGCAGGACATCGCCGAATTCCCCGGCGCCTATGACACAATTGTCGGCGAGCGTGGGATAACACTTTCCGGCGGACAGAAGCAAAGATTATCAATTGCGCGGGCTGTCCTGACGGACCCGAGAATTATTATTCTCGATGACGCCACCAGCGCCGTGGACACCGAAACGGAGGCGAAAATCACTTCCGGTCTGTATGAAATGCTGCAGGGGCGGACCTCAATCATCATCTCCCACCGCATCAGCGCTGTCAAAGAATGTTCTCAGATTATCTATCTTGACGAAGGGCAGATCATCGAGCGCGGCAAGCATCGCGAACTGCTCGCCGCTGGCGGTCCTTACGCGGAATTATATCATCTGCAATCACTCAAAGAGCAATTGGAAGTAGAGTAGGACAGAGGGCAATCAATGAGTGACGCATACTTTCAGGAAGAAGCGCTGGGCAAGGCCTATGACTCGCGTTTGATGAAACGCCTGCTGAAGTATGTGCGTCCCTACCGCGCGCATACGATATCCGGCGCAATTTCGCTCTTGCTGGCCGGCGCTCTGCAGGTGTATCTCATCACACTCGTGCAGCGCGCGCTTGATGACTATGTCAGCGTCGGAGACATGCTCGGGTTACGCACTATTGCCATGCTCTATATTGGCGCCATGGTACTGCATTTCGGACTGGAATATTTCCAGATGATAATCACGACACGAATGGGACAGGAAGTACAGCAGGATATTCGCCTGCAGGTATTCAGAAAACTGCAGGGCATGGAGCTCAAGTTTTTTGATCGTAATCCTGTCGGAAGACTTGTCACTCGTGTCACCAATGATGTCAATGTGCTCAATGAGTTGTTTTCAACCGGTGTGATAAACATCATCGGTGATTTGATTCTCCTCGGTGGCTATGTGTCACTGATGTTCTATTATAACTGGCGTCTGTCACTGGCGATTTTCTTCATTCTCCCGGCCCTTGTCGGAGCGACAATCATATTCCGGAGAAAAGTGCGCGGAGTGTATCGCCGCTTGCGAATCACGATTGCGCAAATCAACGCCTATTTGAGTGAACGACTCTCCGGAATTGCGATTATCAAACTGTTCAGTCAGGAAGGCGCCACCTACAAAGGATTTGAGGAGCGGAATCGTAGCGCTCTCGATCAAAATCTCAAGCAGGTGTTTTACTATGCTGTCTTTTTTCCGGTTGTGAATCTGATTGGGGCAATATCTCTGGCAACGTTGATTGTCTATGGCGGAATGCAGATTGGTGACGGTCTGCTGACATTCGGTGAATTGACGGCGTTTATCCTACTGGTAGAGCGCTTCTATCGTCCGATTCGGGACCTTTCTGAAAAATACAATGTCCTGCAGGCCTCGATGGCCTCATCTGAGAGGATATTTCAATTACTCGACACCGAATCCGAACAACCGGCCGAAGCTGAAGTTGTCGCAATCACCGGGGAGGACGCACAGTCGCAAGCGCTTTCAACACTCAATCTGAAGAACAAACAGCCGATTAAAGGTGCCATTACATTCGAACATGTGACATTCGCCTATAACCCGCCGGATAATGTGTTGACCGATGTGTCCTTCACGGTTGAACCGGGGCAGTCTGTCGCGCTCGTCGGCGCCACCGGCTCCGGTAAGACAACACTGGTGTCACTCTTATTTCGCTTCTATGAGCCGCAGAGCGGACGTATTCTGCTCGACGGCCGTGATATTCGGGAGTTTTCAATTCCTGAATTGCGCAGTCATCTTGGCCTGGTTATGCAGGATGTGCAAATATTTTCAGGAACAATAGCCGACAACGTCCGCCTCGGTGAACAGGCGATTGACGACGATAGAATCCGTCGCGCGCTTCATGAAGTGGGTTTTGACAAGGCGTTTGGAAACGGGAGCGCAGGCAGGTTGGATATTGAACAGGAAGTCAAGGAGCGTGGCGCAACACTTTCCACCGGGCAGAAACAACTGCTCTCCTTTGCGCGAGCGCTGGCGTTTGACCCGGAAATCCTGGCTCTTGATGAAGCGACCAGCTCGATTGACACAGCCACCGAGCGTCTGATTCAGCAGGCGCTGGACAGAATCATGCAGGGCCGCACATCACTCGTGGTGGCGCATCGTCTTTCGACGATTGAAAAGGCAGACAACATTTTGGTTATGCATCACGGTCGCCTCAGCGAACAGGGCGCCCATGCTGAATTACTGAGGGCCGGTGGTGTCTATCATAAACTCTATCAGATGCAGTATCAGCATAGTCAGGTGGTTGCTCGTGTCTAAGAGAGCCACCCGTTTGTGTTCGACACGACAGATAGGCCAATGTGCAACGTTCGCACGCAAACTGGCTCTTGAAGCCGGAGCGACGCTCAAGCGCGCCTATTATCGTCCGCGATCAATCGCTCACAAAGGTCCGATTGATCTGGTGACTTCCGCAGACCTGGCCTCAGAGAAATTGATTGTCGACGCTATCAACAGGAGATTTCCCACGCACAGTATCCTCGCCGAAGAGCGCTCAGAGTTCACCGGTGATTCAGAGTTTCGCTGGGTGATAGACCCGCTGGATGGAACAACGAACTTTGCGCATGGTTACCCGGCGTTTTGTGTTTCTATCGCGGTCCAATGCTCAGGCGTGTCAATCGTTGGAGTGGTCTATGATCCCTTGCGCGATGAGCTGTTCAGCGCAACCGCCGGAGGCGGCGCACGTCTGGGGCGCCGACAAATTCACATCAGCAAGACAACAAAACTGGCCAATGCGCTCTGTGCGACGGGCTTCCCCTATGATGTCCACCACACCCGCAAAGACAATCTGGCGAATTTTTCACGGATAATAAAACGAGCGCGCGGAATTCGTCGTGGCGGATCTGCGGCGTTGGATTTATCTTATGTCGCCTGCGGGCGGTTTGACTTATACTGGGAAATGAAGCTCGCTCCCTGGGATACAGCCGCCGCCGCGCTGATTGCCACTGAAGCCGGTGCGCGTGTCAGTGATTTCTCAGGGAAAGCATTTGAGATTGAAAAGAAAGAAATAATCACCGGAGTTCCGGCTGTGTACAATGAAGGGCTTGCGCTCATCAAATAACACTAAATCACACAAAGCGAAAAAATCCCACAAAAGAACAAATTCTACAATAGAAAAAAACAGATTCGTCCATGAACACAAAGTATTTGATGAAATCCACATCCGGGATTCGCGGAGTTGTCGGCCCCGGCATAACAGCGCCGATGGTCACCGAATATGGCGCCGCATTCGGTACAATGCTCAAGCGCCGGAGAGCCGCTGGTCCGTTAGTGATTGGACGCGACAGCCGTCCCTCAGGTGAAATGTTCGCGCATGCCTTCAGCGCCGGAGCGCAGTCGGTGGGTATTGACATTGTCGATATCGGAGTAGCGCCCACGCCGACTGTCGAGATGGCGGTTCTTGGCTTGCAGGCCTGCGGTGGTGTGTGTGTCACCGCCAGTCATAACCCCGCGCCTTGGAATGCGTTGAAGTTTTTTGACTCACAGGGTGAATTCATCAATGCCAGCGCGTTTTCCAAACTTGAAAAATGTTTTCAGGACAAGGCCTTCAAATTCCAACCGCACAACAAACTCGGAACGTTGACATGCGATTCATCGTGGATTGAAAGACATATCAAAGCAACACTCAAACTCAAAGGTGTCGACACCCGCGCAATCAAACGCGCTAAGTTGAAAGTCGTTGTCGATGCCGTCAACGGCGCCGGTTCATTGGCTTTGCCGGAGTTCTTGGAGCGTATGGGTGTCAGGGTTGTGCGTATTAACTGCACACCGGACGGA
>CAZFAL010000048.1:0-17557 GCA_964516945.1 uncultured Ignavibacteriales bacterium
ACCAATCCACGGGAGCAGCTGGACGTCGCAGAAGTGTATGTGCCGTTCAGCTGGTACGAGCCCATGTGGCTGGAAAACCTGGGTTTTGCCGAGGAGGGCGAGGGCTGGAAGCTGACCATGGATGGCGCCACGTCGTTGATCGATGGCGGTGATATTCCCTGGAATCCCTCGGGCGGCGTGCTGTCGTCTAACCCCATCGGTGCATCGGGCATGATCCGTTTCGCCGAAGCGGCGCGGCAGGTGCGCAACGAAACAGACCTCGGTCGTGGGTCAGTCTCGATGGCGTCATTGGTGATGGATGAACTGTCCGAGCAGGGAGTTCTCGATTCCGGGACCAAAGTGGCGTTGGTCGGTAGTGGTGAGATGACGGTCAAAGTTGCGACGTATTTGAAAACATTGAATGTGACAGACATTCTTTTCACGAATCGGACAGTCAGTAAGGCGCAGGCGCTGGCCGAGCGGTTTAACGGTCGGGCGATTTGCATTGAGGGGTTCCTCGCCGCGCCGCCGGCAGTGGATGTGATTGTCAGCGCCACCAGCGCGCCGGAGCCGATTTTTTGTGAAAGTTTCCTGAGCGCACTGAAACCGAACCAGAAAAAAGTTCACTGTGTTGATCTGGCGATTCCGCGCGATTTCGCTGAAATCTTCGCTGAATCAGAAAAAACCGAGCTGATTGATATTCCGCATTTGCAAAGCAAAAAGGACATAAATCTGCATAAGAAGTTCCGCGAAGTGGACAAAGCCGGTGAAATTGTTGAAACTTCGGTGGGACGTTTTCAGCGTTCACATATTGAGCGTACGATTCGTCCGGCCCTGAAGGAGTCATATCAGGTTTCGATGGAGTTTGCCATGAAAACAAGCGCGAAGTTACTGGATACACATCTCGCAGATTACCCGCCGGAACTGGGCAGGCATATCGAAACATTGATGCGGAAAGTGGTCGGATTCTCGTCGGCGCAATTTGGCCATGCCGTTGCGGCGCATTTGTCGCATGGCGCCGGAGAGCATGCGCTGACAGAGATGTGTGAAGAAGCCAAACGTCAATGCTTCCCCGAGGGGCAAACAGAAGAAGCAGAGAAGCTGGAATGTCCGGTAAAGAAGGTGGCGCATGCGTGATATAGTAATCGGTTCGCGAGGCTCGGATTTGGCGCTATGGCAGGCGAATTTTATTCAGGGTGTCCTGAAAGACCGGCTGGGAATCTCTGCGACAATCAAGGTGATTGTCACCACCGGTGACAGAATTACCAATATGTCGTTCGATAAAATTGAAGGCATTGGCTTTTTCACCAAGGAGCTCGAAGAGGCGATTCTCAGCGGTGAAGTGGACATCGCAGTGCATTCACTCAAGGACCTGACGACAACGCTTCCCGACGGGCTAACGGTTCCGACAATCGGTTTCCGTGAGGACCGTCGTGAGTTGTTGCTGGTGAAAGAAGACGCATTGTCAGGCGCCGGGGCTTTACCGCTAAAAGACGGCGCTTCGATCGGCACAAGCTCAGCGCGACGGAAAAGTCAGATTCAAAAGCTGAATCCTTCACTGGAGATTAAGGATATTCGGGGTAATGTGCCTACAAGGATTGAACGGGTGCAACGAGGTGACTATGATGCGATTGTCATTGCCGTCGCCGGCGTCAAGCGACTGAATGCTGACTTGAACGGACTGAAAGCGCTTGAACTCGACCCGGAGGTGTTTTTGCCGGCTCCCGGACAGGGGACGCTGGCGATTGAAAGCCGCGAAAAGGATGTTGAATTAAACAGCGCCCTCAGCGCTCTTTCGGATGAAAAAACGGGAATCGAGATAGCGCTGGAGCGAGGCCTGCTCGCCAAGTTCAACGCCGGATGCTCGTTGCCTCTCGGTGTATTCAGCGCTGTCAATCCCGGCGGGACGCATCGGTTTGTCTCTGCCCTCGGGATATCAGGCGCCGAAGGATATGCAGAGCTTCGCCGGGTGGAAGTCTCCGGCAGTGATGTCGATGCGCTGGTCAACGAATCATTCGAAGCGCTCACGGCAGTCAAAGTCGGCTGATTTATTTTTTACGGGATGATGGGATCACGGGAGGAATGATGAAACAGCTTGGAATAACGCGGGCGCAGGAAGAGCTACTTGAAATCGGCGATGAAGCGACCCGGCTGGATATCAGGGTTGTGCCGTTGCCGTTATTCGGCTATGAGCCGGTCAATTTTGAAATCACCTCTGAGGAGCTTTGGGGTATTAACTGGCTATGTTTTACCAGCTCCCGTGGTGTGGAGTATTTCTTCCATGCCCTCAAGGAAGGGCATCATGCCATCGCGCCTGAGACACAATTCGCTGTCATCGGCAAGAAGACTGCCCGTGCGCTGGAAGCCCGTGGGTTCCATCCCGATTTGCAGCCAAGCGTGGCCGAAGGGGAGAAGCTCGCCGCAGAATTGCTTGAGCGGCTCGATTCCGACGAGACAATTGTCTATATTACTGCCGAGGAAGTGCGTTATGATCCGGCGCCGGTCTTTGAGAAAGCCGGTCAGAATTATCGGCGTCTCGTAGTCTATCGGGCTGAACCCTTGAAGTTGGATAAAAATCTCGACAAGAAGATTGCAAACGAGTTCACCTCAGAAGACAGCATTCTTTTCACGTCGCCTAATTCCGCATTGAGATTCGCTGAACTGTTTGGCCCTCCGCAGGCGCAGGTTTTGGCAATAGGGAATGTTACTGCAGCGGCGATAACGCGCTTAGGTTGGGAGAACTCGCAAACACTGCCGGAACCGGATGTGCGTTTGGCGCTGGAACTATGCCTTCACCACCCGGTTAATCAGACTTGAAAGCTTGAAAGACTGTAGCGAGAGTCAGCGTTAAGAGAAGCAAAATGAATAAGAATCATCTTACACCCACAATCCATCGCCCCCGGCGCCTGCGGCGCAACTCAGCAATTCGTGACCTCGTCGCTGAAACGACACTAACATCCTCAGGGTTGATACAGCCGTACTTTGTCTGTGACGGCTCCGGAATTCGTGAGGAAATTAAGGGGTTACCCGGGATCAATCGCGAGTCGGTGGACAAACTCGTTGAGAGTATTAGCGAGGATATGAAACTCGGAGTCAAACGTGTGATGCTTTTCGGTGTCACCGAGCGCAAAGACGCTGACGCCTCAAGCGCTGTCGCTGATGATAATCCGGCGCTTGTGGCCTGCCGGGAGTTGAAACAGAAGTTTGGCGAAGAGCTATTTGTCTCAGCCGATGTCTGCCTCTGTGGCTACACCGACCATGGTCATTGCGGGCTGATTGAGCATGATGAAGTCACAAATGACAAGTCTGTCGCAGTTCTGACTGAGATGGCGCTGGCACTTGCGCGCGCCGGTTGTGACTGCGTGGCGCCGTCGGATATGATGGACGGTCGCATCGGTTCGATTCGAGCAGCGCTTGAGTCCGAAGGGTTTACCAATACATTGATTATGGCGTATACGGCCAAGTACAGCTCGGCCTATTATGGTCCGTTCCGTGAGGCGGCGCACAGTTCGCCACAATTCGGCGACAGGAAATCATATCAGATGGATTTCCGCAACGCACGCGAGGCGCTGGTTGAACTGGAACTGGATATTTCTGAAGGCGCTGACATTGTGATGGTCAAGCCGGCTCTGGCTTACTTGGACATAATTGCCGCTTTTGACGAAGTGTCATCGGCTCCTGTTGCGGCATACAATGTTTCCGGCGAGTATACGTCGGTCAAACTGATGGCGCAGGCCGGACTCGGTGATGAAAAAGCGCTCACGCTGGAGAACTTGACAGCAATCACACGCGCCGGAGCGTCAATAATCCTTACTTACCATACACGTGACATTTTGAAAAACGGATGGCTCAATGGCTGAGTACAATATGACAAATACAATCGCTGACACAGCGATAATGAACACAACGCGTTCTGAAGAATTACAGAAATGTTCCGAGGAAGTTATCCCCGGCGGTGTCAATTCACCGGTGCGGGCGTTCAAGGCGGTCGGCGGCGGACCGCGATTCATTGAGCGCGGCGCGGGGCCGTATATGTTTGATGTCGACGGCAACCGCTATTTGGATTTCTGCTCCTCGTGGGGGCCGTTGATTCTCGGACACGCCGACTCTGATGTTGTCAGCGCTATCTCTGAGCAAGCCAAACGCGGCTCTACCTTCGGCGCAGTGACAGAGTATGAGTACAAACTCGCCGACTTTATTGTTCGACATATTCCCGCAGTAGACAAAGTGCGTTTTGTTTCATCAGGCACCGAGGCGGTGATGTCCGCTGTTCGTCTGGCGCGCGGATATACCGGCCGTGATGTGATTGTCAAATTTGATGGCTGTTATCACGGGCACAGTGATTACTTGTTGGTCAAAGCCGGCTCCGGTCTGGTGACATTCTCACAGCCGTCATCGGCGGGTATCAGCAAAGGCGCCGCCAATGATACTATCGTACTGCCTCTTGATGATGGAGATGCATTAGCAAAGTGTTTTGCCGAACATGGTGACAAGATTGCCGCAGTGATTATTGAAGGTATCCCGGCGAATAATGGCCTTCTGATACAGCGTCCTGAGTTTGTTCAGAAGATTCGTCAGTTGACTGAAAAGCACGGCGCATTGATGATTCTCGATGAAGTCATTACCGGCTTCCGAATCGGTTTGCATGGCGCCGCCGGAATGTATAATCTGACACCGGACTTGATTACCTACGGCAAAATCGTCGGCGGCGGACTGCCGGTCGGCGCCTTTGGCGGCCGGGCGGAGATTATGGATAAACTTTCGCCGGAAGGCCCGGTCTATCAGGCCGGGACATTATCGGGAAATCCTCTGGCCATGGTGGCCGGTCTGGCGACATTGGAAAAACTGGCTGACGGCCAAATCTACGAGCAATTGGAAAAGAACACTGCGGCCTTCGTGGAGCGTCTTTCAGAGAAACTCGGCGACACAGTATTCCAAATCGCCAGAGTCGGTTCAATATTCTGGTTGGTCTTTCAGAAGAACATGCCACGAAGCGCCGCAGAGATTGAATCATCAGGAATTGAGCGCTACAACACGCGCTATCGTCGCGCATTGGATAGTGGTTATTATCTGCCGCCGTCCGGCTATGAAGTTTGCTTCATATCTGCGGCGCATGAATTAGAGCAGTTGCTCCCCGCCGCAGACGCGCTTGGAGAGATTTTGGGTGGCGCCGAACAATAGCGTCGGGCAAGGGTAGGAGAGTGTCATGCTGAGCGTAGCGAAGTATCTAACTGGAAAGCAGCAGGACGAATCGGAAGTAGATCCTTCGCTACGCTCAGGATGGGCGCACAGGTAAACGTGCGTGCTTCGAAAGTTGCTGGAATTATAGCTGAGAGGACGACAAGATTTTATTGAATACGTGTTCCGTCATTCCCGCGAAGGCGGGAATCCAGACAAGCTCGATAATCGAATGAGTCACTTGCAGAAGTGGAAACAGTCAGAACTAAATACAGTTGTTGCTCTATTGTAGCAACCTGTCTGGATGCCCGCCTGCGCGGGCATGACATTTGACGCTCCAATAGAATGAGAAAAAAGGTTCAGTTGTCACAGAGTGACGGACAGACACACTGTTAGTTCATTATGACCATGCTGACATAAGCCGGCTGGCATGCGTTGAGTGTCGGGCATCGAACGCCGTTTCGCACACTTTACAAACTTGAAAGAAAACACAGAGAAATCAGATATATGCTAACCGAATCACAAACAAACACACAAGACACTGACTCCATAGTAATACAGGACAGTCCCTTCATCCGCGCTTGCTATGGCAAAAACACCGGCCGCATTCCTGTCTGGGTAATGCGCCAGGCGGGCCGATACCTGCCGGAATACCGGGCGTTGCGGGAAAAAGTTTCGTTTCTCGAACTCTGCCGCACACCGGAGCATGTTGCTCAGGCGGCGTCTGATCCTATTAAGTGTTTTGGTTTTGACGCCGCTATTTTGTTCTCGGACATCCTGCCTATTCTTGAGCCGATGGGATTCTCATTGGAGTATGCCAAGGGGGGACCTTTGGTGAAACCGGCTGTGAAGTCACCGGATGATGTCACAAAAATACAGGAGTACGATGTAGCGCGCGAGATGAGCTATGTCTTTGACGGTGTGCGGGCAATCAAAGAGCGTATTCCTGAAACGCCTTTGCTTGGCTTTGCCGGTTCGCCGTTCACGTTGGCCTGTTATGCAATAGAAGGCCACGGCTCCAAGACATTCGACACTGTCAAGCGTTTCATGTATCAACATCCAAAAGCCGCCGAAGAATTGCTTGAGAAAATCACGTCGGCGACTATTGTCTATTTGCAGAAGCAGGTAGAGGCCGGCGCCGATGGCGTTCAGCTCTTTGACAGCTGGAGTGGCATATTGGCAGTGGATGAATATGAAAACTGGTCACTGAAATACAGTGAGCGGATTTTCAAAGCGCTGGCGGAGTTCAATGTCCCGCGTGTGTTGTTTGTCAACAATCTCGCGCCGTATATCGATATGGTAGCGGAGATTGACTGTGACGTAGTCGGAGTTGACTACCGCATGAATCTGGCGTATGCACAGAGGGCTCTGGACGGGAAAGCTATACAGGGGAACTTGGATCCCAATATTCTTTTCTGTGAACCCGAAGAAGTACACAGAAGAACACAACGGATGCTTGAGTCGCTTGCGTCACATGACAACCTGATTGCTAATCTCGGCCATGGCATCCTGCCACATACACCGCTTGAATCTGTCAGCGCATTTGTCGAGACGGTTCATTCATTTAGGTCATAGGAGAATCCAGAGATGAATACAAAAACAGTCGTCGCTCCGCTTGAACTTCTGCAAAAATATGACCGCCCCGGTCCGCGTTATACCAGTTATCCAACTGCGCCGTCATGGAGTAATGACTATGGTCCGGAGAGTTATGAGCGCGCCTTACAACAGGCCGGCAAGAAAACACAGGAGCCGTTGTCACTCTATGTGCATCTGCCGTTTTGTGAGAAACGCTGTTATTTTTGCGGTTGTAATGTGTTTATCCCGCGACGCCGGGAGCATGTCACTGATTATATTGCGACACTAAAGCTGGAGATTACCAAAACGGCTGATGCGCTCAATGGGCGTAACAAAGTTCAGCAATTGCATTTTGGTGGCGGCACACCAACTCATCTGTCTGTGCCGGAGTTTACCGAAGTGATGGACGCGCTACAGGAGCGTTTTATCCTGCTTGACACTGCGGAGATTTCTATTGAAGTGGATCCGCGTGTGACTACCAAGGAGCACCTCGTGTTTCTCGCCAAGCGTGGGTTCAATCGCATCTCGATGGGTGTGCAGGATTTTAATGAGGACGTACAGAAGAGTGTCGGACGGAAACAACCCTATGACAGGACCAAACGCTGCATTGAGTTTGCTCGTGAGCAGGGCTTCAAAGGTGTCAATCTTGACTTGATTTATGGTCTGCCGAAACAGACAGTTGCGACCTTTACCGAAACAATCAACAAAACGCTTGACCTTCGCCCGGACAGAGTGGCCGTGTACAGTTTCGCATTCCTGCCGACACTGAAAGGCAATCAGAAACTTATCAAAGAAAAAGACCTGCCGTCACTGCATGAAAAATATCGCCTGTTCCACACCGCGCAAAAGCTCTTCACTGACAGGGGCTATGAGCAAATCGGTATGGATCATTTCGCATTGCCTGACGACGAGTTAACAGTGGCGCAGAAAAAGGGCAAGTTGATGCGCAATTTTATGGGTTACACAGTCAACAAGGCCAGTGATTTGGTGGGGATGGGGATTTCTTCAATTGGGTTGGTCAATGGCGCTCTGGCGCAAAACAGCTCGGACATGGACACCTATCTTGAGAAAACCAACTCCGGCGAGTTTGCGACTGTACGCGGGTTGCGACTCTCTGACGATGACGTTATTCGTGAATATGTGATTTCTTCGATTATGTGCAACTTCATTCTCGACAGAGAAGAATTTAACAAGCGATTTGCTGTGACATTCGAGGAATACTTCGGAAAAGCGCTTGAAGAGTTACAAGTATTCTATGATGATGGGTTACTTGTTGATGACGGTAATATCTTGCAGGTGACACTCCTTGGCCGGACATTTGTACGCAATATCGCGATGGTCTTCGACGGGTATTTGAAGAAGCAGGAAGCCGAAAAACCGCTGACATTTTCCCGCACAATATAGTTTCATCTGTTTGCAAGAGACAAGGCAGACAAGGCAGGGAATAGTATGCAGTATGACACAGTCATAGTCGGCGGCGGAATATCCGGCCTGTCAGCGTTACACTACCTGCGCAAATTGCATCCTGATAAGTCTGTGCGTTTGTATGAGGCCGCTGACCGTCTCGGCGGTGTCATTGGCACAGATATCATTGATGAGTATGCCTGCGAGTGGGGACCTAACGGAGTTCTCGACAAAAGCGGCCTGACTCGTGAATTGTGTGAGGACATTGGAGCCGAACACTTGCTGGAAAGCGCCAGTGACCGCGCAAAGAAGCGCTTTATTCTGCGCGGTGGCAAATTACGCCCCGCGCCGATGTCATTATCATCATTTATCACCAGCGGTGTGCTATCTCCGGCGGGTAAGTTAAGAATCTTCGGAGAATTGTTTACCTCCGCGGGCTCCTCTGATGATGAATCCATTTATAGTTTCGCCTCACGACACCTTGGGCGGGAAGTCGCCGAATATCTGGTGCAGCCGATGGTGACGGGTATTTACGCCGGCTCTGCGGAGCGTTTGTCGGTGCGGGCCTGTTTCCCGGCTCTCTATGACCTCGACAAAGAATCCGGATCGTTGATTCGCGGCGCCATTGCGCGCCGCAAACGCAGGAAGCAGCAGGCAAAAGCCGGAGTCGGAGAGAATGGCAGTCAAGCCAAACGCAAAGGATCAATGCGGTTGCTCTCATTGAAAAAAACTGGAGTGCAGGCGCTGATTGATGCGCTTGGTGAGTTGTATTCTGACGCTACCCAAACCGGAGCGCGCGTTCTGGATATTGAAGCCCGCTCACCTGAAGAAGGATTTACCGTTCAGGTTGAAGACAAAGAGCCGGTCATCTGCAAGAATCTGATACTGGCGATACCGTCATATCAGGCGGAGCGCGTTTTGGCGCATCTCTCACCGGCGCTTTCCGGAGCGACCGGGCGAATTCCCTATGCGCCGATTGCAGTTGTCTGTCTCGGCTATCCGGCGAGCGCGGCGCCGATGGCGCTGGACGGTTTCGGGTTCTTGATTCCGCCTTCAGAAAAACGTGAGATACTCGGCGCGATTTGGACTTCTTCGATTTTCCCCGACCGCGCTCCCGACGGCAAGGTTCTCCTGCGTGTCCTACTCGGTGGGGGAGCCAACCCCGACGTGATGGACAAATCTGATGAGGAGCTTGTGGCAATCTGTCGCGACGAGCTACGGGATATCATGCATGTCACTGAGTCCCCGGAGTTGGTGAAACTTTACCGCTGGAGTCGGGCGATTCCACAATATAATCTCGGCCATATTGACATCCTCAACGAAATGGACAAAGAGCTGAGGAATTTCCCCGGTTTACACCTCGCGGGTAACGCGTATAGGGGAATTGGTGTTAGTGACTGTCTGGAAAACTCTCTGAGAATCGCTGAGTCTCTTCCGAATTGAGTTTGAGGAGATGCAGCGTCGCTGTTGCATCTATACTGTATGAATATTGCGGGGTATTGCCTCAATATCAAATAGTGGCAAATAGCGGCAATTCTTCGATTTGAATCTCTGATGAGATTCGTTCTACGTCACTCATCTTGAATTTTGCCGGGCCAACAGTCAGCAGATTCGCGGCTCCACAGGCGACTCCGAGACGGAGCGCTTCCACGAGCGGCTTCTTGCGAAACAAGCCAAACAAAATACCGCCAACAAGTGAATCCCCCGAACCGACAAGTGGCAGGGACTCTGTGTGGCCTGTTAACGCCACTTTTGCCTTCCATGCGCGTTCAGGCTCGCGTGAAACCACAATCACTCCTTCGGCGCTACGCGAGACAATAACTACCTCAACTCCGGAGCGGGCTATTTGTGAAGCCGCCATGACTATGCCGTCCTCATCGCCCTTGAGTGACATGCCCGTCAGCATTTCCAGTTCACGGATATCCGGTTTTACCATGTATGGTCTTGCGTCAAGGCCACGTTGCAAGTCCTCTTTGCTTGTATCCAGAGTAACAATAGCGCCGAGTCGCTGGCAGGTTCGCACCAGTTCCCATTCGGTTGACTTTGCGGCGCCGGGCGGGAGGCTGCCGGAAATGACAACCCAATCACCGGGAGCGATGAACTGTTCGAGCGAATTATTCAGTCGATGAAGGTCATCTTTGGTGACTGTATATCCGGGAGTCTGAATGTAGAAATGAATGTTATTCTCATTGTCATGAATCGTAATGTTTTCCCGGTTTTGTCCCGTGACTTTTGTCAGCAGACTGCTATGAGTGTCGAACTGCGGCTCTTCAAAAAACTCTGCGGAGTTCTCACTGACGAATCCCAATGTAACTACATTGGCGCCCAATGTTGCCAGCGCCCGGGCTACATTGATTCCACCACCGCCAGCGAACCGTTGAGCTGAAAGCGCTTTGATAGCCGCACCCGGTTCGAAATCCTCAACCTCAATCAAATAATCGATTGAAGTATTGACTGTGATCGTTACTAACTTGCTCATGGATGATACTCTCGGCTTGCACTGCAAAATGAGCGTAACACGAGTTCCCCCGCCGTTTAGTATATATGATTCGGCAAATATAGGCGAATTCTGTATGCTTCTCTGTGGTTCTGTTGCGGTTGTAGTGAAGTGTCACGGATGAAGATGTTTGCTTCTTGACGTTGATTCCACATATTGCGCACATGAAGCAGGGAACTCCGACCCATAATGTCCGCGATATGAACTTGCCGATGGCTCAGACATTTGCCATCACCGGCGCCAGTGGTTTCATCGGTTCGGCGTTGGTAAGTGAATTGAGACAGTCCGGCGCGAAGATAATCCGTCTTGTGCGGGATGCGGATTCTGCCGGTGCGGACTCCGTGTATTGGAATCCTGATGACGCAAGCTGTGACTTGTCCGGATTGAATGGCGTCAACGCGGTTGTCCATCTCGCCGGTGAATCAATCGTCGGATTCTGGACAAAGCGCAAACGTCAACAAATCTACGACAGCCGTGTGCGCGCCACAGCCAACCTTGTCGGCTCATTGTTACGATTGGAACAGCCGCCGCAGACATTCATCAGCGCGTCGGCGGTTGGTTTCTACGGTTCGCGTGGAGCCGATGAGTTGAACGAAAACAGCGAACACGGAGCAGGGTTCCTTGCTGAAACTTGCCAGCAGTGGGAGGCCGCCTCGGCGCCTTTGCAGAAGGCAGGCGTTCGTGTCGTCCATATGCGCATCGGTGTTGTCCTCGATCCGGCCGGAGGAGCGTTGCAGAAAGCTGTCTCGGCGTTTCGTTTGGGGCTCGGTGGGCGCTTTGGTTCCGGCAAGCAGTATATGAGCTGGATTATGCGCGAGGACCTCGTGCGCGCGCTCATCTTCGCTCTGAGGAATGACACACTTTCCGGCCCGGTCAATGCTGTCAGTCCAAATCCAATCACCAACGCTGAATACACTGCGAAACTCGGCAAAGCGCTTCATCGTCCGACTCTGCTGACCGCGCCGGAGTTTCTTCTGCGTCTTGTTCCGGGAGGGGTGGCTGAAGAGATGTTTCTCGCCAGTATTCGCGCCGTGCCTGAGCGATTACTTGCCGCCGGGTTTGAATTTCTGCATCCTGACATTGACAGCGCTTTGCAGGCGTTATTGGCGAAGCGTTAATTTTCAGCAATTAATAAACAAGCAACTGGTAACAACGAGACTACTATGGCTGTCACGAAGAAAACGATATTTTTGCTCATCCTCACTATCATCCTCTCGGCGGGAGCCGGAGCGGTGTGGTTTTTTTATTCCTCGGTGCAAAAGTCACTGCCGCAAACATCCGGAACAGTCACTGTCCCGGGACTGACACAACCTGTGGAGGTTGTTTTCGATTCGCTCGGTGTTCCGCAGATTTGGGCGGAGAATACACGTGACGCTTACTTTGCGCTCGGCTATCAGCATGCCGCCGACCGGTTGTTTCAGATGGATATTGTGCGCCATGTCTCGCAGGGACGGCTTTCCGAATTGCTTGGCGCTGTGACTGTCGATATTGATATTCGCCAGAGACAGATGCGCCACAAATATCTCGCCAAGGACGCGCTGGCAAAACTCAGCGCTGAGGATAGGGCGGTATTTGAAGCGTATGCCGCCGGGGTCAATGCGTATGTCACTACCTGTCGGCATCTGCCGTTTGAGTATATCATCTTGCAACATGGCTTCGACCCGTGGAGCGCCTATGACTGCCTGACTGCGCTCAGTTTTCAGACCTGGTTTTCCGATGCGATTCAGAACCGTGATGAGTTCTTTGTGCGTCTTGCAGAAAAAGTCGGACTCGCCAAAGCAAAAACACTCGCGCTTCCGTATCCTGACTGGGGGTTGTACACAGTTCCGGCAAAGAAGACGCTGGGATACATTAACAGCGCTGACAACATCGACAATACCGATTCTCGTAGGTCGGGTTCCGGCGTTCGCTTCAGCGAACAAGAAACCCGACATGTTCGCCTGTGGCAAGGACGTCGGGTTTCTCCGTCCCATGAATGGGACTCCGGAACCCGACCTACTACTGTATCGGAAGACGCTGACCTACGCGCACAAATCGCCCAACAAGTTATCGCCAACAATTGCTATGGTCTCTCGATGAGCTCCGGTTCGAATGGCTGGGTGGTCTCGCCGCAAAAGTCCGCCAGCGGTGGCGCGTTATTGGCCGGTGACCCGCATCTCGATGTCACCCGTCTGCCGCAGTTCTGGTATCTTGTCGGGTTGCACACCAGAGACGGGGCGCTCGATGCGCTCGGTATCACTGTGCCGGGATTGCCGTTTGTGGTGATGGGGCACAACCGCGCCTCGGCGTGGACAATGACCGCCGCCGGAGTTGACCAGACTGAATATTACCGTGAGCGCTTTGACTCCACCTCTGACTCGAACTACCTCACAGCCGACGGTTGGCGGGAGCTTGAGATTGTCTCTGAGACATTGCAGGTTGCCGGAGAGAACAGCGCCCGAGTTATCCCTGTCCGCAATACGGTGCATGGGCCGATTGTCTTAGATGATGATTCATTGTCCTCGTCATACTCACTCCACTGGGCCGGCTTTGACCTTGATCTGGCGACCGCCGCGCATTCGGCTCTGCAACTGGCGACACAAACTTCTTTTGATTCATTCCGCAGAGTAGTGACACAGTTCGGCGCATTGAACGCCAACTGGATGTATGCCGACACTGCCGGTAATATCGGCTATCAGCTTGGCGCGCCGGTTCCGATTCGCAACAATGGCGCCGGCGAGGACAATTTTGCGCTTGACGGCTGGGAGAGCGGCACAAGCTGGAGCGGATTCCGCACGCTTGATGAAATACCGTCGGCCTACAATCCATCGCAGGGCTGGCTGGCGAATTGTAACAACAAACAGGACCAGCCGAATCTTGACTATCCATTGGTCGGGGAGTTTTTCGCTGACAGAATCCTGCGCGCTACGGAAGTTTTGTCCTCGAAGGATTCATTCACTATTGATGACATGCGGCGTCTGCAACTTGACAGGCATGACCGTTACTTCATGCGTTGGAAGGACGAGATGGCCGGGCTGTTACATCAGCGGGGTGAGGATTCTCTGGCGGCGCTGATGAGCGCCTGGGACGGCGCCACTGATTCGTCATCGGTTCCGACGTTGTTGATTGCTGAGTTCGTTTACCAGTTGAAGCGCGCTATATTTGAAGACGAGCTCGGAACATCAATGAACCGTCTCAAACGTCTCTGGGTTGACCGGATTTATCATCAGGACAGCTCGCTCTGGTTTGATAATGTCACTACTGATGACATCGTTGAAGACCGCGATGAAATCACTGAGCAGGCGCTGACTGCGACACTTGAGAAAACGCGTGGCAAAACGTGGGGGCAGATGCACTCATTGACGATGAGTCACCCGATGGCGATTGTGCCGGGTGTCAATTCGGCGCTGGGATTGACACGCGGCCCCTGGAGTCGCTGCGGAAGCGGCGGCTCATTGAACGCGTCCTATTATCGCACTGACACCTCCGGCGCCTTCCGCACACTCGCGGCGCCAAGCTGGCGTTTTCTGATTGACATGTCCGACCCGACACACTCGCAAATGTGCCTCCCCGCCGGCGCCTCCGGTAACCCCGTCAGCGAGCATTTCTTCGACTTCAACCCCCTCTGGCGCAACGGCAGGTATCATGCGTTGTCATTGGATTACAACGAAACGAAAGGGCGCTCGGTGTCTATATTGCAGTTAGAATCCGGGCGGGAATGACAATAACGGGCAGTGGAGTAGGTTGGGAGCCCTGCGCTCCCGACGTTCTTTTGTCATAGCTGTATGCATGATTATGCATGTGTCACTTGACCGGCTAGGGTTCATTGTCAGCCATTTCTTATGACTTCGGATAGCGCTTTGTCTAATCTCCCTTGTTTGTCAATATATTTGCCGTACAACCATAGAGCATGGTCGAGCTCTTCGTAGAGGCAATCCTCCATGTTGACCAATGTGGCAAGACTGTCTATAACCTCTTTGAAGAATGGATATTTTCGCAGCTCTGTCTGAGTGAATCTCCGGGTAAACTTGTGGATCTTGTTGAGTTGCCATAATAGTTTTTTTACGTAATCGTCATAAAGGGGAAACACATCTGGGCGGTGAAATGCCGCATATTTTGTTGCGAACGAGTAAAAGTCGATTTCCTTCTGTTTCCCGCGATTAGTCCTGATTCCATGACCTGCTCGGATGTCACCTATAACGGATATATCTCCACTTTCCAGCTTACTATCGATATTAGTACGGAGGATGTGTCTTGCCATGCCAATAGTGTCATAGACGACTGTCGAGTACAGCGTGTTTATCAAAACAGTCTTTTCATAAACTGCTTGAAAGGAGTTATTCATTGGATCTCGACTAACAACGTACGAAATCAGTTGTGACGATGTATGGTAACTGTCCGTGCTCTCGAAAAGTTCCGCGCAATGCCTCAGTTTTCTTTCTACAATGGTAGTTGATTCCAGTTCTTCAAGTTTGGCTTTGTTTAGAGACATTTGGTTACCTTATTACGTATGGCTTTCAGTTATTCTCCTTGAGCGCGCCCAGAGCCAGACTCCGGTTAGGACGAATGGGATGCTGAGGATTTGGCCCATGTCGAGGGGTAGGCCCTGCTCGAAGGGTTCCTGGACTTCTTTGACGAACTCAATCAGGAATCGCGCGCTGAAGACGAGTATCAACAACACGCCGGTGATTTTGCCGGGGGCGATTTTGGTGCCGAGTCTTTTGTACATGTTCCAGAGTAGGCCGAGAATCGCAACGTAGCACAGCGCCTCATAGAGTTGCGCGGGATGACGCGGGATATTGTCGACACGCTCAAAGACAAACGCCCAGGGCAGGTCTGTGGCTTTGCCGATGATTTCAGAATTGAACAAATTGCCGAGCCGCACGCATGAAGCAGTCGCGAGGCAGACCAGCGCGACACGGTCGACTATCCAGAGAAAACTTACGCCTTTAGTGTTGCGGGCATAGAGCCAGAGCGCGATGACAATCCCGATTGTGCCGCCATGACTGGCCAGTCCGCCATGCCAGATTTGCAATATCTCCAGCGGGTGCGAGAAATAGTAGACCGGGTCATAGAAGAGGATGTGCCCCAGACGGGCGCCTATCAGGGTGCCGAAGAAGACATAGAGAAAGACTCGATAGGTCTCAACCTCGGAGACTCCCTCGCGGCGAAACGCTTTGGCCAGCAGTGAATAGGCCAGCAGAAAGCCGATGGCGAAAAACAGGCCATACCAGCGCGGTTGCAGAAAGCCCCAATGAAACAGCTCCGGCTGGACATTCCAGTATATGATAGCGCTGAGATTCACGGCGTTAGTATGTGGATTTTGGGGTTAAAACACAAGATACAAGCGTGTCCCTGACTTATAGGCTTGCTGAGAATCCATTGATGCAGTCATTGCGAGCGTTAGCGCGGCAATCCCGTCGAATTATAGCCGGGAGATTGCCACGTCGTCCGGCTGTTGCCGGACTCCTCGCAATGACGATCACGAGTTTTCAAGTAGCCCTCATCCGCATTGCACGGCATAATGCAATTGCGAGATTATTATCTTGCGTGTGAACAATTGGCGCTGTTGTCTGGTTACTGTCTACGACGCGGGGCTTTACCTCTTCCTGGACTCGCGTCGATATTGACAACGAGGATGTAGAAAGGGGAGGATGTGGCAAGGGACAGTGAGCGAATGCGATATGTAATCATCGGCAACGGCGTGGCGGGGATCAATGCCGCTGACCGTATCAGGTCGCGCCACAGTGAGGCCAATATCACTATCATTTCCGCAGAGTCAGACCATTTCTTTTCGCGCACGGCGTTGATGTATGTCTTCTGCGGGCAATTGTCCGAGCGCGATGTCGAGCCCTATGAGCGCGACCTCTATGCCCGCCGGAATTACTTGCGAATCCGCGGGCGCGTTACTGCAGTTGACAGCGAAAAAAAGATACTGAAACTGGGCGATGGCTCTGTTGTGCCTTATGACCGTCTGCTGATTGCCTCCGGGTCCTGTCCGTTTATGGTCAACTATCCGGGTATCGACCTCGACGGTGTCGGCAACTTTGTCACCTGGCAGGATTTGCAATGGCTGACTGAGAAGGCAAAGACCGCCAAACGCGCTGTGGTCGTTGGTGGTGGATTGATTGGGATTGAAACGCTGGAGATTCTGCATCTCGCGGGAATTGAAACTACGATGCTTGTCCGTGAGGACCATTTCTGGCCGATAGCGCTGTCGAAGCCCGAAGGTGATATGATAACCGAGCATGTGCGAAGTCATGGCGCAGAAATTCATCTGCAAACAGAGACCGCCGAAGTCCTCGGCGAAAACGGCAAAGTCACCGGAGTCAAAACCAAAGACGGGAGAACATTCCCGGCGGATATTGTGGTGTTTGCGATTGGTGTCACTCCACAAACCGGGTTTTTGCAGGATTCCGGAATTGAACTTGATGAACGCGGCGGGATAATTGTTGACGAACAACTCGCGACCAGCGTTTCGGGTGTTTGGGCGGCGGGGGATTGTACTTCGGTGGTCTGGTTCAATGGTGTGCGGCACCCGGAACAGTTGTGGTATACGGGACGTGATCAAGGACAGGTGGCGGGACTTAATATGGCCGCCAATGAAGATGAGAGAGTGGCGTACAAACGCAAGACGTTTTACAACTCGGCGAAGTTTTTTGATATCGAATATACGACGGCGGGGTATGTCAATTTCAACTTTGACGGTGAGCGTGACTGGTATCAACGCGAACAAGGGAAAGAGATTTCGCAGAGAATTACGTATTTGCCTGACGGGACAGTGATTGGGTTCAACATGCTTGGCAGTCGCTGGGATCATCGGGTGATGGTGAAGTGGATTGATGAGAAACGGAATATCAACTGGGTGTTGGAGCGCCTGTCTGAGGCGTGTTTTGATGAGGAGTTTTTCAGGAAGTTCAAGGTGACAGAGCCGGCGCCGGTGGT
>CAZFAL010000049.1:0-17548 GCA_964516945.1 uncultured Ignavibacteriales bacterium
ATGAAGAAAGCGACAGCAAAAAAAGCTGCAACGAAAAAAGTCGCCGCCAAGAAAACCACTACAAAGAAGACTGTAGCCAAGAAAACTGTGGCCAGGAAGACTGTAGCCGGGAAAAGCGCGGCGAAGAAAAAAACAGAAAAATAGCGGTAAAATGATTCCGGCTTTTGCTACTGGAGCCGGACTTTTCGCGGGAACTTCGCGCGAGTCGCGGGAACTTCCCGTGAGTTGAATTGTTACCAGTAGTGATGCAAACAAAATGGGGATTGGACATTTAACTACAAAGTCGTTTGGGGCGCTCCCCACCAAAAGGGAGACCCCCAAGTAATCAAATCGCAAAAAGAAGCCCTTCCGTCCCACTGGGAAGGGCTCTTTCTTTTTTTGGGCTTTTTTGAGAACCGCTTTGGGGTGTGTTTCGGGGCTTTTTGCGGATCCTTCTTCTGAGGATTCTTTCTCTGCGGATGCATCCCGGATACAGATGAATGCGCTCGACAGGCATTCACCGTCCGAAGTCCGCATCTCATCCAATCTTGTTCAATCTCAGTTAATCCTATCCGACTGAGTCAAACCGCCAAAAACAGAGCTTTCCCAGCGTTTTCTTGCTTCACAGGAAGCATTCACGTATATCACAGCGGACGGCGCCGATAATCCGGTGGCGCCAACATCCGCTTTGTGGATGATAGAATCTGAAAAGGGCAGTACATATGGTAACGCAGATGAAAACCCGGAAACGGGCAAAAAGGGCTGGAAAAAGGACTGATTCGGCAAAGCGGGTCAGCCCGACAAAACGAGTGGCCGGGAAAGAACCGATAGCAATTCCGGCGTCTCTTGATGGCATATTTCGTCCACGTGCGGTGGCAGTGATAGGAGCGTCTTCAACGAAACTGACTATTGGCCGCCAAATGCTCCACAATCTGATTCGCGGCGAGTTTCAGGGGAAAGTGTTCCCGGTAAATCCTAGCGCCGATGTGATTCATTCAATCAAGGCCTATCCGTCTGTGTTGGATATCCCGGACCCGGTGGATCTGGCGTTGATAATCGTTCCGCGTGAGTATGTGGCGAAAGTCGCCGAGGAATGCGGCAAGAAAGGTGTCAAAGGCCTGGTAGTTATTTCCGCCGGTTTCAAGGAGGCCGGTAAGAAGGGTCTGGAATTGGAGCGGGAAGTTCTGGCGATTGTGCGTCGTTATGGGATGCGCATGATAGGCCCCAATTGTTTTGGTGTGGTCAATACTGAGCCGACAGTGAATCTGAATGCAACATTTGGCAAGACCTTCCCCAAGCGCGGTAATATCGCCTTTGTTTCGCAGTCCGGAGCGCTTGGTGAGGCGATTATGGTGCATGCGCAGGAGGCGCATCTCGGCTTTTCGATGTTCGCCTCGATTGGCAACAAGGCGGACATCTCCGGCAATGACCTGCTCGAATACTGGGCGGATGACCCCGGAACCGAAATCATCCTGATGTATATTGAAAATTTCGGCAACCCCCGTCGTTTCATCAAACTCGCCCGTGAATTGAGCCGTAGAAAGCCGATTGTGGTCGTTAAATCCGGTCGCACGGCGCAGGGCGCCCGCGCGGCGTCGTCGCATACCGGCGCGCTGGCGGGACTGGATGTCGGCGCTGACGCCTTCTTTGAGCAGACCGGCGTGATTCGTGTTGACACAGTCGAACAACTCTTTGATGTCGCCTCGGCGCTGTCAGAGCAACCGATTCCGAAAGGTCCCCGTGTGATGATCGCCACCAACGCCGGAGGTCCGGCGATTTTGGCGACTGATTCGCTGATTTCGCACGGCTTGGAAACACCACAATTATCCGATTCAACGAAAAAGAAACTGCAGGCCAAACTTCCGCCGGAAGTCAATTTTTCAAATCCCCTGGATTTGATTGCCGGAGCCGGGCCGAAGGAATTTGAGCAGGCGTTGAGGATTCTCAAATCCGACAGACGCTATGACGCTATTATTCCGATTTTTGTCCCGCCGATTACCGTTGACCCTTCCGATGTTTCTCAGGCGATTGCCAATGGTGTCAAAGGCGGGAACAAGACCGTGTTGAGTTGTTTTATGGGTGTGCGCTCCGGTTCGGAGGGTGTCAATGTGCTCAAAGACAATGGTCTGCCGACGTATCGCTTTCCCGATGCAATCGCCAAGACACTGGAGCGTCTGGTGTGGTATCATAACTGGCTGGAGCGCCCGCGTGGAGCGATTCACATTCATGAAGTCGACAGTGACAAAGTGCGCAGGATAATTGACAAGGCCGAAGCCGACGGCGTCCATGAAATTGTCGGCGGAGACGCTCTGGAGATAGTCGCTGCGTATGGCATTGATGTCGCGGAGTATCATTCGGCGGCATCGGTTGAAGATGCCGTCGCTGTGGGTGACAAGATTGGGTATCCGCTGGTGATGAAAGTTGATTCGCCACGGATTCTCCACAAGACAGACGTTGGTGGTGTTGCTGTAGACTTGCGCACTGCAGGCGAGGTTCGGGATGCCTTTGAACGGATGCGTAAAAAGGTAGAAGCTCGCGCTGACGCCTCAAACTTCTCTGTTGTCCTGCAAAAGATGATTCGCGGCGGCGTAGAGACAGTCATGGGTATGACACTCGATCCGACATACGGTCCGCTAATTATGTTCGGGCTCGGCGGTGTCTTTGTCGAAGTTATGAAAGATGTCAGCTTCAGAGTTTGCCCGGTGAGTAATGTCACAGCCGAGCGGATGATTGAATCAATCAAGTCGTATCCGTTGCTGGCCGGGTTCCGGGGGTCAAAACCGGTTGACAAACTGGCGCTGGTGTCGGGATTGATGCGTCTATCACAGCTGGTTAATGACTTCGATGAATTCGCTGAAATTGACATTAATCCGTTTATCGCTTCAAGTAAGAAAAACGAATCATGTGTCGTCGATGCGCGATTTGTTCTGCGCAAAACTCAATAACAGCTAGTACTACAACCGTACTATAACCGAAAGAATTCGTAACTCACACAAAACAAAACATGAATAACACGCCACCAACAAATCCAAACGCCACAGCCCCCTGTGTAGTGCGTATTGCTCCTTCACCGTCCGGCTACCTGCATGTTGGCACCGCGCGCACGGCGATTTTCAACTGGCTCTATGCGCGCAAACACAATGGCAAGTTCCTGATTCGCATTGAGGACACAGACACCGAGCGCAGTGACACTGACTTGATTCAACCGATTCTTGATGCGCTCAAGTGGCTGGGGATGGAATCTGATGAAGAAATAGTGTATCAGTCCACACGCGATGAATTGCATCGTCAGTATGTCGCCAAGTTGCTCGATTCAGGTTGCGCCTACCGTTGTTTCTGCAGCAAAGAGCGTCTCGCCGAAGCGCGTGAGTTGGCGATGAAAGAGAAGCGAGCCCCTCGTTATGACCGCACCTGTGCGAATCTGAGTGAAGAAGTGGTTGCGTCGAAGCTTGACGCCGGTGATTCATTTGTCATTCGCATCCGTATACCCGAGGGCTCGACGACCTACAACGACATGGTTCTCGGCGAGATAGTCCGGGAGAATACTGAAATCGAAGATTTTGTTGTCGCGCGCGCCAATGGACGCGCCCTCTATAATTTTGCTGTGGTTGTCGACGACTACGAGATGGGTGTCACCGATGTGATTCGTGGCAATGACCACATCACCAATACATTCAAACAGATTCATATCTATCGCGCGCTGGGATTACAGGAGCCGCGTTTTGCGCATGTTCCACTACTACTGCGCCCGGACAAACGCAAGATAAGTAAACGCCTTGGTGATAAAGATGTCGCCGAGTATGGCGCCGACGGTATCCTGCCGCAGACGATGTTTAACTATCTCTGTCTGCTGGGCTGGTCACCGAAAGATGGTCGCGAAATCATGCAGGTGGATGAAATTCTTTCTGCCTTTGATATACAGGGCGTCAACAAAAGCAATCCGGTATTTGATGTGCAGAAGTTATATGCGTTCAATAAGGAGCACATCAAGATAGCCCCTGTCGCTCAATTGGTCGAGTTGATTTCGCCGAAACTGCTGTCTGCCGGGATGGTTACCGCAGAATGGTTAAATGAAGAACAGAACAAACAGTATCTTGAAACTGTTATCAACCTAATGCGGGAACGTCTGCGAGTAATTGATGATTTTGTTGTGTCTGCCGGATTCTTCTTTAGTGACGACTTCAATTACGATGAAAAGGGTGTGCGCAAACAATTCATTCCCGAAGCGGCGGAGCGTCTGAGCGCTCTGGCAGATGCGTTCACATCTGTCGAGTCGTTTGAAAAAGAATCTCTTGAGCAGGCGCTTGACGGTGTCGCCGAGAAGCTTGACGTCAAACGCGCGGCGCTAATTCATCCGACACGCCTCGCGGTTTCCGGTTTGACAGTTGGTCCCGGACTGTTTGATTTATTAGTGACAGTTGGGCGGGAAAAGACTTTAGACCGTATGCAACGTGCGGTCGAGTTTATTCGCAAACAAGAATCAGGGGTGACGTCTTGAAACATAGGCGACTATAGGCGACAAAGAAGCAATTAGAGGAATTCCACAAATACTATCAAAGGAGAGCGGTATGTGCGCAGAAAGCATTAAGCGGGAAGGCATCAAGCGGGAGCATATAGAGTATCTCGTCTGTAGCGCGTGTGGAGTTGTGTTTCCTGACAGAGGAAACCCGCAGGATTGCCCTATTTGCGCGCAATCAGGTAGTGTCACCGGAGCGTTTCTGCCGTACCCCGGTTCTAAGGATGGCGCTGAGACGAGTCATTAGGGATTAGCCGTTCGTTGAGCGCTATGAAGAATTCATCCACGATATCCCGCGTCGGCCTCGAGAAGTCCGATATGCCGGTACCGATTGCGCCGGAAGATGTCTATGACATCACAATCATCGGCGCCGGTCCGGTTGGGCTCTATGGCGCCTTCTATGCCGGTTTGCGCGGGGCGCGTGTGAAGGTGATTGAAGCTCTCCCGGAAGTCGGTGGAGCCCTCAAAGCGCTCTATCCCGAAAAATACATTTATGACATTGCCGGCTTTCCGAAAGTTTTGGCCAAAGAGTATGTCAAACTGGCCTACCGTCAGGCGGCGACCTCCGATGCCAGCTTCGCGCTCGGCAGGCGGGTGCGTGACTTAAACCGCCGTGACGATGGTGTCATCGAATTACACACAAAACGGGAAATCCATTATTCGAAAACCGTCATCATCGCCTGCGGCATGGGCGCTTTTATGCCGCGACGACTGGACCTGCCGAATGTGCGCGAGCTGGAAGGCAAAGGGATTTTCTATGCCGTCAGAAACTTTGAACAATTTCGCGATAAGCAAGTAGTGATAGTCGGCGGTGGTGACAGCGCCTTTGACTACGCGCTGGCGCTTGAGCCGCTGGCGAAATCAACCAACCTCATTCATCGCAGCGCGCGGTTCTCGGCGCATGAAGATTCAGTCGAAAAAGTCAAACACTCGAACGTGGCGCTGCATTACCCCTATTGGGAAGCCAAGACAATCCACGGGACAGACAAAGTCGAGGCGTTGACGGCTGTGCAAACACAAACCGGAGCCGAGAAATACTTCCCGGCGGACGCTATTCTGTTCAACATCGGTTTCCTGGCGAATCTCGGACCGATTAAGAACTGGGGTGTTGATATCTCGCGCAACGCTATCAAAGTTGATGAGCTAATGCGTACCAATATCGAGGGCGTTTATGCCGCAGGGGACATTGTGACTCATCGCGGGAAAATCAACCTTATCACCACCGGTTGCGGAGAAATCGCCATCGCTGTCAATCATGCCAAGACCTACATTGACCCGAAAGCGAAACTCAGTCCCGGCCACAGCTCTCACATGAAACTCTGAGCTATACATGGTTAAATCCTTCAGGGGAACGAATCTGTTCAGCGCCACTTCTTGTACCATCTCTTACCGCACACTCCCATGAACCAGACCGCAACAGGGAAATATGTCCGCAACCCATTCCAGATACTCCTGCCTCTCGCGGGACTATTCCTGCTCTATGGACTGACGCTGTGGGTCGTGGCGTTTGTTGTGCCGGGGTTTACCTACCCGGGACGCGCGCACGCCGATGCACTGAGCGCGGTCTTTGCCCCGACTGCCTTATTGGCCATCCTGTTTCAAACATTGCCACGAGACTGGCATGTTCGGGGATTGAGACCGTCTGTGCTGGCGCTGTTTATCGGGATTCTGTTTGCGCTGTTTGTGTCTGCGTCGATTAGTCCGCCGGTTGCCTTGTCACTCTTTGTGATGCTTAATAGCGCCGCTTTGGTGTTTGTACTTTTCAGGATGCGCGAACGGCATGGCGCGCGAGTCGGGTCGTACATCTATGTGATCATAGCGCTCTTTGCCGCAATTGGCTCCGGAGGCGTGTCATTGCTGGTGGCGCGAGACCTGATTGGTGATTCATGGTGGTTCTGGCATCAGGTTGCCGACGGTGTGCAGTTTCAGGGAGCGCCGGTGTTATTCTTGATGGGATTAAGTGGCAGTCTGCTCCATAAGCAGGAATCCGGTCGAGCGTCGACTCCGGCATGGTTCGCAGGTTTTCTTGGGGTGGCGTTTCTCCTGACCTATTTCCTTGCGGCGACGACAAGTTCGGCGGAGCATAGCGCTCTGAACCCGCAACGTCTGGCCCATTTGTTTCGGGCGATTTTCTTCGGCTGGTTCGTTGTTACTGAACTTGAGTCATGGAGCGTTTTAAGGAAGAGGCGCCGTTACGGTCGATCGATCTATATCACTATTTGGCTGATCGCCCTCGGGATGGCGCTACCGGCTCTCTGGATGCAGTTTCGTATTGCATTTGAGCATATTGTCTTTATCGGCGGCTATGTCTGGCTCTCGGCGTTATTAGTCTCCGAATCCGGAACTGACACAGGTGTGAGTGATGTTCGCTCAATGTGGGATGGACACAAGACACAACGCAACTGGTTTGTCGGCTTGATGGCTCTGGGGCTTTCAACCCGTGTGACAAGTGACATCTGGACCGGCTCACGACCGCTTCATCTTGCGGCGGCGTCACTGTGTGTCGTTGCGGCCCTGATAATCTGGGGCTTGCGCTACTGGAAACTGCAACGTTAGTGTCGCTCCCGATACAACTGGCCGATTTCAGCTCCTATCAGCAGAACCAATGAGCTGTAGTATAGCCAGAGCGCTATCACGACAATAAAGATATATGCGCCATAGACACGTTGCAGTGTCACAAAGTGGCTGATGTAGAATCCGAATAATTGTTTGGCCAGTTCCCAGAGGATAGTTGCCGAGAGCGCGCTGATTGCAGCGGTGCGCAAGGGGATTTTGCGCGATGGTGTATAGCGATACAGCGCCAGAAAAACGGCGAAGGCAATACCTAAGGTGACTATCAGGACTGCAGTGTGTTGCAAGAATACCAGAATACCTGCCGCCGGCGCCTGCGGACTAAATGACATGTTTTGCAGCGCCTCCAGGCCAGGCATAACAAATACCGACAGGAGGACGAAGAGGACCACGACAAGTGTCATGCCTAAGTCCTTAAGCTTACGCAGGAGCGCATGGGGGCCATCAGTGATTCTGAATGACTTGTTCAGCGCTGTGCGCATACTGGAGAACAAACTGCTGGCGGCAAAGAGAAGACCAAGCGAGCCGACCAGACCCGCCACACCACGAAAGGCGATAAACTCACCAATACGCATGCTGACGAACCTGACAACATGGGCGGCGTATTCCTCGTAGGGCACGACCCCAAGAATGTAGTGATTAATGCTGTCCTGCAGTTCGCTCGAATCGACGATTTTCCCGACAATCGCGAAGATTATCAGCACAAACGGCATGACACACAGGAACACAGAGAATGAAATACCGCTGGCGAAGAGAAAGATGTGATGCTCGCCGGAGCGGTGATACAGCCCCCCGAAGTAATGGGTGAGTATGGATTTAGCTATTGTTCTCATCTGCTTTTGTTTGGCTGACTTGCGGAATCCCTCCGATAGTGGCAAAGCCCGTCCACTTGGGCGATTCCCGTCCGGGAGATAATACACGGTTTAGCGCTCTTTAAGCAAAAGCCGTGAATGCCAAAGGCGGAAATCCCGGAGTGTCTGCCACCGGAGATTCTGCTTGACGTTACCGGGAAACGCGGTATATTTATGACAGAGGCAGGTTTTGCTCCGGAAACCGCATACTACAATCGTTAATTCTCTTTTGCCTGCAGATATTTTCTCCGGCAGATACTTTTCCGGCCGGATTCGACTGTCTGTCACCTTTTCCACTGGGTTTCTGGCCCAATAACTACCCGGTTACCGGCTTTGGTTTACAACTATGTTCAAAGTAAGATTCAACCCGAATTATCAACCAGTTGGGCCTCGGCCTCTGTTTGCGTCCTGGATTAAACCGGGCAGGTTTGGGGCGTTCGCTTCGAAAGTCCTGACGCTTGTTTTCGTCATATTCTGTGTTCTGGGGGCCGCGCAGAATGCTCCGGCGCAGTTAAATCAACAGCGACTTCGTCTGGACTGGGTGAAATCTGAGGTAACGGTTGACACAGCGCTACGTGAAATCCCTGTCCACAATGTTCTTGAGCCGGATTGGGACGATAGCGGGATTGTCATTCATCATTCAGTGTTGCGGGTTCCTCCGGGATGGTTAGACACGGCCTATCTGCCATATCAATTTGTCATGTGTTACACCCCGTTCAGGACGAACTCGGACGAGAATCCGCATCTTGTCTATTCCAATGACGGTAACGAATGGACTGAGGCGCTTCAGCGCAATGACGGAGGGGAAGATTCAATTCCTAACCCTCTCTGGACGCCGCGCAGTATGGAAAAGTTTGTGTTTTGGCAGACTAATCAGATTGTTCACCTGTCTGACCCGGATATTGTCTTTGATGCAACCAATAAGTTATGGCTGGTTTTCCGTGTAAAGGTTCAGGCTGATTTGGTAACCGCCAAGTATCAGCTCGTCGTGACTACAACTTCGGACAACGGCCTTACCTGGACAACGCCGCAGATAATCATCGATTCAGACCGGGGTGACCCAGTCAAAGGCGCAATGTGGTCGCCGGCTATCTGGATGGAAGATTCGAGCGCTTTTCGCATGATGGGTGTCTATACGAACGCCTATGGCCAGGGAGAGCTTGATTCGGTAAACCGTGTGGCGCTTTGGTCCTGCAACAACCCGACCCCGGACGGCTTTTGGCAGGAAGACACAGTCCTGTATGATTTCCTCCCACAGGACACAGCAAATCGAGACTGGTGGCATCCTGAAGTACTGCATCGCGGTCCGGATGAACTTATTCTGCTGATGACCACAACCAAAGCAAAAACCGACGGAACGAACGCCGCCCTGTTTCTGGCGACAAGCGCTGATGGCGGCCTGAATTGGGACACCGCCGGGCAGGTATTTGACGGCACAGAGTTTCCCTGGACAGACATTCCTTTTGCGTATCGCTGTGGCGCTTTGCTGACCACCAATGATACTGCAGATATTATTGACTTCTGGCTTGGTAGCAAGGATCCCGCCGTCACCGGCGGCGAAAATGTCCGCACCGGCCGCGCGCGTTTGGTGTTTACGCCTGTCTGCGATACTGTGCTGGTTTGTCCGCCATGCTGCACGCTTCCCGGTGACGCCGACGGGGACGGCATGTTCACGATTGGCGATGTTTCTTTTACCATCGCGCGCATTTTTTCCGGAGGTGTGGCGCCGGCCTGTCAGGATGCCGCAGACACTAACGGTGACAATCTCTACAATATCGCCGATATCAGCTATGCCATTGACAGAATCTTCTCCGGTGGCCCTGCGCCGAAATGTGGTACATCGTATCAGTTCCAATCACACTAAGTTTACATCCGACACATATCATTCTTGCTGCCTATTGATTTGTTGCCCCTATCACCGCTTGATGGTATAATCATTCGGGAGTCGCCTCAAAACGAAAGAGGGGCAAAACAATGTTCAATACTATACCGCAAACATATCGCACCGCAACCAACGAAGACCTCAAAGAGCGGATTCGCTCAGCGAAAGACCGTCTCGACTCGAAACTGGTTGTTCTGGCGCATCACTATCAACGCCTTGAGGTTGTCGAATTCGGTGACTATCTCGGCGACAGCTACGTGCTTTCGAAAATCGCATCGGAGCTGGATGAGGCCGAGACAATTGTGTTCTGTGGGGTGCATTTCATGGCCGAATCGGCTGATATTCTCGCCAAGCCGCATCAGACTGTCTTTTTGCCAAATCCATTGGCCGGTTGTCCGATGGCGGATATGGCCGAGATTGCCGATGTCTTTTCCGCCTGGGATGACTTGCAGGCATTCGGTGGGGTCGAGCGGATTATGCCGCTGTCGTACATGAACTCAGCGGCGGCGTTGAAGGCCTTTTGCGGCGAAAACGGCGGCTTGATTTGCACCAGCTCGAATGCCGAAAAAGCGATGCGCTGGGCCTGGGACAGGCGCGAGAAGATTTTCTTTTTCCCGGACAGACATCTTGGCTACAACACCGCCATGAAAATGGGCGTCACTGACAATGAAATCGTCATCTGGGATTTCTCCCAACCGCAAGGCGGGCTCAGCGCCGAAGAAATCGAACACGCCAAACTGATTCTCTGGAAAGGGCATTGCCATGTGCACATGACCTTCAAACCGGAGCATGTGGAGCAGTTGCGTAAGCAGTATGCCGATATCAAGATTCTTGTGCATCCGGAATGCTCATGGGATGTCGTTTCGCAGGCCGATGCGGTCGGGTCGACGAAGTTCATCGTTGAATACTGTGACCAACAGCCGCCCGGCTCGGTGATTGCGATTGGCACGGAAATCAACCTGATTAACCGCATGGCGCACACACATCCGGACAAGACAATTCTTGAACTCTCCGGTATGACCTGCCCGGTCTGCGCCAACATGTACCGCACAACATTAAATGATTTGGCCTACACACTCGAAAACTATCAGGACATGAAACCCATCCGCGTCTCCGACAAAATCAAAACCCACGCCCGCACAGCGCTGGAGCGCATGATAGAAGTAGCCAGCGGGTGACAGAGGGTGAGCCGTTGACACTTGGGAGCTTTTGAAAAACGTCTAGCGCTTCAGCCACTTGGGTAGCTGGCCTTTAACTCTTGGAAAAGGATGCGAGAAGTGTAGGGACCGTATGTCGTCGATCTTTTGCACGACACCCAACACCTTACCATTCTTGTCGAATGAAGTATCTGGCGGCGGCGCTCCGGTTGAGTCAAACGGTCGAAATCCTTTAACGGTAGAGTCCTTTACGGCGCTGTGATAATGCCAGTAATGTCCGAGACTATCGACTACGATATTTGTTACATACCCGATAACATGAGGAATCTTCCCCGGGAAAAAAGTAACAGTCCCGAGTACCTGTCGTCCGTATCTGGACGCCACTGCAAAGTAAGCCTGTGATTGGTATTGCGATTTCAGGCGGACAGTCGTGGTGAAAACGTACTCCTGTCCGGGTATAATTTGCTCACTCCAGACTTCAGGGCCGACTATCTCCACACCCACCGCAGGCCGAATATACACGCTATCTGGGCGCTCCAAATCGCTCTTGAGATAACGGTTTGTAGGATTGTTCTCGAAAACGGACCTCAATGAATCAAAACGCACTGCCCCCAATGAGTCTGGTGGAATGGTAAACCTGCAAGTAACTTCTAAAACAGAACCGGAGTCCGGTACACCTGTATACGAGACCTCCCCTACAAATCCAGGGTCAGGGCCTCTGGTTATCTTTGTGGCTTTGGTTTGAGACCGACTGACGGCGACCAAACCTACAGCGAGTAGCAAAATGCAGGTAAGTGACCGTGGCTGCATCGTGAATCTCCTTTCACACCTGTAGTAGTATAAACTGACCCTTCTGATGTATTCATATCGCTCACACGCAATTTACTTTGTGCTTATAGCTACTATGTGTTCAAGCTCCCCCTTTGGATTTCCCGCGCGTCGGTTTTTGTTGGATCCTGATGGGCTGACGTATCCTGACCTTTGGTGGTTTTCCTGGCAGTTTTATATCAGAGTTTGGGAGATCGAATACTTGCACACTAACTCTCTGGACAGATAACACCTTACCGGACCTGTCATACAACGTGTCAAGTGGTACGGTTCTGCTGGAGTCGAACAGAACAAATCCCTGCAGTGTGGAATCCATTGCTACCTTGTGTTTATGCCAATAATTACCCAGACTATCAACTATCACTCTGGTTACATACCCTATGGGATGAGGAAACTTTCCGGCGAAGAATGCCAGTCCACGAATCGATTGAACTCCGCACCGGGTCATTGCGCCGAAAGATACTCCTGATTGATATTGAGAGTGTAAGCGAATGGAGGTGGTGAAAGTATACTCCTGCCCGGGCTCAATGTAGCCGGTCCAGCTCGCAGGACCGAGGATTTCGATGCTCGTGTCCGCCCACATGTGTATTCCGTCTTTTCGTTCAAGTTTCGACTTAAGCTCCTTGTCATCGGGGCGCATCAGGAATTCCTTTTTTAATGAATCAAGATATACAGCGCCCAAAGAATCTGATGGCAACGAGAACTTGAGCGTAATTGCCAATATTGCGCCGGGCGCAGGAATACCTGTATAGGACGCTTTTGATACAATGGCCTCGTGTCGGTTTCGTGGCTTTGGTCTGCGATCGACCAGCGGCAACTATGCATGTAGCGAGTAGTAAAACAGCAAGCATCTTTCGTGTTTCCATAGTGAATCTCCTCCCACTCCATCTGATTATACTACATAGCCGCTGGCCGTATTGAAGAAAGTATCGATTATGTGTTTCTATACCTGAGTGGTGATATCGTCGCAATAGTTGCTACTATTCTCACGTTATTCCATACGCAAAACCTCCGGACCCGATTGAGTCCTCACATGAATCCGTTTCTGTCTTACCGCCTCACTTCAGCAGAATCATCGTCTTCGAAGCTGACATCTCTCCGGTGGTAAGCCGATAGAGATAGAGACCACTGGCAACCGGATTGTTGTCCGGGCCGTTTCCATCCCAGATAACTGAATGTTCACCCACTGATTCAAAGCGATCAACGAGTGTCTTAATCCTTCTGCCGAGAATGTTATATATTTCCAGCCGCACATGGGTTCTGTGCGGGAGACTATAGCTGATTGTTGTCGCCGGATTAAACGGGTTTGGATAATTCTGCTGTAGCTGGAACGCTTCCGGCTTCAGAGACGGGTCATTATCTGCGATTACGTCTGTGATGATATCCTGACGCAGGAGCACAAATCCCCAGCGATCGGCCACGGCGATAATATCAGAGTTTGCATGGCTTTTGCCGAGAGCGAGTCCCATCACAAATCCACCTCCGAGAATCTGCTCCACAGAATGTAGAAGAGTGTCAGCTGTGAATTCAAATATCCTCACTCCTTGCTTGCTGAGTCCCAGAAAGAGCAGTCCATTCGCTGTTTCAATATCCCGGGCATTGTCATGACGGAGGTCGGGTTCAATGTGAAGCGAAAACTTTAACTCTGGTGTGGCAGGATTCGAGAGGGACAGGAAATAGATGTCATTCTCTGAATTGATGACAGCTAGCCCATTCACTGTCACGACATCCGCAATTCCTCTTGCGTCACCGTCGGTGAATACACCAGTCAGTACCGGCGCCTGTGGCTGGCTGATGTCAAATGTCGCCAGGTCTGAGCCGTCCGCCACATAGATATAGCTGTC
Organism: uncultured Ignavibacteriales bacterium; assembly: GCA_964516945.1. Lineage (GTDB taxonomy): Bacteria > Zixibacteria > MSB-5A5 > GN15 > JACZUZ01 > JAJRPJ01. The sequence continues at coordinate 13,629 of CAZFAL010000049.1, forward strand.
TGAGACTGCCAGATCCAACGCGCCCGTCATATCATCCGGAGTGTCACGTTGCGCTATGAACGCCGGGTTCTGTGGCGTGCCAATATCAAAAACGACGAGACCATTGAGTCCGTTCGCCACATAGAGAAAGGAGCCGCTACCTTTCAGTCCGTTGGCGAAGCCGGAGGTCGTATCACGGTCCATCAGATTCGGCCGGACCGGGTCGCTGACATCAAAAGTCAGCAATCCGGCTTGCCCGGCTGTAACATATAGGTAGTTCCCGTTACGGAAGGAACTTGTCCCCGATCCGGGCAGAGGCACACTATTGACATGCGTAATTGTGTCTTCGGCGGAAATATCGAGCACACGCAAACTCTCCGGCTGGACACTGCTGAGGACATAGGCGTAGTTCCCCACGAGCGCCACCTGCGAAACAAAATTGTTGGGGTCATAATAGCTTTTCAGAAAAGGGCGCGTTTTGTCGCTCACATCAATATCCTGAAATGTCTCCGGTGGGGTGGGGAATCCGACTGTCGTCGTTGCGTTTGCGCAAATGTCGTCCCGCCGTCGTGTGAGGGGTAAGAGAACATCGAAAGCAAACACATCAGCCCCGTCTCTGTCACCCGCCACATCAACACAATAACCGGCAGTGAGAAAACTGCCGCTCACGAACGGCGCTGTGACATCCGAAACATCGAGAATCGCCATGCCGCAGTCGGCGTTGGCGAGATAGACATAGTTATCGACCTTGTCGATTCCAAAGCTGTTGATGAACGGAAAGGGGCCGCTGAAAATCAACTGCGGGGCAATCGGGTCACTAACGTTGACTATTGAGAACGAGGATGACGCTTCGGAACTGTTTGTTCTACTGAAGTTTTGAATCGCATCCGCCTCGGCGAGATACGCAATCGAGTCTTCAACCACCACATCAGTGAACGACCGAAGCTGTTGCGGCTCAATACGCCCGACAAAAGACAATGAATCAGGATTGGAGACGTCGATGATTACCATGGCGCTTTGCGCGGCGATATAGGCAAGGTCTCCAGAGACTGCGACACCTGACGGCGTCAGATAGTCAAGCGGGTCGGCGATCCAGCGCCCTTTCGGAACCGGAGCGTGTTTGTCGCTGATATCAAACACTTCAAGGTCGTCACCGCTGAAGCGTATATTGCTGACACTGATGACATAGGCGAAATCACCGAAGACTTTGACATCAGAAAGCAGTTTGGAGCTGGTCTGTGACCTGCTAACCACTTGCGGGGCAGAAGGATTCGCTATGTCAACAATCACCAGCGCATGAAACGAATCAGTGACCTCCGGTATTTGGCCGCCATCCCAAACCGTGGCGTACAGATAGTCTCCGACGATTGTCATGGAGGTGATGACAATTCCCTGTTCCGGTCCAAGTTGAAGCGTTGTGATGAGTTTCATGCGAGGCGAGGCGCTGACATCGACGACCTGCAGGCCGTCGGAAGTCCCGACATAGCCATAGTCGCCTTTGACAGCCATACTGGAGAGAGAGACTTTGTCATGATGCAGAGCCGTGCCCGCTATCTGATAACTGACGCTACCAGCATACAATGCCCTCGCAGAGCAAACAAGTAGCACGGCCAATAGCAGTACAGCGGCACAGCTCGCCCTGGATGTTGATTGCACGGTCATGTACCTGTCTCCTTTCAGCGGCTCACTCGCCGCCTTAATGTTCCTACACTAGTATGTTAGTATAATTATATGGGAATGTCAAGGATGTTTTTGCGCTCAGAGTTCCGGTCGCAAACATCCAAGTAGTCCCCTCCTAAAACGCCTCTCCTGACCGCTTGACCTTGGCGTACATTCTTCCCATACTGTTTCTAATGGCTGTCAGGGGCGCATCTGTTGTGCGCCGGGAGCTAAGATGTTGGCAGTCAATATGATAAACGGTATTGCTCTGGTTTGAGAAAGGATCTGAGACGCGATGGCTACGGATATTATTGTCCCGCAGATGGGTGAATCGGTGCTCGAGGGCACAATTGTCGAATGGAAAGTCAAAGAGGGTGACAAAGTCAGCAAAGATCAGCCGCTGGTGGAGCTGGCGACTGACAAAATCAATATCGAAATTCCCTCAGAAGTCTCCGGCACAGTCGGTCAGATTCTCGCCTCCCCGGGGGAGACTGTTCAAGTCGGAGCCAAAGTCGCTGTGATTCTCGGCGAAGGTGAGAGCGCTGACACCGCTTTGTCTTCATCGCCCGCTCCGGCGACATCAGCTCCCGCTCAAGCTACACCGGTCGCGCAGAAAGCCGCCGCTCCGACGCCAATCGGATTTGGCGCTCCGAGTGTCAGCTCAACGGCAGTGGCCACAGCGCCGGCTCCGGCTGGAGCGAGCAATGGTCGCACCCCGACCGGCGCCAAGGGCAGTGGCAAGATGGCCCCGGCGGTGCGCAAGCTGGTGCGTGAGTATGGTGTCGACCCCAAAGAAGTCACTCCCACCGGCCCGAAAGGTCGTCTGACAAAAGAAGACATTATGGATTATGTCGCGGCGCGCTCAACTGTCGCCACATCTCCTGCTACACCGCCAGCGCAGGCATCAGCTGCTCCGGCGCCGTCTACGCCAGCCGCTGCAGTACCGAAAGCCACGTTCGCTCCTCTGGCTCCCGGAGAGCGTGAACGCCGTGAGCCGGCGAGCGGGCCGCGCAAGGCGATTGCCGAGCACATGGTGCGCAGTAAACACACCTCGGCGCATGTCACAACCTTCGAGGAATGTGACCTGACCGGGCTCTGGGAGTTCCGCGCCAAACACAAGGACGAAATCAAAGCGCGTTATGGAGTCAATGTGACGTTCATGCCGTTTATCGTCAAGGCGGTATGTACGGGATTGAAAGAGTTTCCGCTGATTAACGCCTCCATGACCGATGACGAAATCATCTACAAAAACTACTATAACATCGGTGTGGCCGTCGGTCGTGACGCCGGACTGATTGTCCCGGTGGTGCATGACGCCGACAAGAAGACAATACTGCAACTGGCCGATGAAATCGCGACACTGTCTGCAAATGCCAATGCTAACAAGCTGGCGCCGCAGGACCTGATGGACGGCACCTTCAGCATCACCAATGCCGGTATGTTCGGCGCCACCGGCTCAACGCCGATTATCAGCCAGCCGCAAGTGTGTATCCTTGGTGTGCACAATATCCGCAAGATGCCTTGGGTGGTTGAAGGCAAAGACGGTGACGAAATCCAGATTCGACGAATCATCAACTTCGGCCTGAGTTTTGACCATCGGCTTGTCGACGGCCATATCGCAGTGCAATTCCTGCACCGGGTCTGCGGTCTGCTGACCGACCCGGCGCATTTGCTGGTGTACGCCTGAGTGGCTATCTAAGAAGCCAACGAGTTGTGATACCCTTCGAGCGGGACCAGAAAAAACCGTGCAACGGCTGGGTGATTGATGTCGGTGTGCGCGGCTATGAGGAAACGCACGCCTGGCAGAAGTCATTGGTGTCATTGCGCAAACGCGGCCTAATCCGCGATTTGCTGGTCATAGTTGAACATCCGCCAGTTATCACACTTGGCAGACAAACTCACGCCGAAAACCTTGCGCATGTTGATCCCTCGCTCCCGCAGTTCAAGATTGAACGTGGCGGTGATGTTACCTATCACGGTCCCGGACAACTTGTGTGTTACCAGATTTTCGACCTTGATGCGCGCGGACGAGACCTGCATACATATATGCGCTCCCTCGAGCAGGTAGTTATTGACACCCTGAAACACTATGATGTTGCCGCCAGGAGAGTTAAAGGACTAACGGGCGTATGGGTGGAAACACCCGACGGCGACCGGAAAATCACCTCCATCGGAGTCGCCGCCAAACAATGGATTTCCTACCACGGAATCGCGGTGAATCTGGAAACTGACCTGCGGAAGTTCTCGTCAATCAATCCCTGTGGACTCCAGCCGGAAGTAAT